>BEHS01000088.1 GCA_002898895.1 bacterium HR16 | reverse complement strand
CGAAAGCGCAGGCTCCAGCTTCGTCAGGCGCTGCGCTACCAGTCCTGCCAGCCCGCTGAAGCCGATAGCACCCACTACAAGCATCAGCAGATGGATAATCCACCCAACCAGCTTCAGCGGGGGAGCGGGCTGATTGAGCAACGCCACGACGACGATACCCAGCACCAGCGCGATAACCGCACCCAGCAGTGTCACCTTGCCCGGAGAGTGTTCGAGCCGTTCGCGGGCGCGCCCCGTACGCTCACCGAACAGCAGGGTTACTGCCATCACCAGCGCCCACAGGGAGAGCACCGTTGCGACCACAATGCCGATAACCGCCAGAACGTCGCCAATGGTGGTCATGATGAATCACCTCACTCTATCGACGTTCGCGCGGGAGAAAAGTTTTCCCTGTGTTGAGGGAGCTTTCTGGTATTTCATCACGGCTGAAGCCGTGCCTGCATAAACAAAACCCTGCCTTCGCAGGGTTGGAATCGGCACGGACTGGTGGTGTATTAAGGTTCATTCCTCTGGAGGGCGAGGCTCCGTCCGAGCCGTACGAAATCCCCCTCCTGGCCCCCGTGGACGGGGGAGGTTGCCCCCCTCCTGGCCTCCCCCGTGGCGGGGGAGGAATTGCTCTCTCACCGCTCGCGGGGAGGGCTGGGGTGGGGGGCTAAACCGACTCATCGCGAGGCTCGCCCTCCAGAACGGAATCCTTACTCCTCTCCTATCTCACCGAAGTTCTCGACCAGAATACCGAAGTCGAACAGATCGACCTCATTGTTGCCATCGATATCGCCGAGGAGGATAGGGGGGAAGCTGACGGACACCACGCTGCCGTCTCCCAGCACCACGTTCTTCTGCACGGCGGGCAGAGCACTGCCGATACGAAGCACTACATCGTACGTGTCGTCGGGAGCGTCCGGGTCCACCTCAAAGTAGCCGTCAGCGTCTATCTGCACATGCGTCATATCGGCGATGTTGCCGTCACGTGTGCGCAGTTCCAGAATGGCAATGCGCTTGCCCGCAAAACCCGCCAGATTCACATGCCCGATGATGCATCGCCTGTACAGGCGGAACGCCAGGTCATCGGGCTGGTTGTCGCAGGCGTCCAGAATGGGCTGGGTGAAAGGTGGTGCCTGCGCTGCAGGGCAAAGCAGGATGGGACGGTGCGCCGACCAGCGAAAGTCCTCTACGCCCACTCTCGCGCTCTCCTTATCCGCCTCCGAGATCTGGATCCAGTAGTGCTGCTCTATCTGCTGCGTGAAGGGGGTTGGGAGTCGGGCGGAAAAGTAGAAGACCCTTTGCTGTTTGCAATCCCATCTACCGGTATAGCGAAGCACGTCCGGTCTAACGCACGCACGGTAGATAGGATCCGGCTCCGGTTCACAGGTCCCCGGCTTGTTGCGGTAGATAGCGATGTAGTAGCTCCACTGCTTGCTGTACTGCGCGCCGGTCAAGAGCACTCCCCACCAGCTGACGCGCACGATGGGACCGGTTCTGGTGCAAATCCAGTCGTCCATCGCGATTTTGTCCAGCGGGCGGGGTGTGTCGCAGCTGAACACGCGCGACTCGTGTGAAGCCAGGGGCCAGGTGTAGGGCTGGTTCCACTTGAAGCTCCAGTACGACACAGGGAGCTGCGCCCACGCGCTCACCGTCAGGATGAGCAGGGTCATCACGGACATCAGACGTTTCATCTGGTTTCCTCCTTTGAGTTTGAGGTTGTTGCCCTCACGCTGTCCCCTCTCCCGAAGACTCGGGAGAGGGGAGGCAGGTAAGGGGTTTATCACTCGTCCCCGATGGCGCCGAAATTGCGTACGAGAATGCCGAAGTCAAACAGAGTGACCTCTTCATCCCCGTCCAGATCGGCGTTCGGGTTCCAGTTGCCGTCGCCGGGCATACTGCCGAACGCAGCGACCAGCTGCCCGAAGTCGAACAGCGTCACCTCGTTGTCATCGTCAATGTCGCCGTTGACCAGGCTGAAGTTCACCGTGACGTTGCTCGTGATGGAGATGCTACCCCGCACTTGCCTCAGCCAGTGCGATGCCTTCGCTGCCACGTCAAACGTGCCGTTCAGCGCGGTGTCGAAGGAGTACTGACTGCTGCCGTCCAGAGATACCACGTGTGTCTCCAGCGGGGAGGTGCTTCCCGGATTGCGGATTTCGATGGTTACCGACTGCGTGCTCGGGTCACCGCTGAAGTCCTGCAGGTCTACCGTTCCGGCTACCCGGCGGGTGCTGGCGGAGACGGTCAATATGCCCGTGCCACTGCTGGGATTGAGCGGGTCATCTCCGGCAAAGACGACCTTAATCAGATGCTCACCCAGCGCAGCATCTGCGGGAATAGCGTACGATGTGGTGGCGACACCGCTGGTGTTGGTCACCGCACTGCCGACCGGGTTGCCGTCCACCTTGAAGCTGAGGGTGCGTCCAGCTATCGCCGCGCCATCGTGTGTGCGGATAAGCTTCGCTTTCAGCGCCACCGTCTCGCCGCGTACACCCGACACGTTGGAGACGGTCACGGCGGTGTTGGCGTAGCGGCGGAAGGTGGCGGTGTCCGATGTGTCGTGATAGGCACTGTCGCCTGCAAAGGATGCGCTCATCCCGCGGTCGCCCAGCACGCCTACGGTCACTACCCACGAGCGGGTGACTACTCCAGAGGCGTTGGTGCTGGCAGAACCGGCGGAGTCGCCATCCACCACGAAGCTGATGCTCTTGCCAGACAGCGGCGCGTTATCCGCCACACGACGCAGGGTAGCGGTCAGTGTGGCGGGCTGCCCGATGGTTCCTGAGGCGTTGCCCAGGTCCAGCACGGTGGTGTATTTGGTGGCAACCGTATACTGCGGACTGTAGCCCCAGTTGCCCGCCATATCGCGCACCGCGAACTGTATCTTGTTCTGCGTCGCGCTCTGCTGGTTGAAAGGCACGTCGCTTGCGGTGATGGTCTGGAAGTTGGTAGTGCCGTCCGAACCGGTGATTGCAGCGCTGTACCAGCCACTCCACGTGCTTCCGCCGTTGGTGGAATAGCGATACCGGGCCAGCCACGAGGTGGCTAATCCGGACAGAACATCCCGCACCTGTACGGTGCAGGTGGGGGTCAGACCTGTAGAGCCGACACCGGTCACCGCGAAGTTCCGCCAGCCGCCCGGCTCGGTTCCGTCCACAATCACCGTGCGCGTCACCGAGGCGGTTCCGCCGTTGATGGAGGTGATGTCGTAACGGATGCTCTTGCTACCCTCCGTGGTACCCTTCAGACTCCATATCAGGCGACGAGTGTAACCTGCGGGGATGTTGCCCTGGTTCATGCCGTCCGTGCCATCGAAATACACGCTCTCCTCCCTACCATCCGGCGCCCAGCGCACGTAGGTCATGCCGTTGAGGGTGATGCCGTCACTCAGCAGGTCGAGGTCGCCATATACCCCGGAGGCGACATACGAATCCGCCCGCGCGCTGCCGGTGACGTCGAAGTTGACATTGGGCTTGACCGCTACCGGCGCACTGAGCGAGATGGTGACGTTGGGGGTGGTGTCGCCCACCACCATCTTGCGGGTAACCGCCCACGCCTGAGAGCTTCCTTCGTTCTGCGCGTAGGTGTGCACCTTGATGCGGTAATTGCCCGCTGTGGCGTTGAGGACGTTAATCACCTCCACATTGTCGCGTTTGGAGATGGAGTACCACTCACCGGAGGCTCCACCGCTGAACGGCTCCTTGTCCAGATAGAGGTCCAGGTCGTTTTTGAGCGCGACGCTTCCACCTGCCGGTGCAGGCGCATCCGGGTACACCAGCACGATGCGCAACAGCGCAACATTACTGCTGAGGCTGAAGTCGATGGTCTTCAGACTGCCTGTGCCCCCGTTGGAGTCCCAGTAGGTGCTCCAGCCGCCGTCCACGGTGTAGTGCGAGAGCATGGCGTCCACCTTGCCACGTCCCTGTGCGGTGGAAGCGTGTCCGAGGTTGATGGCATTGGCGAGGATGGTGGACTTGGTCGCCCAGGCAGGCATGTTGAAGTGCCCTATCATGCCTGCGACCAGTCCGGCGACGTGCGGAGCTGCCATCGACGTGCCGATCGAGTTGTATCTGTAGCCGTTGTTACTGCTGTTGCTACAGGAATCGATCCACGAGCCGGGCGCAACCACGTCGGGTTTGGTGCGGCCGTCGCCCGTAGGACCACGCGAGGAGTAGTCGGTCACCAGGTCCAGGTAGCCGGGCACGTCATCATATATCGCGCCCACAGTGAACGCGCCTTTCGCCACAGCCGGGCTGCCGATGGTGCTGCCGCCCGGACCATCGTTCCCGGCAGAGATCACCGGCACAATGCCCTGCTGGAACATCTCGTCTACCTTGCGAGAGTAGGCGTCCGTTCCCGTCAGGTTTGTGCCACTGGAACCGCCGCTGTAATTAAACACCTGTCGGGTGTAGCGCGCTTCGCGCCCCTGCATGTCCAGCAGCCCCTGATAGACCGAGTCGCCCTCCGATACGCCGCGTCCGTCGTCACCGAGACGGAACACCTTGCTGATAAGCAGGTCGAAGCCGTCCACATCGGTGTTGCGCAGACCCTGCGCAACGCCGCGATACCGGAACTGCGCCACACCTTCGCCCAGAAACGTGCCCGTCACGTGTGTGCCGTGACTGTGCACATCATCCCACCAGTTTGCCTCGGTAGTGCGGTTGTAACCGCCGGTGCCACCGATGATGTTGGTGAAATCCCAGTGGTAGATGTTCAGACCGCTGTCCATCACACCCACCTTGATGGAACGCCCACCTTCAGGACGACCATCGTGTCCGTAATACCACAACAGGTCGGCATTGATGGACGCCTGCGACTGTGTGTGCATGGTATGGGACGGGCGTATCGGCTCCACGAACAGCACCGCATCCATGTCCAGCAGGCGGTTCACCGTCCCCGCATCCGCCACAATCGCGAACACACCCAGCGAAGGGTCGTATACACCCGTCTCCGCCGCCATGCTCGCAATGGCTTCCTTCGCACTCTCATCTGCTGCGAACAGGTTCACATACAGCCAGATGCGCTCACCCGTCTGGTTGCCCATGAAGTAGAGCAACTCCGGGTCTAACTTCTGCACAGGGTTGGGTTGACCCACCCAGCGCACCTGCGGATGCGATGCCACCGCGTTCAGGGCATCTACGGGGATGCGTGCCTGATAGGCGGTATACGGGTAAAAGCCAAACAGTTCCACTCCGCGCTCTGCCAGCCATGCCTGCAAGCCTTCATCCAGCCTGCCGTTGAGCAGGATGAGCGCGTATACTGCCGGTCTGGCGCTGGAGCCTTGCGTGGAGAGTTGCGCGGCGCGCTGTTGTGCCAGCCTTGCCAGCGCGGGTTGCAGTTTTTCGCCCTGTGGTGGCACGTATTCTCCGCTGAGGAAAGCCAGCGCGACCTTCTCGCCCTTGGTGCCGAAGGGGAGAGGGAAGCGACCTGCTTCCACTACGCCCTCGTTGCCCAGAGCCTGCCCTTCCTGCAGGTATTGGGGACCGACAGGTCGGTTGGGGTTGGCTTTTTCGGGGCGGGTGTGTGCAGTGGAGGTTTTGTAGATTAAGGGAGGCTGTATTCCGGGCGCAGAGAGGAACACGTCCAGCGGACTGCCCGGAAGGAGCAAGAACGGCACCCCGGAGGGAGCTGCGGTTTTCTTCGCCTGCTGTGCCAGTGCGATCGGCGCCAGGCTGATAACCAGCAGCATCGCTATCGCCCACACCGCAGGCAGAAGCCTGATCAGGTTGATTCTCATCGAGATACCTCCTTTTCTCCTTTAGGACTCACTAGCTGCTCTGCCCGGCGCCGACAGGAACAGCATAGTTTGCCCCTGTGCTTTATGGCGTGTCCCCTTATATCGGACCCTTCCTGCGGTATATATATGCAAAATTCGTACCAAAACGCGCGTCTTTGAGGGGTGCAGAAAGTTTTTTTTGAAAAATTTTTGCGAAGCTTACGAAGAGCGTTGTTTGTGGGGGAGAGGCAAGCGATGGTCGTAACGGCAAAACAGACCGTCCCGCCAACTATGGCTCACCGCGCCTGATGCTTCGCACAGGGGTTCCCTGCATACCTCTGCACTACATCGTTCGGTGCGCCTGTTCTTCCACCCCCTTGATGCCACGAAGGCTCTGTTTCGGTACCTTCTTTAAGGACCGGTACTCCCCCACTGGCGGCGGGCTCACATCCCGAGGATAGTGAAAATGGCGTTACGGTAGTTGCCTTAGCAGGGCGGAGCTGATAGCCCACAGGCTCAGCGCGAACACCGTTATCGCTGCCGCTGCTGCGCCCATCACGATGCGCCCCGATCGGGCGAACCGGAGACGGTCGTATAAACCTCCCCCGGATTCAACGAACAGAGAGAGAACCAGACCGACCACCGCAACACACACGAACATCCAGAACCACACCCATTGAGGTAGATGCCACTTCCATACGCTATACAGAGCAACGGCTATCAGCGCCCAACAAACCGGACTGGTTGCCGTCAGCCACAGGCACATCGTCCCCAGCCTCATGAACGCTTTCACTGCCATCCTCCCTGACGCAACAGAGCGGTCAGCACATCTTCTATCGTGGGCATACGCTGGAGGATGAGCTCCCTTGCTATGCCGTTATCCTGCGGTATGATACCCACTTCGCTTTGCCGGATGTATACTTTCAGCGATTGCTGTTTGCCGAAATCCTGCACAGGCTGTAAGCGAACAACATCGGGCGTCGTCCGGGCACGCAGTCGCTCCGGTGTATCCATCGCCAGCAACCGTCCCTCGTGAAGCAACAGCACGCGGTCCGCCATCTCCGCCTCGCGGGTAGAACTGGTAGCGTAGAGCAGAGCGAGCTCGCGTCGGGCGCAGCGGGCGTCCACTTCTTCCCAGAACCCTGTTCGCGTCGCTTCGTCCAGTGTGTCCAGCAACCCGTCTACTACCAGCAGACGCGACGCCACCGCCATCGCACAGCACATCTCCAGCTTCGCCTGCTCACCGGGGGATAAGCGGCTTGCCATCCTCTGTCGGTGCGCCCACAGACGCCAACCGTTCAGCAGTTCATGAATGCGACTCCCGTGCGGTGAGAGGGAGACGCCGTGCAACTGGGCGCACCAGAGAATCTGCTGTAAGGTGGTAGCGCGCGGGAGCAGGCGAGGGCGTTGCGCAGCGTAGCCTGTACTGGAACGGGGCACGTGCCAGACCACCTCTCCGCGATAACGGGTTAGCCCCAGCGAGGCGCGAAGCAGGGTTGTTTTGCCTGCGCCGCTGTGTCCATATATACACAACCGCTCCCCCTCGCGCAGGGTGAACGAAACTTCCGAGCGCACGCGGGGCGGCACGCTCAAATCACGCACTTCCAGAACAATCGGCGTTGCCATCTTCGCTCACCGCGCCCGACGCACAAAGCGCGTCTGCATCAGTACCCAGGGCTCGAAAGCGGAACACCATCCCGTGTCGCCGGCGAGTGCGATGCGCACACCAGCCAGCGTGTTTGCCTGCCAGCGAATCGCCCCGCGCGGGATGCCGATGCGGTACAGCAACCGCCCATCGGGTAGCGTACTGACCTCCAGCGAAGGAGCGGGAGATTCTACCCACGTACCCAGCGCGCCGTCCCACACGCGGGCGGTGACTTCCGGCTTCGCGACGCCTCGCACGCGCAGGCGAACATTCAGGTTGTCATTGCCGGAGAACCAGCCGTTGTTGTCGGCATCGATGTCTATCTCCACATCGCAGGCTTCGTGACAGGCGATGCCGAACTGCAGTTCTTGCTCGTTCCATGCGGCGAAGATGTCGGCGGACAGGAAGCGGTTTCGCGCCTGTGCATAGCGGAACCAACTCTCCGGTGAGTTCCGGAGGTTTCCGTACGGGATCAGCAGCACCGCCTCACGCGGCAAACGCCATGTTGCGCCTTCCTCACGGTACCCGATGCCATCGGGCAAGCCGGTATCCAGTCGGTAGCCGAAGAAAAGCCCTGCCATTGCCTTGCGCAGGTCGTCGGAGCGCGCGTTGCCGGGGCGGGCAATCCTGCCGAGCCGTTCCTCGTCCAGAGGCAGGCGTGGGTCGTTATCGGGAATGCCGTTGCCGTTGACGTCATCCACCTCCCACACCTTACCGAATCGCATCTGGAACCAGTCGTTGGGGTTCCACTTTCGGCAGATGAAGGCGTTGACATCCCAGTGCTGACCGTACCTGCCCGGGTGGATGGTGGGGTCGGGATGATTGAGCCAGAACTTCTGCACGCCGCTACGGTCAAAAAAGAAGTCCAGCTGGTGGCTGTACTCGTGGCACAGCAGCCACGCCAGCTTACCGCTGATGGCGAAGGTGGAGTAGCCGAAAGTGGTCAGCCCTCCGCCCCCCACGTCTCCCAGCTGGTCGGGTTTGCTGGCATCGTAGCCCGGAGAAGGCCGTACTGCGATGATGCTGTCGTAGTCTTCCACCCTTTTCCCTTGCGCTTCCAGGAGGGGACGCACATGTTCGCGCACGTTTTCCGGTGCAATCCAGCCCCGGCGCACGCGGGCGGTCGGCTCATCCAGAAACAGGTAATCTTTCAGGTTCAGGTGCAGGCGGAAGTGCGTGTTGCGGAAATACCACTCACGCGCCTTCTCGAACTCTCTCTGCACCTTTTCGCCCACCTGCTCACGGGTGAGGGTATGCACTGTACCGTCCACATCCGCTTTTAGATAGACCACCGTCAGCACGTCCAGCGTGAGCACGTGCATCTTGCCTCTCGCCGGCGCGCTCAGGAGAGAGTAGACCTTGGAGAGGTTATTCTCCTCCTTGCCAATAGTAGGCAAAGCAGGAGAGAAGCGGTAGAAGATGCGTGTTGACGCGGGCAGTCCCCGCAACCGCACCAGCATCTCGCGCCGCGCGCCCTGCCAGCGAACGAACTGTTTACGCCACGAGGCGGGGTTGTTTTCGTCTGTGCCGTACCAGACCACTGCTTCGGTAGTGGGAAAAGCACTTCGCCAGCGAATCGCCGCCTCGCTGGGCTGCAGGGTGACCACCGGGTCGGGTTCGCTCAGGTCGGGCGGCAGGATAACCAGGCGGTTGTTGACCTCGTCCGCCAGCACCACGCGGTCGTCCGGCAGCAGGGCGATCGCGCCTGCACGCCCCATCCCGCCCAGCGAGAAGAGCCCGGTATGCGCCACACGGTCACCTCGCTCGGTGATGATGCGGAGTGCTCCGCCGTCCTCATAGTAGCCCAGCGCCCCCAGTGTGACCAGCTGCCCACGCGAGTTCACGCACACCTGCAACGGGTCCAGCCATGCGGGCACATCCTTTACCAGTTCCGCCTCACCGCGCAGAGCGGAGTAGCGATAAATCTTGATGCGGTGGCGGTTAGTACGTCGGTCGGTATCGGTGACCAGTACGCGCCCGCGACGGTCTACGGTAATGCTGGTGGGGTTTACCAGCTGCTCCGGTTGCTGTCCCGCTCCGGCGAAGGTGGTAATCGGTTTGCCGTCGGGGGTAAGCACGTGTACGCGATTGTCGGGGCGCGTGAGCAGGAAGAGCCGTCGTGTGGAGTCTACCGCTAAATCTACCACCTCTTGCGTTTCGTCCACAGGCAGGGGTAGCGTGCGCAGATAGCGGCAGGGTGGTCGCGATTCGAAGATTTGCACGCGCCGCGCAGGGGCGTCCAGTATCCATACCTCGTCACGAACCAGCAGAACGCGCTGAGGAAAGCCTACCTCCTGTTCGCCTGTACCGCGCGGAGCGGATTGAACCAGAATCTTTCCCTCTGGAGAGAGCACTTTGAGGGTAGTATCGTCGACGGTTGCCACAAAAAGCGTGCCGTCCGCGCCTACCGCCACGCTATGAGGTTGCCGGAGCGTTTGCGCGGACACGCACAGAGCTAAACATCCCAGCAAAACGGCGACGCCTATTCGCATTCCCAACCTCCCATCACATGGTACGTCATGGAGGGTTGGGTGTCAAGGGTATCAGGAAGATTTCTCCGGGTTCAGCAGTTTCCAGAGGGTCTCCGCCTGCTCCAGATCCGGCTGAAGCTCGCGAGCACGAGCAATCGCCCAGCGTGCGCCAGCCAGATTATCTTGCAGTGCAAGCAGCACGCCTCGCTGCATCAGGTAGTGCACTCGTTTTTCCTTCGGAATGCTTTCCCGCATCTGAGCGGCAATCGTGTCCAGCAATCGCTGTACCTGAGCGAGGTCTTCCCCTTCCTTGAGCAGATACGCTGCCAGTAGCAGGTTGGCGTCCATATCCCTCGGAGCCAGCCGAAGCGCAGCACGGGCGTGTTCTTTTGCCTCGTCTACCTGCCCCTTTTCATAAAGCAGCGTGGAGAGTATCACGTGGGCGCGCACGTTATCTTTCACCTTCAGCCAGCGCTCGCACTCGGCAATGGCATCCTCCTTTCTGTCCATGACAGCAAGATAGGCAGCAAGCATTTCGTAGTTCTCCATCTCCTGCGGCGTCATGTTAATTGCCCGGCGCAGATCGGCGATGCCTAATTCGCGGAATTGCTGAACGAAGAAGTGTGCGCTTGCCAGATGACGTAATGCCCACGCGGCTTTGCGTCTGTCCGCCGAACGGGAGATTCGTTCTAAATTAGTGATGCTCTTTTGATAGTCTGCACGTGCCTGAGGGGATAGCTGTCCCCAGTCCAGCCCTTGTTCCCCAGAAGAGAAGAGATGTTTGAACATCATGAAGAAGACGCGCATCGCCTGTGTGGTGGGGTTATCGGGTTGTAGAGATTCCAGTTTGGTCAAATCGTTGCGCATTTCGGGGGTGAGCAAGTCAAAAATCTGCGGGATTTCGCTGTCGGGGCGCATTATCAGGGCGGCAGTGAAGAAGGTTCCGAACAGGTGGAAGCCCAGGCGTGTGCTGTAAATCTTCGGCTCTCGGGGTGCCAGAGAAGCTGCGCGGTCTATGCACTCCTCTGCCCTCGTCATCAACTCCGCCATGCGTCGCAGACTTCTGGAAGCCTTCTGCAGCTGTTCAGGGGTGGGTGACCCCTCTTTCTGTTCTGCGCTCCTGGTGAAGACATCGGATGCACCTGCAACAACATGGAATGCCTGCCACTGTAGCACCTCACCCAGTTTCAGCCATGCCTTCCAGCTTCGCGGGTTCAGCCGAATTGCCCGGCGGATCGCGCTCTCCGCTTCGCTGTAACGTTGCAAGCCGGCGTAAGCCTCACCCAGGTGGAGCCACGCCTGCGCGTCGCGTGGCGATTTTGCCGTTCGCGCCCTCGCCAAATCTGCCGCCCGACGTAACAGGTTATCATCAGCATCGCTTAGCTTACTCTGCAGGTCGTATATCTCCAGCAAAATGCCTGCGTCCTGATACGTGCCGTTGAGCCGCTTGCGCAAGGCGGAGATGCGGGCAGGGATCTCCACAGGATTTACGTCGGAGGTCAGGTTTGAGGTAATGCTCCAGAGGGAAAGTTCCAGCTTTGGTGCAGGCAATGCTTGCCGAAGGGCATCTTTGTCCACGCTCGTCGCCTGCTGAGCGAGGCATACACCGCCGAACAGGAAACAGAGGAGAAGAGTATAAAGTCTCATGTCTCATTCCCTCCCTGGGTTTTGCTCGAGGATAGATTCGCACCGGTAGAAAGTACTCCTGCAGTAGAACGGAGCACCGTCAGTCTCACTCTGAAGGGATTTCCGTTCCAAACAGCGGAAGGAGCAAAAAATCTTCTTCGTAAACGGTGAACGGTTCCTTACAAACAAAGCCCTGCCTTCGCAGGGCTATCGGTCAGCACAGGTTGACTAAGGGATGGGCTTTAGCCGCAGAGCCTCACTTTTCCTGCCCGATCACCTTCACCAGCTCGCTGAGATACGCCTTCGCGTCGCCGAAGAGCATGAGCGTCTTATCCATGTAGTACAGTTCGTTCTCGATACCGGCGAAGCCGGGGTTCATACTGCGTTTAATCACCATCACCGTGCGTGCCCTGTCCGCCTCGATGATGGGCATGCCGTAAATGGGACTGTTCTTGTCGTGCTTGGCGGCGGGGTTCACCACATCGTTCGCGCCGATAACCAGTGCAACATCGGTGTGTGGCAGTTCGGAGTTGATGTCCTCCATCTCAAGCAGGCGGTCGTAGGGGATGTCCGCCTCCGCCAGCAACACGTTCATGTGCCCGGGCATACGCCCCGCCACAGGGTGGATACCGAATTTCACGTCGATGCCGCGTCGGGTCAGCAGGTCAAACAGCTCGCGCACCTTGTGCTGCGCCTGCGCCACCGCCATACCGTATCCGGGGATGATGGCTACCGAAGAAGCTGCCAGCAGGATGTCTGCCGCCTCTTCAGGCGTGGCACTGCGCACCGTGCGCTCCTCTGCCTTCAGCGCCTGCGGGGACACCTGTCCGAATGCACCGAACAGCACGTTGGTGAACGAACGGTTCATCGCCTTGCACATGATAATGGAAAGGATAAAGCCCGACGAGCCGTCCAGTGCACCCGCGATAATCAGCAGCTTGTTCTGCAGTACGAAGCCCATCGCCGACGCCGAGATACCAGCATAGGAGTTCAGCAGGGCAATTACCGTAGGCATGTCCGCGCCACCGATAGGCAAAATCAACATCACTCCGAACGCCAGCGCAAGGGCAATGAAAATCGGGAACAGCCCAATCTGCGCGGGGTTTATCGTCAGGTACACGCCGATGGCGACCGCTATCGCCAGCACCGAGAGGTTCACGAAGTTCTGTCCGCGATATACTATCGGTCGGGTGGGCAACAGCTCCTGCAGCTTGCCAAACGCCATCAGACTACCGGTGAAGGTGAGGAAGCCCAGCAACACCTCGAAGCAAAGCACCGCCATGATGAAGGGGGTTAGCCGCTCGGGGTCGTGCTCATGCCAGAGATAGTACTTGGCGGTTCCCACCAGCCCTACCGCCAGGCCGCCGAAGGAGTGCGAGAGGGCGGTTCGCTGGGGTACATGCGTCATCGGCATCAGGTAGGCGATGGGGATACCGATTGCCGAGCCGATAAGCAGGGTCAGGATAATCCACTTGTAGCTCACAATCTGGGGCAACAGGAGCGTACCCGCTATCGCCAGAATCATACCGATTTCGCCTGCGATCACGCCGCGTCGGGCGGTCGGCACTGCGCTAAGCCACTTTAACGACAGGATAAACAGCGCAGCGGCGATGATGTAGGTGGTCTGCGTAAAGATAGCCTGTGTGCTCATGACGACTTCCCTCGCTCACCCGGTTCACGCTTCTTGAACATCTTTAACATGCGGTCGGTGATCAGGAAACCGCTGACCACGTTGATGGTGGAGGCGGTCACTGCCAGCGCGCCCAGCACGGTGGTCAAGGTGGTTTCCTGCGCTCCCAGTATCACCAGCGAACCCACCAGGCTAATCGCCGAGATGGCGTTGGTGAGCGACATCAGCGGCGTATGCAGCAGAGGCGATACGCGGCGTATCACCTCGAAGCCCAGGAACGTTGCCAGCACGAACACATAAAGGTTGCCGAGAATATCTTGCAGTGTCATTTTGCTTCCTCCTTACGTGCTCAAGCCGAGCTTCTCGCGCACACGCGGATGAACGACCTGTCCGTCGCGCGTTAACAGCGTGTCGCGGATAATCTGGTCTTCCATGTCCAGACTCAGCTCCCCGTCTTTGAGTAGGTTGACGGTGAAGCTGCCGATATTTCTGGCGTATAACTGGCTGGCGTGGTACGGCATGGTGGCTGGCAGGTTCAGGGGTCCGATGATGGTTACTCCCTGATGCACTACCGTTTGCCCGGGCTGGGTCAGCTCGCAGTTGCCTCCGCGCTCTGCGGCGAGGTCTACGATAACTGAGCCGGGGCGCATTCCCTCCACCATCTCCCGCGTGATGAGCACCGGCGCGCGCTGTCCGGGCACTGCGGCGGTGGTAATCACCACATCGTTTTCGGGCAGCACGTCCCTCATCATCTCCGCCTGCCGTCGGTAGAAATCCTCACCCAGCGCCTTTGCATAGCCTCCTGCATCCTGCGCGTCCTGCACCTCCAGCGGCAACTCCACGAAACGGGCACCGAGGCTCTCCACCTGCTCACGCACGGCAGGGCGCACGTCATACGCGCTCACCACCGCTCCCAGTCGTCTTGCGGTGGCAATCGCCTGCAAACCAGCCACTCCTGCGCCGATGACGAACACGCGGGCAGGAGTAATCGTACCTGCCGCCGTCATCATCATGGGGAAGATTTTGGAGAGCGAATTCGCCGCTAAGAGCACCGCCTTGTAGCCCGCGAGGTTCGATTGTGAAGAGAGCACGTCCATCGGCTGAGCGCGCGTGATACGGGGAACCAGCTCCAGTGCGAAAGCAATGATGCCTTTCTGCGCCGCCTCGGCGATGGGTTCCGGCACCCACAGCGGGTCCATCATCGCTATCCACACCTGCCCCTCCCGCGCCAGCGACAGGTCTGCCTTCCAGCCGTCGGGGTTCGCTCCCAGCGCACGTACCTGCAGCACGATGTCTGCTCCGGCAATCACTTCCTCGCGCGTCGGCAGGACGGTAGCCCCTGCATCGGCGTACTCCAGGTCGGAGAACCCCGCCGCCCTGCCCGCTCCTGCCTGCACCAGGACTTCCGCCTTCGCTTTCTTCAGCGCGGCAATCGCAGAGGGAACCAGCGCGACCCGCGTCTCGCCCGGAAAGGTCTCTTGCGTTATTCCAATACGCATGGCTGTAACCCGTGATACCAGAATGAATGAACTCGCTGTACTTTATTCACGAAAAGAAAAGGTATTTCCTGCTTGCAAAACGCCGGAATTGTGAAATTCTTACAATATGAGGGCTCCCCTCTCCTCGCAGGAGAGGGGCCGGGGGAGAGGTTTATCAAAAAATTTTTTCCCACACCCCGCAAAAATGCTTGACAACCGTGCGCAACATGTGATATAGTCTAGCTAAACAGCAGTCTCC
>BEHS01000087.1 GCA_002898895.1 bacterium HR16 | reverse complement strand
CCGCAAGAGGGCGTGGTGGTGGAGACTCACGGCTCGCTGGTGCAGGGCATCTTCGGTGTGGGCGGCGAGCGGTTAGGTGAACTGAAGATGCTGGTGGATAGCCCGGACCAGCCCATCACGGACGAGTTGATAACCCCCGACCTGGCAGGCAAAGTGATTGTGGGCGGCAGCTTCATTTCCGGCTCCGCCCTGCGCAAGGCGGGCGAGATGGGTGTGGTGGGCATCGTCGTCGGAGGCACGCTGGACACCGACCTGGTGGAGTTTTTGGGTTACGACATCGGCGTTGCCATCACCGGACACGAGGACATTCCCCTGACGCTGATTCTTACCGAAGGGTTTGGCGAGATCCGCATGGCGCAACGCACCTTCAACCTGCTGTGCACCCTGCAGGGCAGGATGGCGTCTATCAACGGCGCAACCCAGATTCGCGCCGGCGTCATCCGCCCGGAGGTGATAGTGCCCCGTCCCGAGCTGGCGAACGAGCCTCTTCCCCGCGCTGCGTTCGAAGCGCAGGTGCTGGAAGTTGGCAGCCACGTGCGCATCATCCGTGAACCGTATTTCGGCAAGCTGGCAACGGTGACCGCCCTGCCGCCGCAGCTGGTGGAGATACCCACAGGCGCGATGGTGCGCGTGCTGGAAGCGGAGATGGAAGATGGCAGGCGGGTGGTTGTTCCCCGCGCCAATGTGGAGATTATCGCGGAGTAACTCACAACCCCTCTCCCGCGTGGAAGAGGGGTGAGGGGTGAGAAGCAAAATGAAAATCCTTGTCGTCGATGACGAACAGCCGCTTCTGGATGCACTGCAGTACGCGCTGGAACGCGAGGGGTTTGAAGTCGTTACCGCTACCGACTCGGAGGACGCTCTGCGCCTTTTCGGTGAGCACAACCCCAACCTGGTAATTCTGGACGTGATGTTGCCCACACGCAGCGGTTTCGAGGTGTGCCAGATTCTGCGCAAGCGCAGTAACGTGCCCATCATCATGCTCACCGCCAAGGGCGCGGAGGTGGACCGCGTGGTGGGGCTGGAAATCGGGGCGGACGACTATGTGACCAAGCCCTTCAGTATGCGCGAGCTGATGGCGCGTATTAAGTCGGTGCTGCGACGTGCGTCGGCGCCTGCCCCGGTTGCCGGACCCATCTTGAAAGCGGGTGAGCTCACCCTCGACGTCAGCCGATATGAAGCCCGTCTGGGCGATACACCGCTCTCCCTCTCGCCCAAAGAGTTCGAACTGCTCCGGTTCCTGATGGAGCACCCCGGACAGGTGTTTTCACGCCAGACGCTACTGGACCGGGTGTGGGGCGAGGAGAAGTATATCGAAGAGCGTACGGTGGACGTGCATATCCACTGGCTGCGAGAGAAGATCGAGCCCAACCCGCGCAAGCCGAAATACCTGCTGACGGTGCGTGGAGTCGGGTACAAGTTTCGAGGGTGAGGCATGATAGCACTCTTACCCTGGCTGCTGGTGTTGGCGCTGGGTATCGCGGTCATGGTGCTGGTGATAAAGCTGCGCCGTGCGGAAGAACAGGTTTCACCTCTCCGTCGGCAGTATGAGGAGGTCTCTGCGGAACTTCAGCACTATCGTTCATTGCTTCGCCACACGATGGAATCCCTGCAGGACGCGGTGGTGCTCGTGACGGCGGAGGGTACCGTCACCTCTGCAAACCCCGCTGCCCTGCGTTTGTTGGGGGAAGGATTGCTGGGACAAACCCTGCTGCAACGCACCCTGTGCTATGACCTCAATCTGTTGCTCACACGCTGTGTGCAGACTCAACGTCCCCAACATGCGGAACTCCGGCTGAGCCATCCCCATCCCCGCACGGTGTTCGTGCGTATCCTGCCTCTGACCACCGCGCCCCATGCTGCCGAAGCAGCCTATCTGGTGGTGTTCACAGACATCAGCGAACTGCGACGGCTGGAACAGATTCGCAGTGACTTCGTCGCAAACGTCTCGCATGAATTGCGCACTCCGCTCGCTGCTATCCGTGCGAACGCGGAAGCTTTGCTGGAAAACCCAACGGACGACCTCGCCACCCAGCGACGATTCCTGAACATCATTGTGCAGCAGACCGAACGGTTGACCCGCATGACCGATGACCTGCTGGTGCTGGCAAAGGCAGAGGCGCGCCCTATTCCCCAGACCCAGCAAATACAGCTCAGCAGTGTTGTGCGATCTCTGGTAGACCAACTCCGGACGCAAGCGGAGGATGCTCAGGTGACCGTGGTTGTGGACGTACCGGAGGATTTTATCGTTTATGCCCAGCGCGACCAGCTGGAGCAGATTCTGTGGAACCTGATAGACAACGCAGTGAAGTACAACCGTCGGGGTGGGCAGGTGCGCATCCGGGCACGAAAGACGCCGGAGGGCAGCGAAATCGTGGTGGAAGATACCGGCATCGGCATCCCACACGAACATCTGGAGCGCATCTTCGAGCGGTTCTACCGCGTGGACAAAGCACGCAGCCGTGCCACAGGAGGCACCGGGTTGGGACTTTCTATCGTGAAGCACCTGGTGGAATCGCACGGAGGACGAGTATGGGTGGAAAGCGAATGGGGTGTCGGTAGCCGGTTCGGTATTCTCCTGCCCGATAACCAGACCGAGCGCGAATGCGCTTGAAAGAGCTTATCGCCGTATGGCAGTGTGTTGACTGCCACAAAGCCCAGAGGGGCTGCTACACCGACGCAGAAAGAGGTGTCAACCTGTATGCGACCGTGGGAAAAGGAGTGGTAGATTTGCAACCAAACGATATCGTTTTAAAAGCGTTTCCTGAGTTCCTGCGGATGCGCCTGGGGGAGCGAGGGGGAATATATGTGTTCCTCGAGAATGTTGGTCGACAAAAGCGACGTGTTTTTGTGAACTCTCCCTATCCTAGTCTACGTCACCTGCTCCCCCTGCGAGTGAAGGCATACGCTCCCTCTGGGGAACTGCTCCCCTGGAAACATCCGGTTCTACCCAAGGTAGGCATCACTGAGGACGATTTGACCGACTTGTTTCCTGGTGACATAATGGGTTGGCGATACGACCCGACTGAGCACTTTGATTTTGCTCAAAGGGGGAAGTATCATGTGATGCTGCTGTATGATAGCAGACAAATGAACTTACCCATACGCAAACTGTGGCGGGGCAAAACCAATATAGTGTCAGTATGGATAGAGGTCTACTAGCCCAAATTGCCCGCTGAGGAAATGCGGGTTGCCCTACAGAAGCTATATGTTTCATGGCGGGTGGGGAGATTATGAACCAAGCCCCTTCTGGTAACAAGCATGGTGAGAGTTATCCGCTTCCGTTACTAAAGGTAGACGCTGTTCTATGCACAGCAGGTGTAACCGCTGTAGTGACGGGCTTGGTGCGCTTGATACAGCTTGCACTCAGTGGAGAAGAAATCTCGGTCTATCTGTGGGGAGACCCGAGGCACCCGATGCAGTGGTTTGTCTGGTATATCGGGCTTAGCATGGGGGCGCTGGTGTGGTCTCCATACGGTTTGGTAATGGGTTTAGCTGACCTGTTCGCTTGGGTTCGGATAGGTGACGGCTGGAAATTGTGGCTGGTAGAGATATTGCTGTGCGTTCTCTGCAGCGCATTATTCAGTGTCAACTGGTGGAGCTGGATGCAAGAGGGGGAAAGATTATCCTTTGTTCAGCAGCGATTACCAGCGTTGTTAGCGGGATCGGTAGGGGGTATTATCGGTAGGCGTATTTTTGTGCAACTTGCCCGAAAAGGCAAGGTTCATCCGTCTAGATGAGAGACTGTTACAAAGCGCAGTGGAGCTGCTACACTGATGGGGGAGCAGGTATACTCTTACTAACGCACCGCTACCCTGGCCCTGCGATGGGGAGGTTTTTGACACGGAGGCGCACCATGCGTTCCGAGAGAGGTAGGATTATCGGGTGGGTAAGCAGCTGGGGGCTGACGGGATTATCAACCGTGCTTCTGACGCTGAGTATCTTTGCATACATGGAGGAGTATTTTCCCAATCGGATTTAATGCCTGCTTGCTCGTGGTGGGAGTGGCTTTGCTTACCGTATTCGGTGAGCACCAGCGTGCAGAGGGCAAGCTTCTGCTTTTGCTTGCTACTGCCGACTCGTGTACGCTGATTTACCTTGCTCTGCGACCAGTTGTCGATGCGTTCACTCATGCCAGGATGGGCGCTGTCCTGTGTGTGGGACTGGTGTTGGTTCTGTCGGTAGCAGGGGGACTGCATCTGCTTGCAATCAACCCATGGAGGCGGAAGCCCCCGATTATCTATAGATAGAAGCAACCTCGCTCCTAAAAGGGTATCACTACCCTTGTGGTTGTATGGATGAAGCGAAGTCAATCTACCGCGTCAAAAGTGAGGGGATAATGGAATTCACGTACAAGGAGGTGATCTTCGCAATGCTGCAAAAGCCTCCACAAACCGTGCAGCGCTGGGCGCTGTGGGAGACCACGGTGCCGAACTCCAGAATCTACCCGAACCCCTTCACCGATGTCGCATTACGTGCTACGTTCCTATCTCCGTCCGGGCGAAAGGTGACTGTGCTCGGGTTTTACGATGGTGAGCAGAAGTGGCGGGTGCGCTTTATGCCCGACGAAATCGGACGCTGGCGCTACGAGATGCGCTTTTCCGACGACTCCGCGAGCACGGCAGGAGCGTTTTACTGCAGCCCAGGCAGACTGCACGGTCCACTGCGCGTGCGCAAGCAGAATCCGCTCTGGTTTGAACACGCCGACGGTACTCCCTTCTACATGCGGGCGTTTCACCTGTGGAACATCGACGTGCTGGATGAGCATACGCTGAACGCTACACTGGACTGGCTCAAAAAACAGGGCTTTAATACGATTGTGGGACCCCATCTCCACCCTCAACAACCGGTACCTCGCCTGCCGTGGGAGCAAAAGACAGGAGGACAGATAGACTTTACGCGCTTCCATCTTCCCCTGTGGCGGAATATGGATAGAGCGTTGTGTGCGCTGTCTGCGCGAGGGATGGTGCTGATTCCCTTCAGCCTCTTCGGCGGCACAAACGGCATGCCGCGCATTCCCTCATGGGCTGAGCAGGAGCTCTTTCTTCGCTACTGGGTAGCACGCTGGGGCGGGTTCTGGAACGCTACCTTCCAGCCAACCAGTGAATGGGAAGAGGGCTTCTCAGAGCGAGAGATTCAGCGCATCGGCGCTTATCTGCACGAACAGGACGACGGAAGGCATCTGATAAGCGTCCATTCGTTGCGTGCCAGCTCCGAACCGGTGCAAAAGGCGCGGTGGTACACCTACCATACGGTTCAGGACAAGCTCGATGACTACAATCCCACCAGGTATACATGGTTTGTAGACCTGTATCGTCGGGTGCCGAAGCCAATTTTTGCGCACGAGTGTTTGTGGGAAGGCAATTTCTATCAGCGCGAGGCAGGACTGGATATCGACAACTTGCGCCGCGCAGCATGGGTGATAGCACTGTGCGGAGGTCAAATCAACTATGCAGACGAGGTAGTTCCTCCCCGAAGATGGCAAAGGCGCGAGGACACTGGAAAGACCTTCAGCGAGCTGGGCACCGCAATGCAACCACAGGGACGGTTCTACGCTCAGCTGAAGATACTGGGCGACTTCATGCAGGCTCTGCCCTTCTGGCGGATGTCTCCGCATCCCGAGATGGCGGATACCGGCATCTGCCTCGCAGACGAAGGGGGAGAGGCGGTGGTTTATGCGCCGCAGGGGGGACGGGTAAAACTTCACCTCCCTGAAGCAGGCAGGGAGCTCACTGCACAATGGTTTGACCCGAGGGAGGGGAAATACCACAAACCGTTTGTGATAAACGGAGGCGACAACGAGGTCGTAGCTCCGCAATCCGACGACTGGGTGCTACACGTTCGGAAGAGGCGATAACCGGCGAAGCGTAACAAGCACCGATAAAAGCGGGTTCGTTGCACCCATATCCCTGTAACCCGTTACTTCTCCGCTACCTCTCGCGCCGCTTCCGCCCACATCCTGAGCCTCTCCCAGCGATCGCCCACCGTCTCCACATCGCACAGCTTCAGCACGTGTACCGTGCCTTTTGCCGCCTCGTGCCGACAGCGCAGCTCCTCGCGCATCTCCTGTTCGGAAAATTCGAACAGCACCTTCGTCGGATGCGAGTGTACCTCCAGCGCGAACCGGTCTCCCAGCGTTTTGACCACAGGCTCGACGGGCGTCCAGGGGCTGACGTGAAACAACCGCAGGTTAGGCAGGTGTTTGATGATTTCCGCCTTTGCCGAAAGGTCTTCACAGCCGTGATAGTACACCTTGCCGAACAGGCTGGCGATGCGCGCGTTGTAGGGGTGCACAAACTCGGCGTACATGCGCGGAGATAACGAGGCGGCGGATTGAGCATGGATGTACGCCCAGCAACCGCTCAGCAAGTTCTCTTTGCCGGGCGATACCGCGTCGTAAATCATGTGTATTACCCAGCTTGCCTCCGCGTCCACTGCACCTGCCGCCTCCCGGGCGCGATGGTAGCGTACCATGCCCTCCGTAATGAAATCCATCAGCCTGTGCACGAACTCCGGGCGGTCGATAACGTCATACAGCAGGTTGTCCATCCCGCGCAGGCGCACTGCCCATTCGAAGGGACCGTAGTGCAGCTCGTCGCTGTAGAACTTGATGGGCAGTAAGCCGCCGATTAGCTCATTCGCCTCATCGTAAAGCACACGCTTTGCTTCAGCGTTCTCTTCGTACGGCGGATAGTGCAACCTGTCGAGGTCGCTCTCCTCCTTCAGCGGGGGAATGGGCTTGTACGCTCCGCGTTCCTCTGTGCGCGCCACAGGCAGGGACACTCCCCACAGACGCGCTTCGCCCGGTGGGTGTGGGGTGGTTAGCCAGATTGTGGGCAGGAGCGGCTCATCATCGGGGATGTTCTGTGCCTTCCACAACTTTGCCCGCAGCTGCACTTCGATAGTGCGTGCCAGTCCGGTGGTATGATAAAAAGCGTCGCGAGAGGCTATCTCCCGCTCCCAAACGCCGGTGTACATCGCATAGTGCACCAGAGGTCTGGGTGGGCAAAGGGCGTGGAACGCCACCCACAGCTCACGCCGGCTCTGATGTTCCCTGCTATGAGCAACCTCCAGCACCTGATGCGCCAGGTCTGTCAGCACGCTATCGGGCATCGCTCATCTGTGTCCTGTTCTTGTGAAATCCGCAGCGCCACTACATTCAGAGGATTCCGATTGGTGGTGATTTCATCCTGCACCGCCCTGCGTTCACAGATATTGTGAAAAAAGGCGCAAAATCTATTGCATAGCAAATGAGAAAGTGATATACTGTACGTGGAGTATTAAGTATAGTGAAGTAATACAATATAATAAATCTATCAATTTCCGACATCACGAGCGGAAGGAGGCAATGCCTGTGGAACGGCAGATACGTTACCAGAGGGAGGCAAACCTCGAGTGGGCGCGCCAATTCACAAAGCAGCCCGGCGGTGAGCGACTGTTGTCGTGTATTCAGTGTGGAACCTGCTCGGGTGCCTGCCCTTTGTCCATCTACATGGACCTGACCCCCCGTCAGGTCATTGCGCTGGTGCGCGAGGGCTTCCGCGAAGATGCACTGCGTTCGAAAACCATCTGGCTGTGTGCCAGTTGCTATGCGTGCGCCGTAGAATGCCCTCAGAAGATCAGCATCACCGACATCATGTACCGCCTGAAACGCGAAGCCATCCGAAGCAACCTCTATCCCAAACGCTTCCCTATCCCTGTGCTCGCCCGTGAGTTTTGCGAGATGGTACGCCGTCGCGGGCGCAACTCGGAGTTCTGGGTAGTGTTTCGGATGGCGCTTCGTTCGAACCCGTTTGTTCTGTTCTCGATGGCGCGCACGGGATGGGACCTGTGGCGTACCGGCAGGTTATCCCTGCGTAAAGAGCGCATCCGGCGCATCAACGACCTGCAGTTCATCCCCGCCGCGTCAAAGGAGGTGGACTAAATGGAGCCCCCTGCCAAGTACCTGTACTACCCCGGCTGTTCGCTAAAAGCTACTGGTGTTGCCTATGAGGAGAGCCTGCTAACCACGCTTCGCCTGCTGGAGATACCGGTGGAGGAGTTGTCGGACTGGAACTGTTGTGGGGCTACCGCCTATATGTCGGTTAGCGAGGCATCCGCAACACTGCTGGCGCTACGAAATCTTGCCCTGGCGCATCAAGCGGGCACAAAAGACGTTCTGGCTCCGTGCAGCGCGTGTTACCTCACCCTGCGCAAGAGCCATGAGCTGGCGACGCACTACCCGGAGGCCGCAAAGGATGTTGAGCGGTTTCTGGAACAGGCAGGGTTGCCTCGTCCCGATTCGGTGCGCGTGCGCCATCCGCTGGAAGTGCTTTACACCGACGTGGGCATACAACGGTTGCGAGAGCTGACCGTGCGCCGGCTACAGGGTGTGCGTATGGCGTCGTACTATGGTTGTCAAGCGGTGCGCCCCTACGGCGAGGTGGACGACCCCCACGAGCCGGTTCGGATGGACGAGGTGCTTCGGGCAGTTGGTGTGGAGACCGTCGACTATCCTCTGAAGACCAAATGCTGCGGCGGCTCTCTGACCGGCACAATTCACGAGGTAGGCCTGCGGTTGAACTACATTCTGCTGAAAGAGGCTCAGCGCAAAGGGGCGCAAGCCATCGTCACCATCTGCCCCCTTTGCCAGTTTAATCTGGACGCCTATCAGAGGGAGATTCGCAAGCAAACCGGTGAACCGATAGACATGCCCGTTCTCTACCTGACGCAGGTAATAGGCTGGGCACTGGGCGGCGGCTTCCGAGAGCTGGGCTTGCATCGGGCTATCTCCGGCAGGAAGCTCATCGAACAATGGTTCACCGTGAAGAAGGAGGCAGAGACCTATGTCTGAGCGCAACGGTGAAGTGCGTATCGGTGTGTACATCTGCCACTGCGGGGTGAACATCGCGGCTACCGTGGATGTACGGGCGGTGGCTGAGTACGCTGCTACCCTGCCCGGTGTGGTTGTTGCGCGGGACTATAAGTATATGTGCTCGGACCCCGGGCAGGAGATGATACAGCAGGATATTCGCGACCATCAGCTGAACCGCGTGGTTGTCGCTGCCTGCAGTCCCTCCCTGCATGAACGTACCTTCCGCAATGCGGTGGAACGCGCAGGGTTAAACCCCTTCTTCTTCCAGATGGTGAACATCCGCGAGCACGACTCGTGGGTGCATAGCGACCGCGAGGCAGCGACCGAGAAAGCGAAAGACCTTGTGCGCGCTGCGGTGATGCGCGTCTACTTCCATAAACCGCTGGAGAGGCGCCGCGTGCCTGTCAACCCTGATGTGCTGGTGGTGGGGGGAGGCATCGCGGGCATCCACGCCGCGCTCACTGTGGCTAACTCCGGCAAGAGGGTATATCTGGTAGAGCGCGAGCCCACCATCGGCGGACACATGGCGCAATTCGACAAGACCTTCCCCACGCTGGACTGCGCCGCCTGTATCCTTACCCCCAAGATGTCGGCGGTGAAGGAACACCCGAACATTACGCTGTGGACATATTCGGAAGTGGTCAGCGTAGACGGTTCGGTGGGCGACTACAGGGTGGTCGTTAAGCGCAAGCCACGCTATGTGCGTGAGGACCTGTGCGTCGGCTGTTTGCAGTGTATCGAAGCCTGCGTGTTTAAGGAGGCGAAGTTCGACGACGAGTTCAACCTTGGCTTGAGCAAGCGCAAGCCGATATACATCCCCTTCCCGCAGGCGACGCCCAAAGTGGTGGTGATCGACCCTGAAGCCTGCATCCAGCTTCGCACCGGCAAATGCAAGAAAGCCTGCCTGGAAGCCTGCGCGGAGCGCGGCGCCATCGATTTCGAGCAGAAGGAGACCTACGAGGAAATCCACGTGGGTTCCATCATCATCGCCACCGGCTTCCAGACGTTTGACCCACGCCGAATGCCCCAGTACGGCTACGGTAAGTATCCCAACGTCTACACCACGCTGGAGGTAGAGCGTCTGGTCAACGCCTCAGGGCCGACCGGTGGACAGGTGGTCACACGCGACGGGCGCGTGCCGGAGAGTGTGGGTATTATCCTGTGCGTTGGCTCGCGTGACGAACGGACGAACCGATGGTGCTCGCGCGTGTGCTGTATGACCTCGTTGAAGCTGGCGCATCTCATCAAAGAGCATACCGGTGCGGAAGTATTCATCTTCTACATCGATATGCGTGCGGCAGGCAAAGGCTATGAAGAGTTCTACCAGCGCGTGCTCAACGAGGGTGTACATTTCGTGCGCGGGCGTGTCGCCGAGATCACCGACTGGGCGATGGACCCCTCCGAAGAGGGCAAGTTGATCGCGCGCGTAGAGGATACCAACACCGGCTTTGTACGGCGCATCCCGCTGGACATGGTGGTGCTGGCTGTTGGTCTGGAACCGCAGTTCGACGCCCTCAACGTACAGCGGTTGTTCGGCATTGGGTGCTCGATGGACGGTTTCTTCCTGGAGAGGCACCCCAAGCTCGCGCCCTCGCCGACCTACACGGATGGTATCTTCATCGCAGGGGTATGCCAGGGGCCCAAGGACATCCCGGATAGCGTCATGCAGGCAGGTTACGCAGCCGCCGAAGCGATTGCCCTTGCGGATACCGGCTTCTTCGAGCTGGAGCCGAACACGGCGTACATCATCGCGGAGGAGTGTTCTGGTTGTAAAACCTGCATCCCGCTATGCCCCTATCAGGCGATTACCTTCAACGAGGAGAAAAAGAAGGCGTTCGTCAACGAGGTGCTGTGCAAAGGATGCGGCACATGCGTTGCTGCCTGCCCCTCGGGTTCTATCAAACAGAACCTGTTCGAGGATGAGGAGATATTCAGCGAAATCGAGGGCGTGCTGGCGTACGCCTGACGCCAACCGGAGGGATGAGCATGGAAGACAAACCTATCACCGACCAACTCGTTACCAGCGCAGACTGGGAGCCGCTCGTTGTGGCTTTCTTCTGCAACTGGTGCACCTATACAGCAGCCGACCTGGCAGGCGTCTCCCGAATGGGCTACGACCATAACGTTCGCGTTATCCGCGTTATGTGTTCGGGGCGCGTAGACCCGCAGTTCGTGCTGGATGCCTTCGCACACGGCGCGGATGGCGTGCTCATCGGCGGTTGCCACCCGGGCGACTGCCACTACGTGGAAGGTAACTACAAAACCCTGCGCCGATACCACCTGCTCAAGCGCGTGCTGAGGGATTTGGGCATCGAGGAAGGACGTTTGCGACTGGAGTGGATTGCCGCTTCAGAAGGCGAGAAGGTGGCGAAGACCATTAATGAGATGGTGGAGCAGGTGCGTGCGCTGGGACCGCTACGGCTGACGCGGCGGTTCAAGGAGTGGGATGCGGAGCTGGCGTCCCACGAGGCGGAAGCACAAAGCGAGGAGGTGGCAACCCATGCCTGACAAGCCGAAAGTCGCGTTCTACTGGTGCGCCTCTTGCGGTGGGTGCGAGGAATCCATCGTGGACCTTGCCGAGGACATTCTCGAAGTCGCACAGGCGGTGGACATCGTGTTCTGGCCCGTGGCGCTGGACTTCAAGCGTAAAGACGTGGAAGCCATGCCCGACGGCTCCATCCTCGCCACCATGGTCAACGGCTCCATCCGCACCTCCGAGCAGGAGGAGATGGCGCACCTGCTGCGTCGGAAAAGCCAGATACTTATCGCCTATGGCTCCTGCGCACACATGGGTGGGGTACCCAGCCTCGCCAACCAGTTCAGTCGTGAACAAATCCTGCGCTATGTGTACGAAGAGGCACCCACAGTGGTTAACGAGCAGAAGGTGCGCCCTCAGCCCCGGCATCAGTACGATGGCACTGCGCTCACTCTGCCCGAGTTCCGGGGGCTGGCACGCAGTCTGGACCAGGTGGTAGAGGTAGATTACTACCTGCCGGGCTGTCCGCCAACGCCCAAACTGCTGAAGCAGGCGGTGCTTACCCTGCTTTCCGGCGAGCTACCGCCAAGGGGTACGGTGCTCGCGCCCGACGTCGCTCTGTGTGACCAGTGCCCGCGCAAGGAGACTAAACCTACAGACCTGCAGATTAGTGAGTTCAAACGCCCGCACTGGACGCAGATAGACCCTGAAAAGTGTTTCCTGGCGCAGGGCGTTGTCTGTATGGGACCCGCTACCCGGTCGGGGTGCGAAGCGCAGTGCATTCAGGGCAATATGCCCTGCACCGGCTGCTTTGGACCCACCTCGCGCGTGCGTGACCAGGGCGCGAAGATACTCTCTGCACTGGCGTCACCTATCAGCGCCCGCGAGCCAGAGGAGATCGAGAAGATACTGAGCGGTATCCCCGACCCGGTAGGAACCTTCTACCGCTACTCGCTGGCGAAATCGCTACTGCGTGCGAAAGTGACTCGTTGAGGAGGGATGGCATGATGGACGAAAGCATCCAGACCGTATGGAACGAAGCGCAAACCCGCGCGAACGAGGCGTACACCGCCCAGCGTCGGCGCATTACGGTAGACCCCATCACCCGTCTGGAAGGGCACGGTAAAATCGATATCTTCCTCAACGAGCAGGGAGAAGTGGAGCGCGCCTACTTCCAGGTGCCCGAACTGCGCGGTTTCGAGGTCTTCTCTCTGGGGCGACCGGCAGAGGATATGCCCCAGATTACCAGCCGCATCTGCGGGGTATGCCCCACAGCGCACCACATGGCGTCTACCAAAGCGCTGGACGACCTGTACCGGGTGGAGCCGCCTTCGCCCGCGAAGAAAATCCGCGAGCTGGTATACAACACTTTCATGCTGGAAGACCACGCGCTGCATGTGTACGTGCTGGGCGGTCCCGATTTCATCGTCGGTCCCGATGCGCCGCCCGAAATGCGTAACGTGCTGGGCGTTATCCAGACGGTGGGCATAGACATCGGCAAGCGGGTTATCTCCACCCGTCGGCGTCTGCGCGAGTTCATCGCCTATCTGGGCGGCAAAGTGGTACATCCCGTGCTGGGGTTGCCCGGTGGCGTGGCAAAGGGCATCGCCCCCGAAGACCTGCCCCGGTTCCAGCAGCTCGCCAAAGACGGGCTGGAGTTCGCGCTGTTCACGCTGCAGGTGTTCAAGGATGTGGTGCTGAAGAACCCTGCCTACATGGACCTGATTACATCCGACACCTACACGCACCGCACCTACTACATGGGACTGGTGGATGAGCAGAACCGCGTGAACTTCTATGACGGCAAGATACGGGTGGTCTCGCCGGAGGGCAAGGAGTACGCGAAGTTCACCGCTCAGCAGTATCTGGATTACGTTGCGGAGCATGTGGAGCCCTGGAGCTATGTCAAGTTCTGCTACCTGAAGGGGGTTGGCTGGAAGGGCTTTACCGACGGCGCGGAGAGCGGTATCTACTCGGTGGCGCCGCTGGCACGATTGAACGCCTCCGATGGCATGGCGACGCCCGAGGCGCAGAAGGCGTACGAGGAGTTCTTCAACGCCTTCGGGCAGAAGCCAGTGCACCACACGCTGGCGAACCACTGGGCGCGCGTCATCGAGATGGTGTACGCCGCCGAGCGCATAAACGAGCTCATCAACGACCCCGAAATCACCAGCCAGAACCTGCGCGTGATACCTACCGCTACCCCCACGGTGGGTATGGGAGTGGTGGAAGCCCCTCGTGGCACGCTGTTCCACCACTACGAAACCGACGAGAACGGTATCCTGCGCAAGGTGAACCTCATCGTTGCCACGCAGAACAACTCCGCGCGTATGGCGATGAGCGTGGAGAAGGCGGCGAAGGGGCTGATACACGGCGGCGAGGTGTCCGAAGGGTTGTTGAATAAGGTGGAGATGGCGTTCCGGGCGTACGACCCATGTCACGCCTGCGCGACGCACTCCCTGCCCGGGCAGATGCCGCTGGTGTTAAGCATCTACAACGCACGCGGCGAGGTTATCCATCAGCAGAGACGATGAACGAACGTAAAGCGCGCACGCTGGTCCTGGCACTCGGCAACGACCTGCTCGGCGACGACGGCGTAGGTCTGGAGGCAGCCCGCCGAATCGCCGGGCAGGTGGACGGCTCGGTGGACGTGATGGAGAGCGGAGAAGCCGGGCTCGCCCTGCTGGAGCTGCTGGAAGGCTACGAGCGCGCGCTGTTGATAGACTCCATCGTTACGGGGCGCTATCCGCCGGGCACGGTACTGGAGTTCTCCCCAAACGACTTTCGCCAGGTGATAGCGCCCTCGCCGCACTATGCGGGCTTGCCGGAGGTGCTGGAGATGGCTCGCCGGCTGAACCTGGCGTTTCCACAGGACATCCGCATCCTCGCCATGGAGGTACAGAACCCCTACGAGTTCCGCATCGGCTTTTCGGAGCCGGTGCAGGAGGCACTACCCCGTCTTGTTCAGCGGGCGCTGCAGATACTGAACGCCCAGACAGCGCCGCCGCAGAACGCTGCTTGCGTCGGGACATCGAATGTGACATAATACTCCCGTGACAGCGCACAACGGCAAACAAATTCGGGTAACTATGCTTGCCCCCGCCTCTGAGGTGAAAGGGGGGATGTCCTCGTTTCTACAGCTGGTCATGCACACTGCGCCCGATGAGGTGGAGATACAGCACATTCCCACCTGGAGCACGGGAAGCGGGTTCAGGCGTTTTCTCTTTTTTGCGGTCGCCTGCCTCCGCCTGTTGTATCTTCTCGCCATGCGAAAGACAGACATCGTTCATCTGCACTTCGCCAAAAAGGGCAGTGTGTGGCGAAAGTTCATTCTGGCGCGTATCGCCTCTCTCTTTCACCGTCCCGTCCTGCTTCATGCTCATAGCGGAGCCTTCCCCGATTTCTACCGTGCGCAGAAGGGATGGCAACGCCGCTGGATAGCGCGCACCGTGCAGAACGCATCGCGTCTGATAGTGCTTACTGAGCAGTGGAGACAGTAGTATTGTGAGGCGCTGGATGTCCCCGAAGAGCAGGGTGTGGTACTGCCGAACGTCGTGAATCTGCCCGAACAATTGCCGGACCGAATGGGAAGGTATACGATCACCTTCGTCTTCCTGGTCAGAATCGATGAGAAC
>BEHS01000086.1 GCA_002898895.1 bacterium HR16 | reverse complement strand
CTGGGCGCACCGGGGCACGGTCGGCTGGTGGAACGGCTGGATTGTACCCGGCTGGCTGTCGAACGCGGTGAAGATGTCGTCCATTCCGCGCCCGGCGACGCTGATTCAGGTGCTGGAGTCACGCGAGTACTTCCACGACCTCGGCACGTGGGTGGTGGATGGCTGGCGCATCTGGTTCGACAGCAACAAGGGCTGGTTCATCAGCCACAACGGGGTCAGCAACTGGACGTTCATGGACGGGCACGCTAAAGCCATCAAGGTATGCGCCACCTTCGGTGCGCTGCGCTGGAACCCGGGCGACACCCCACCGGATGACTACCTGTGGGAGTGGTGGGTCGGTGTTGACCCGAACGTGCTGCGCGTGTGGCAGGAACACTGCTGGCAAGTACCGGAATACCGGTAGAAGCGGTGTTTGGAGGGCGGACCTCTTGGTGAGCCGGTTCAGCCCCCACCCCCAGCCCTCCTCGCTCGCGGGGAGGAGCATTACGTCCCTCTGCTTGCGGGGGGACTACAGGGGAGCTAACGAATCGGCAGGAGGCTCGCCCTCCAGATGCTTTTATTGGAGGGTCGTGCTCTGTCACGACCACCATGTTTAGGGATGCGACGGAGCGCATCCCTGTGGAGGGGTAGAAAGTTTTTGGATGCGACGGAATGCATCCCTCCAGGCGAGGTCGTTCTCTCTCTCTTGCCAACAACCCCCTTTTCATGATATAAATACGAAGGGCACATTCGGTTCGCCCCGTGCAAGTCTGGAAGTCTATTTTGGGGGAACACCATGACCAAGTACATCTTTGTCACCGGCGGCGTGGTGTCGTCTATCGGCAAAGGCATCACCGTCGCCAGCCTCGGTCGGTTGCTTCGCAGTCGCGGCTTCAAAGTAGCGCCTCTCAAGTTTGACCCCTACATCAACGTGGATGCAGGTACGATGAATCCCTATCAGCACGGAGAGGTGTTCGTGACCGATGACGGCGCGGAGACCGACCTGGACCTGGGGCATTACGAGCGTTTTATCGATGTAGACCTCACGCGCCATTCGAACGTGACCACCGGCAATATCTACAATGCGGTTATCTCGAAGGAGCGGCGAGGTGACTATCTGGGCGCAACAGTGCAGGTTATCCCCCATATCACCAATGAGATTCAAGAGCGCATCGTGCTGGTGGGCAAGGAGCACAACGCGGACGTGGTGATTGCCGAAATCGGCGGCACGGTAGGCGACATCGAGGGGTTACCTTTCCTCGAAGCCATCCGGCAGTTCAAGAAGCGGGCGGGCGCGGAGAACGTGATGTACATTCACGTCACGCTTATCCCGTTTGTGGGACCCTGGGGCGAGGTGAAAACCAAGCCCACCCAGCACAGCGTGATTAAGTTGCGCGAAATCGGCATCCAGCCTGATGTGCTGGTGTGCCGTACCAAAGTGCCCCTCTCCGACGAGATGAAGGAGAAAATCTCGCTGTTTTGCGACGTGGAGAAAGAGGCGGTCATCGAGGCGATGGACACCGAGACCATCTACGAGATACCGCTGCGTCTGGAGGAGCTGGGGCTGGCGAATCTGGTGGTGCGACGGCTCGGCTTGCCCAACCATCCGCCGGACCTGGAGGACTGGCGCAAGATGGTGGAGGTAATGAAGCGACCGCGCTACAACCTGTACGTGGCGGTGGTGGGCAAGTATACGGGCAACGGGGACGCCTACATCTCTATCGCCGAGGCGCTGAAGCACGCCGGCATCGCCAACAATGCCCGTGTGAACATCCGCTGGATCGACTCGGAGGGGCTGGAGAAAGCGGACGACGTAGCACAGCACCTGAAGGGATTCGACGGCATCATTGTTGCGGGCGGTTTTGGTGTACGCGGGCTGGAAGGTAAAATCGCTGCTATCCGTTACGCGCGTGAGCACCGCGTTCCGTTCCTCGGGCTGTGCCTGGGCTTGCAGATGGCGGTGGTGGAGTTCGCCCGAAACGCCTGCGGACTGCACGGGGCGCATTCTGAAGAGGCAGACCCCAATACGCCGCATCCGGTGATTCATCTGCTGCCGGAGCAGAAGGATGTGGCGGACAAAGGCGCGACCATGCGTCTGGGGGCGTATCCCTGCCGTATCATGCAGCGCACCCGCGCGGCGAAGCTTTACCGCGATGCGGTGGTATACGAGCGCCATCGTCACCGCTACGAGGTGAACAACGAGTATCGTGAGCGGCTGGCGGAGCACGGGATGGTGTTCTCCGGCGTATCACCTGACTATCGGCTGGTGGAGATTATCGAGCTGGAGGGGCATCCCTTCTTTATGGCAACGCAGTTCCACCCTGAGTTTCGCTCGCGCCCAAACCGACCGCATCCGCTCTTTGTGGGATTTATGAAGGCGGTGCTGGATAAGAGCGGTCACCGTCGCTGGGAAGGCGATGAAAGCGCGGCGGCGGCGTTGCCTGTTCAGGTGGAGCCTCAGCCCTGTGACGACGGTAGAAAAGCAGAGGAGAGCCTGCTGGAGCTGGAGGAAGCGTAAGTTTTGAACGTTTTTCGGGTGGTGCTGTCGCTGTTTCTGGTGCTGTTCACCGGCTACCTGTTGAAGCGGCGGGGTATCTTGCGAGACACCGACATCGGCGTGATTAACCGCCTGATTCTGGATGTGACCCTGCCCGCTTTCGTTTTTCATGCCCTCTATCGCCAGCGGGTGACGGCGGATATGGTACATGCGGCGTGGCTGTTCGCCGTCCTGCAGGTGCTGGTAATGGCGCTGCTGTGGCTACCCGCGCGTCTGTTTCGCTTCCCTCGCCCTGTTACCGGAACCTTTCTGCTGACGGCGGTGTACGGCAATACGGGCTTTCTGGGCTATCCTGTGGTGCAGGCGATTTTCGGCAAGACCGAAGGGGCGATGGCGGCGGCGGTGGTGTACGACCAGTTCAGTATGGCACTGCCGGTGTACACCGTTGGGGTGGCGGTAGCCATGCATTACGGTAGCAAGAAGGGGGCGAATGATTATTCGCCCCAGCAGGCGATCAGCTGGCGCGAGATGCTGAGCTTCTTTACTACCCCCACCTTTGTGGTGCTCATCGGCACGCTGTTTATCAACGCTCTGCAGGTGCCCGTACCGTCGTTTGTCTCCCATGCGGCGCAGCTGGTGGCGGGAGCGACGGTTCCGCTGGTGCTGTTATCGCTCGGGCTGATGCTGGAGCCTGCGCACCTGCGGGCGAATCACTATTATCTGCCGATGGTGCTTATTCTGGTGACAAAGATGGCGTTATTCCCCTGGCTGATGTGGCTGGCGACGGGGTGGGCGGGGGTGCAGGGCATCGCCCGACTGGTGGCGGTGACACAATCCGCCATGCCCAGCGCGATGGTGAACGCGGTCATTACCGAACGCTACGGCTGTGACCACACGCTGGCGACGCTGGTGATTGTGATAGGCACGTTGTTCACACTGATTGTGCTTCCTGTCACGGCAGCGTTGCTGGGGATAAGATGAGCGACACCTTATTGAACTTGCCTCCGAGCACCGCCTGCGAGTCGGCACCCAGCCAGTCCTCCAGTACCGCCGCGTACACCGAGCGGAAGTCGATATGATAGCGCAGGTCACCGTCTTGCAGATTCTGCAGACTGGGATGCTCACCCAGTAGACCTGCCTGTATCTTTTTGCCGATAGCAAACATGGGAGCAGCTGCACCGTGGTCGGTTCCTGCGCTACCGTTCTCCGCCACCCTTCTGCCGAACTCCGAGAACGCCAGCACCAGCACCTTGTCCGCCTTGCCCATCGCCTGAAGGTCTGCCCAGAAAGCGGATAGCCCTTCCGCGACGTTCTGTAGCAGGGTGGCGTGGGTGCGCGCCTGCTGGGCGTGGGTATCGAATCCGCCGGTAGAGCAGTAGAAGACGCGCGTGCCCGTGTTCGCAGCGATGAGTTGCGCTATCTGCTGCAGAGCCTGCGCGAAGGGTGTACGGGGATATTCCACAGCCGAACGGTACTGCCCCAGTTTTGCCCGAATCATCTCCGCTGCGTCCAGCGCTTTCAGTGTGGCGGTGCGCACGGGAGCGGTCTTCTGCTCCTGAATGGCATATACTGCACGCAATGCTTCCGCCTCCTCGCCCGCCAGCGATTTGAAGTCCTCCAGACTCGCTACGCAGGGCACGGAGACCTTCTGTCCGTTCATGGCGACGGGGTTCTCGCGCCCTAGCGCAATACCGATGAGCGGGTTACGCTCCGATTCGGGCAGGGTGTCCAGATACCTGCCCAGCCAGCCTGTGCCCTCCACCTTGTCGGGGTTGGCAGTTTGCCAGATTTCCATCGAGCGGAAGTGCGAGCGGTTAGGGTTTGGATACCCTACTCCCTGAATGATGGCGAACTGCCCCGCCTCTATGAGCGGCTTGACCTTCGCGAAAGCGGGGTGCAGTCCGATGCGCTCGTTCAGCGGAACCACCTCGCTTTCGGGTATCGCCAGCGTAGGACGCAGCTGTTTGTATAACGCCTCGGTGTAGGGGATAACGGTGTTCAAGCCGTCGTTGCCGCCGCTTAATTGCACCACCACCAGAATGCGGTCGTTGGGGGCACGCTGTCCCTTATGCGCCCTCTGTGCATCGGCGGTTGCCAATCGTGCCAGCCAGCCGGGCGCGGCGATTCCTATCGCGATAAAGGTGGCTCCCTGGCGTAGCAGCTCACGTCGTGATAGTTTCGGGTTCATCTCGCACCTCCGTCACATAAACTGGTATTCTGCGCTGGCGCAGACAAGGCGAAGCATAAGCGACGTTTTAGCCGAACGGTCGGCACTGCCCGCTGTCGTGCGCACTATCTTCAGGATGTTCTGCTGTGTTTGGGTAGAAAGGCTGGCGTCCAGCACCTCGCAGAGCCGGTTCAGCAACTGCTCGTCGTCTACATCCGCCGGAACGAAAGAGGGGTTGCTCAGCAAAGCCACAATCCCTCGTCCCAGCGTTCGCGGGTTCGCCAGCGTGTCGGCAAAGCGAATGCGCTCGGTCATCGTGGCGGAGTTTATCCACGCCGTGCCCCAGTCCCATCCCTTTACCGACGGTGGGTAGAACAGGCTCATCTCCATTCTCTGCATCGACTGGTCTGCGAAGCGCAGTATCGCCAGAGCGGGTTGTGGTAACGTCTCTGCCTGCAACGCGGTAAGCAACCACTGACCGACCCCCAGGCACCGTAGCGTTCCCACTACAAAGTCCATCGGACACTTCACCATACTGCGCACCGCACGGGACGAGAGAAATGCTTCGGAGAGCAGTATCTGTTTGACGACTGCGCCGATGTGATAGCCGCTGTCGAAATAGGTTCTGGTGAGGGCGCGTACCACCGCCGGCTCAGGGTTGTCGTATGCGAAGAAGCGGAACAGTTTGGTGCAGATATACTCCGCCGTTTTGGGGTGTTTGACCAGAATGTCGATGATGTCTGTGCCGTCGAAGTTGCCCCGTTGTCCGAGGAACACCTTCTCACCGTCGTCGTGCTGGGCGGGCACGAACTGGAACCCCGCGCGCGGGCGCAACGTCCATCCGGTAAAGGCTCGCGCCGCCTCTTTGACATCCTGCTCGGTGTAGTTGCCGATGCCCATGGTGAACAGTTCCAGCAGTTCGCGGGCGTAGTTTTCGTTGGGCTTGCCCTTGCGGTTCAGGTGGTTATCCAGCCACAGCAGCATCGCCGGGTCGCGCGACACCGCCAGCAACATATCGCGAAAACTGCCCAGTGCAAGGCGGCGGAAGGTTTCGTTTTGCAGTATCATCAGCTCCGCTCGCGGCACTTTGGAGGCGGAGGTGGCGAAATGGTTATGCCAGAAGAGCACCATCCGCTCCTGCAGGGGGCGTCGGGTGGTCAGCAGGCGGAATATCCACCACATTTTAGCATGAGGCGGGCGTACCTGCGGCGAGTCGCCCTGCAAACGCCGGAGCAGGTCGGTGTAGTCTTCCGGTATCTTCTCGTAATCCAGTAGTGCCTCTACCGCGCCACGATAGCCGAGGCGCAGGTAGTAGTCCACTTCGCCTTTGCTCGCGCCAAGCCCGGCACGCCGTAGCAGATGCGCAATGCGTTCGCGTTCGGTCATCGGTCAATACCTTCTCGCTCGGGTATATTTTCAGACGCAAAGAATGGGAGAAGGTTCAAAGGAGCTTGAGTATCACCACCAGCCGGTTCTGGAAGACCACTTCCGTGCCCTGCAGCGGCTGGGCAACGAAGTCACGCAGGGGAACGCCGAACCACCCTTCCATCTCGGGCGAGAAGGCGACGATGTACTTTACCTTCGCACGGCGCAACAGCTCGTAGCGCTCCGCATCGCTACGGCGGGCGTCCAGGAAGCGCAGAGTCTCGCGCAATCGTTCAGCAAACTGCGGGGTCTCGCCCCAGTGCCCGACGTATACACGATTGCCCGCAAACGGAGGGATGAACACCGCGAAGGAGGGAAAAGCCAGTACCGCCTCTTCAGGGCGGGTGTTGTTTGCCAGCCACTGGATGGCTTCCCATTCCTCCGGCTCCATGTAGGCGCGGTGCATACCGGTATTCGCCATGTTGCGGATAAGGTTTTGCCCGTCGCGAATCAGCCATCGGACGTTGCTCGGCGTGGTGAACGCAATGACCAGCGCGGTGACGAGCAAGGCGCGTCGTGCAGGCAGGTGGCACACCAGAAGCCACAGTCCCCACCCCGCCAGCGCGCATAGCGGCAGGTGTGCGCCCATAATCATCTTGCGCTCGAAATTCATCGGTAGATGCACGCCCACCGTTGCAAAGATTCGCGGCAGGTACTGCAAGCCGATGCCCACTACCGCCCAGCAGAGCAAGAGCAGGAACGGCTCTTCGCGGTGTCGTCGTTCGCGAACGATGATAGCCACCGCAATCAGCGCGAGGACCAGCAGAGGCGCATACCCCGCCAGCACGTGCCATAACGGAGGCGCAGAGGTGGGCACGTCGGCGCGGTGGCGGAAGATGGGGTCGATGCGGTACAGCCAGTACTGATACACTACAGAAGGCAAACCGATAAGCCCTGTTGTCAACGCCATGAGCCAGCGCTGTCTGTCAAGAGGCTTGCGGAGAGCGGTACTGACCAGTAGAAATGCCAGCCATGCCCCTGCTACCTGAACCACGTCGTAGGAGTGAATATTACCCAGCAGTAGCGCCCACACGCCCGCCCGCACGGCGAACCCCCAGCGCCTTTCCTGCATTGCCCGCCACAGGTCGTAGGTACAGGCGGTCATCAACAGCGTGCCCACCACAAACAGCGGGTTGAGGTACAGCGACAGGAAGGTAAATGCCTCCACCTGCCACACGTCGATGGGGGCGTTGATACCCGCATTCCGCCAGAACAGCCATCCCAGCCCAGCCGAGACACATGCCAGCCATAGCGCGGGCATCCGCGCGCCCTCCGGCAGAAGTCGCTTATACAACAGCCAGAGCGTCCACAGCCACACGATACCCAGCCCCATCCGTGTCAGGTGGAAAAGCAATAGCACCGGTAGCCCTGTCCAGCGGGCTACTGTACCGATTGCCCAGAAGAAGAGGTTGGTGGAAAGACGCGGTTGGGGGTCGGTGGTAAAACGGTTCTCAAAGAAGAAGTGCCCTTCCCATGCCTGCCGAATCCACGCGAGGTACACGCAGTTGTCGTCGATGTTGTGGTTTATCCAGAAGTACTTGCGCCCGAGCGACAGCCACGCTCCGAAGAGATAAGGCAGAAGCGTGAACAACACGATGGCGAGAATCAGTGTCCACGCTTTGCGGTCGGCAAGCCGCTCGGAGGCTATGCGATTGTCCAGCGCCTGCGTTGCTCCCTTCATGCACTGCATGGATTAGCCGGAGCAGGTATGTTCTCCTGCTTTACACCACAGAGGACAAGTCGCTGTTCTGGCGAAACCAACACAAGGGGGTGGACACGATGAACCATGAGTTCTCCCGTGCTGTTATTCTGAGCGCAGGCAGTGCGGCACACCGCGCAGAGCGAAAAGCGGCACTGTTTCTGCGCGATGAGGTGAAGAGGCGCACCGGTCTGACGTGGCAGATAGGTGAAACGCCTCGAGAGGGCGTGCCGACGATAGTGATTGCGCACCCACAACGTGTGCCTGCAGGGCTACCGCTACCACGGCAGGCGGAACCGCCCGCCGATTCCGCCGAGGGTTACACGCTCTATCTGGAACTGCCTTCACCGCGTGCGCCGCGTCTGTGGCTGGTGGGCAACTGCGGACGCGCTGCGCTGTTCGCTGTGGGACAATTGCTGCGCTGGCTGCACACCGAGCGAGGGCGTGCTTGGTTGCCTGACCGTTCGCCGGGCAGGTTGATTTCCACATCCGCCCACTTCTCCATTCGGGGACATCAGCTGGGCTATCGCAGCACGCCAAACACGTACGACGCCTGGAACGTGGCGCAGTACGAGCAGTACATCCGCGACCTGCTGGTGTTTGGGGCGAACAGTATCGAGTTGATTCCGGCTTTGAGACCCGATGAGCCGCGCACCGTCATCATGCCCCTGTCGCCGTGGGAGATGAACGTCCGGCTATCCTCTCTGCTGGACGATTACGACCTGGATGTGTGGATCTGGCTACCTAATACCGACGCGCCATCTGGTCAACCAGCAGACATCCCCAGAATGGTGGCGGACAGGCGACGGCTGTTCGAGTCCATGCCACGTCTGGACCACGTATTCGTGCCGGGCGGCGACCCGGGCGACATGCCTCCCGAAGAGCTGTTTCCTCTGCTGGAGAAGATGGCGGAGGAACTGCGTCGGGTACACCCTCGCGCCGGATTGTGGCTCTCTCCGCAGGGATTCAGCCGCGAGCGTATGGACGCTTTTTATCGCTTCCTGCGCGAGCAACAGCCGGACTGGCTGACCGGCGTAGTGTATGGTCCCTGGATACGCGACCGGATGGAGCGTGTGCGCGAGATGGTGCCCGCTCGCTACAAACTGCGTCGCTATCCTGACATCACCCATTGCGTGCGTTGTCAGTATCCCGTACCGGAGTGGGACATGGCGTTCGCGCTGACCCTCAACCGCGAGCCGATTAACCCCCGCCCGATGGCACAGGCGCACATCCACAACCTGTTCATGAACCTTTCCGACGGCTGTATCACCTATTCAGAGGGCGTCAACGATGACGTGAACAAAGCGATATGGTCGGCGAGGTTGTGGGACCCACGCTGTGCGGTGCGCAATGTGTTGATAGAGTACGGGCGTGCGTACATCTCTTCCGAGTTCGCGGAGGACATAGCGGAGGGGCTGCTTGCACTGGAGCGGAACTGGCAGGGTGCGCTTCTGGGCAACCCGCGCCCACGCCTGACGCTGGGGTTGTGGAAGCACCTCTGGCAGGCGCTGGGCAAGGAGGGGCAGAACAACTGGCGTTTGCAGATGGCGTACTTCCGCGCGCTTTACGATGTGTTCGTGCAGGCGCGTCTGGAGGTAGAGAGCAAGCAGGAACAGGATGCGCTGAAGGTTCTGGAGCAGGCGGAGCGTTTGGGGGCGCGCCGGGCGGTAGACGAAGCGAGGGCTATCCTGAGCGAGGTGCGCACCACCCCCGACATCGAGGCGATGCGGCGGGAGATACTGGCTCTGGGCGAGGCGCTGTGGAAGAGTATCGGGATGCAGATGAGCGTATCGCGCTACCATGCGGACGGACCGGAGCGCGGTGCAGTACTGGACACAATGAACGAACCGCTCAATAACCGCTTGTGGTTGCTGGCGGAGAGTGAGAAAGCCATGCAGTTGCCCGCTGAGCAGCAAGCGCAGGCGCTGATTCAAATCGCACGGTGGACGGACCCCGGACCGGGTGGTTTCTATGACGACCTGGGTAACCCCAATGCCGAGCCGCATCTGGTACGCGGGGAAGGCTGGGCGAAAGACCCCGGTTTCCTGCGCTCCGCACAGGACGAGTTCGGCGCGATGGCGCAGGGCTATCGCCTGTCGTGGGGCAGTCAGGCGTCCACGCTGTACGGTACGCCTCTGGAGATGCTGTATACCTGCCTGGACCCGAATGCGCGCTATCGCCTGCGTGTGGTATATAACGGGCGGTTTCGCGCAGTGATGCGTCTGGTGGCGAACGAGTCGATAGAGATACACGGTGCGTTAAGAGGCACGCAACCGCCATCGGTAATGGAGTTCGCCGTTCCACAGGAGGCTACGCGCGGTGGTGTATTGCGTCTGAAGTGGGAGCTTATCGAAGGGCGAGGCTGTCAGGTGGCGGAAGTGTGGCTTGTACGGGAGGGATAGACGGTACAATAAGAACGGTAACCCGGTAAAGGAGGCGGACTATGGCGGAACTGAAGATCGATATCCCTCGCGACAAAGTTGCAGAATTTTGCCAGCGTTACCGCATCCGAAAACTTTCGCTGTTCGGCTCTGTCCTGCGTGAGGATTTTCGCCCCGACAGCGATGTAGACGTGCTGGTAGAGTTTGACCCTGAAGCGAAAGTAGGCTTTGTTGCTCTCAGCCGAATGCAGCGCGAGCTATCCGCTATTCTGCAGCGGCAGGTAGATATCGTTCCTCGTTCTGGATTAAAGCCTGTTATACGCGACAGCGTAATGGCAGATGAAGAGGTTATCTATGCGTCCTGAGAAACTCTATCTTACTGATATGGTGGATGCAGCGGACGCCATTGCTCGCTTCTTGGACGGCATCAGCAGAGAAGATTTTATGAACGATGAATTACGTCAAAGCGCCGTCTTACAGAAGCTGATTGTTATTGGTGAAGCCGCTGCGCGTCTACCTGCAGATTTCAAAACTCGACATTCCGAAGCCGATTGGCAGGATATTGTTGCTTTCCGCAATATTGCTGTTCACGCGTACTTTGCGGTGGACTGGTCTATTGTCTGGACAACTGCTACGGAGGACGTTCCGGTTCTGCGCCAGCAGGTGGAGCGGATTCTACAAGGAGGGGGGGCATAGTTTATCAGCGATCTACAGGCGTCGGATGGAAGCTAAATTCGACATACCCGCTCGTAAGGGCGCGCTGTGGTAGGTCAGTACTGCAAAGCTATCCCCGTCACATAGATACTCCAATCCTTGTCCACGCTCTGCTGGTTAGAGTCCACCAGCACCACCGCCTCCCAGCGGATGGGGTAGTGTACAACCCCGTCGTTTGCGCCGCCCCAGAAGCCGGGGAATCCGCCGTCCAGACGCATGGTGACGAAGCGCCAGCCTTTCCATGTGATAGGTCCATAGTCGGGCTGGAAGGTCTGCACGGTGCTATCGGTAATGCGGCAGCGTAGCATGTTACCGCTTCCGTCACCGTATACCCACATCCCTACCGCTTTGGGCTTGCCCTCGATAGGCACAAACGGTTCGGGCAGGTTGACGCAGGCGAAACGCCACCCCTTCGCGAAGCGATAATCTAACCGCACTGCGGCACGCACGCCCAGCGGAGTGGGTTCGGGGGCTTCGGCAATGCTCACTTCCGCTTTGCCTTCCACCTTCGCATCGCCATCCAGCCACGCCTTCCAGCCTGTTGTCTCGGCGCGAACCGCATCGAGTAATACCCAGCGCGTTTCGCCCGAACGTGCCAGCGTCACTCCCTTGCTGTCCATTATCTGCGCGGTGATGCGCACGTCGGGAGGCAGAGGTTCCGGCATCTGCACGCTGACCGTTGCCTCACGCTGTCCCTTCGCGAGCTTCAATGGGGCAGTACCCTGCAAGCTGCCCGCCTGAACCCGGAGCGTCGCCTGCAGAGCCTCCTCTCCGGGGTTCTCGATGACCACCATCGCCTGCCGTTTGACAGGTGGGAGCATGTGGACGTTCAGCACGTTGGATACGCATAGCCAGACGGTGGCGGTTTGCAAGACATTGGGTTGCTCCGTCCCCCACTCCAGCGTGACGCGCAGGCTTTCACTGCCCCGCTCCTCAATCTTGACAGGCACGTTTGCCGTACGCTGTTCACCGGGGCTCAGGCGGAACCGTGTTTGTGCCAGCACCTGTTCGCCGTGTCGCGCCCGCAGAGTAACGTCCAAGGTTCGTGCTGTAGGGTTCTGCAGGTTGACGGGGATATTGCGAGTTTGTCCTGCGCGTACGGTCAGTACCTGTCGCACGGGAGACCACGCTCCAAGCAGGCTCAGGTCGGCGTGTGGTGGCAACAGCAGATACTGCGGCTCCTGCGAGAGGTCTACCACAAAAGGTGCGCCGCTGACTGCAATGCTTCGCGTTTTGCCCATGTTGTCCACTACCTGCACCGTACCCCGCGGCAGGCTGAGCGTGATGGGATGGGGGTCATCTGTTGTCCATGCTGCCAGCGCGAGAGCCTCGCCCTTTCGGAACAGAAGCAGATAGTCGTTTGGGTTGGGCAGGGCGACGCGCCGCAGATAGCGATAGCCGTTCAGCGTGCTGGTGAGCGTTTTGGCGGCGACGTAGGCGGGTTTGGGGCGCAGGTCGTGATACACCGTGCCGAAGTGGTGTTCTGGCTCTTTGGGGTCTTCGCCGTCGTTCTTCCAGTCGTACCAGATGCTGAGGAAAACGTCGTTAGCGAGGTTGCTCAGCCACTGGCGGGGCAGATAGCGCGCCTGCTTCTGCATGTCCATACCCATCCAGATGTCCGAGTAGCCCCACTCGCCCGACAGGATAGGCAGGTGTTTACGCGGGCTGTATCGGTCGAGCAGGAGGCGCAGTCGGCGGTAGTCGCTTGCGGCAGTTTCAGGGGGCTGTTGGCGGTAGGGGTGTACGGTCACCGCGTCCAGTTTCGCCAGCACGCCGCGCTGTCCAAGCGCTTCCATAAAGTCCCAGGGAAACCCTGACGAAGCGGGCGCGACGATAAACTCGCCGGGCGCAACGCGCCTGATGGTATCGATAACCAGATGCGCCAGTTTCGCGTAGTCCTCCACGTTGGGTTTGGGCTGCCAGAAGAAGATGTTGGGTTCATTCCAGATTTCCCACAGGATGCCTTTGCCTGCGTAGCGTTTGACACCTGCCTCCGCAAAGCGGGCGAAGGCGGCTCTGCCCTCGTCGGTATAGGGCGCCTTGCCCTCGTCGTAGAGGGGGTTGCCGTAGTCGAGAATAAACAGGATGCGGACACCACGTGCGGTCATATCACGCACCAGCACGTCGTATCGGGAGAAGTCGTAAACGCCTTTTTGCTTCTCTATCTCGCTCCAGGTGAAATCCATTCGCACGAAGCGGAAGCCGCCGTCCGCCAGCAGATTCAACTCGCGCTCCGGCGCCTGCGTGAAATGGATGTTCACCCCAAAGGGCATGGGCACTACAGGCTCAGGCACACCTCGCGGCGCCGCCGAAACCGCCGTCGTCAGTGCTATCATGCTGAGTACGCTCCCCAGGAACAGCTTCATCCTTACCTACCTCCTGTTGTAAAGATTCGTCACATGATGCGTCACTCCTTGCTGAGGCAAGCGGGTGCGAGCGCGCTCTATCGCCTTCACACGTTTGCCACAGGGACGGTACGTCAGTTGCCAGGGGTGTGCAGGGCGCGATGTGTGGAGGCAGTGTAGAAGGCGAAACAGGGGGTTGACCTTTATTGTTGAGTAAGTGTATAATCTTAGTCAAGATAAATATTCGGGAGGTATCCACGATGAGCAACGTGCTGGTGAGCACAGAGTGGGTGCAGCAGCATCTGGGCGACCCTGACATCCGACTGGTGGAGGTAGATGTAGACACAACCGCCTATGACTCGGGACACATCCCGGGCGCGATAGGCTTCAACTGGCAAACGCAGCTGCAGCACCAGGTACGGCGCGACATCATCACACGCGAGGAGTTCGAGCAACTGCTCGGCGAATCGGGCATCGGCAACGAGCATACGGTGGTACTCTACGGCGACAACAATAACTGGTTCGCCGCCTACGCCTTCTGGCTGTTCACCATTTACGGTCATGAGAAGCTGTATCTGATGGACGGTGGACGCAAGAAGTGGGTTGCCGAGAACCGCCCGCTAACCACCGAGCGTCCGAACTATGCACGCACGCAATACCGCGCGAAGGAGCCGAACTTGCACCTCCGCGCCTTCAGCACTCAGGTGATGCAGGCTCTGAATAGCCCGCGCGTCGCCCTGGTAGATGTGCGCTCGCCACAGGAGTTCACCGGAGAGGTAATCGCTCCTCCCGGCATGACTGAAACCGCTCAGCGCGGCGGGCACATCCCGGGCGCGGTGAACATCCCCTGGTCGCAGGCGGTGAACGAGGACGGCACTTTCAAGAGCGCGGACGAACTGCGTGCGCTGTATGCTGGCAAGGGGGTTACGCCAGACAAGCAGGTGATTGCCTACTGCCGTATCGGCGAGCGGTCGTCGCACACGTGGTTTGTGCTGCGCTACCTGCTGGGCTACCCCGACGTGCGCAACTACGACGGCAGCTGGACGGAGTGGGGCAACCTGGTAGGCGCGCCTATCGAGCGCGAACTACCAACGGTGACGGCGTCTACCGAGGCGCCCTGCCCGCCTTAGTGTCGCCTGGCTTTATATGCAAGCATCAATCCGGTCCCTGCAGTCGCCCACAACACCAGCGACGCAGGTTCGGGCACAGGAGGGGGAGGGTTCCCGCCGCGCCCTGACGGGTCGCCACCCCGCGAGAACAGCCCACTTGCGCCCACCATGAACAGCGGCGCCACGGAAGCGGGAGCAGCGTAAGCTACCGGCGAGGCGGATGACACCGGCAGGTCGGGCACACTGAGCACAGGGTCCGCCGTCCACAAAGGCAGGTCTGACATCTGCACCTGCGCGAGCGCAGGGTCTTCAAAAACATCCGGCGCGGGCGACTGCACGGGCGGAGGCAACGGTTCCTCCAGCGCTGGTTCTGTTGGTGCGGTAGCGGTCACAACCGGCGAGGGCGGAGTTGTGCGCTGCGAGGCCGGCGCGGAATAGCCCGGCAAGCCGGTACTCATCGGATTGCCACACTCCGCTAGCAGAACTGGTTTGCCGGTACTCAGGTGCACGAACACAGCTGTGCCCTTACGTAGTTTGCGTACACTGCTTCCAATACCGCCGTCCTTTCTGATGAAGAAAACCCTGTAACTGCCGCCGCTTTTCAGGGAGCGTAAGCCCAGCTGGCTCTGGGCGTAACTGGCAAACTGGGCAGCGGGCACTCCGAAATGGGTTGTGTAGCGCGAGGCAACCACCGAATCGCGTCGAATCTGGGATGCCAGCTGTGCTGCACTATA
>BEHS01000085.1 GCA_002898895.1 bacterium HR16 | reverse complement strand
GCCCTTCCACAGGGCGGTAGACACCTGTGAGCAGGTTAAACACCGTAGTCTTACCTGCGCCGTTGGGACCGATAAGCCCTACCAGCTCCTGCGGAAACAGCTGCAGGTTCAGCCCCTTGACTGCGGTCAACCCCCCGAAACGCATGGTACAGTTCTGTACGCTGAGCAGGGGATCCATCTACGTTCTCAGTAACCTCCAGTACTGCCGTACCACATGCCACCCAAACTCGCGACGCCCCAGCAGCCCGGTCTGACGCCATAGCATGAGCAAGATAAGCATCAGCGAGAAGAAAACCATACGCAATTCGGAAGGCGAAAATGCCCGCCCTCCCACTGTGATGGTCGGCAAGAACCGTAGCCACTCCAGCACGGCGGTAAGTAATACCGCAGAAAGCACCGAACCGGTGATACTCCCCTGTCCGCCCAACACCACCATCGTCAGGATGATGATGGACTGGTCCAGACGGAAGTTATCGGGATTGAGGTAACCGTCAAAGTGGGCGTAAAGGGCGCCGGCGATACCCGCAAAACAGGCTCCCGTAACAAAGGCGATGACCTTGATGCGTGTACTGTAGACCCCTACTGCTTCGGCGGCGATTTCGTCGTCGCGTACAGCCAGAAAGGCAAGACCCTGTGTTGAAACCAGCAAATTGCGCGACAGAGCCAGCAACACGATGACCGCCAGATACAACCAGAAAAAGGTGGTCAGGAGCGGAATACCATAGAACCCCCGTGCGCCACCTACCTGCTCGATGTTCAAGATGGTCACACGGATAATTTCCCCGAAGCCCAGTGTGGCGATTGCCAGATAATCGCCTCGCAGCCGCAGGGAGGGAATGCCGACAAACAGCCCCGCCAGCGAGGCACACACCGCGCCTGCTATGATGCCTGCTATCAAGAGCGCACTATCGCCCGTCGGGGTGCCCTGCAGTCCTCGCTCGCGCATCCAGGGTGACACCACAAACACGGTAAAAGCCGCCGAGGTGTACGCTCCTACCCCCTGAAATCCAGCATGTCCGATAGAAAACTGTCCGGTAATACCGTTAATCAAGTTGAGACTGACTGCCAGCAGGATATTGATGCCGCACAACATGATGACGCGATAGGTGTAATCATCCAGCCAGCCGGTGGAGCGCAGAGAGATGATCAGAACGTTCGCGCCGAGTAGCGCCGCCAGCGCAGCACCCACCGATATTAAACGCCACAGCCAGAACTGCCGACGGCTCATGTTGTTTACACCTTCTCCACGACCGCTTTGCCCAGTATGCCGCCCGGGCGCAACAAAAGAACAATGATGAGGATCATAAAGGCGATGGCGTCACGGTAGGTAGTCAGCGCAGAGCCTCCCACAAAGGCTTCTATGATCCCCATCAGGATGCCTCCGAGCACCGCGCCCGGGATGTTCCCAATCCCCCCAAGCACTGCTGCGACGAATGCTTTGACGCCGGGCAACAACCCGAAGAGTGGGGTGATTTTGACGCTGGTGAAGGTCGCGACCATCATCCCCGCTGCCCCTGCCAGTGCCGAACCCAGAGCAAAGGTGAGTGTGATGGCGCGGTCCACGTCAATACCCATAAGCCTGGCGGCGTCGATATCGTAAGAGATGGCGCGCACCGCTCGCCCGAAGCGCGTGCTCATCACGATAAAGCGCAGAATGAGCATAAACAACACGGAGGCTGCCAGCATAATCACCTGCCCCTCGCTAATGTACAACCCTCCTCGTGGAGCAACACTGCTCTGCAGCACGGTTGGAATGTACTTCGGGTCCGCGCCGAAGACGACAATGCCCCCGTTTTCCAGCAAGAGCGATACACCGATAGCAGTAATCAATGCGGTCAAGCGGGGAGCATTACGAATTGGGCGATAGGCCAGACGCTCAATCAGCACGCCCGCGAGCGCGCATACCGCCATAGAAACTATCAGCACGAACAAGAAATTTCCGACGCTGGGATGCTGATGCAGAGCCAGTCCGGTTACCACGTAGTACGCCACAAATGCTCCCAACATGTATATGTCGCCATGAGCAAAGTTAATGAGCCGGAGCACTCCGTACACCATTGTGTAGCCCACGGCGATCAGCGCGTAAATGCTACCGTACTGCACGCCGTTGATCAGCTGTTGCAAATAGACTTCCATCAGGGTTGAATGGTCTGCACGTACTTGAATTCTTTGCCCCTTATCTGGAGGATAACAGCAGGTTTCACTGCATTCCGGTCTGCGTCAATAGTGATTCTCCCCGTCACACCGGGGAAATCCTTCGTCTGCGCCAGCGCATCACGGATTTTGGTTGGGTCTGTGGAGCCGGCTCGCCTGATGGCGTCAAAGAGAATGTTTGCTGCATCATATCCCAGCGCAGCGAGAGCATCCGGTACTTCTCCGTTAAACCTTTGCTTGAATTTTGCGACGAACCGTTGCACCGCAGGATCGGTGGATTCGTGCGAGTAGTGGTTGCTAAAGTAGCTTCCTTCCAGCGCATTACCTGCACCCTCTACGAGCTTTGGCGAGTCCCAGCCATCTCCGCCCAGGAAGGGTACCCGAATACCCAGCTCTCGTGCCTGCCGCGCGATGGTGCCTACCTCTGAGTAATAACCCGGCACAAAAATAGCCTCGGGATTTGCCGCTTTAATCGCCGTGAGCTGCGCTCGGAAATCGGGGTCGCCCTCGCTGTAAGATTTTTCAGCAACGATCTGCCCCCCTAGCTTGGTGAAGGTCTCCTTGAAATACTTTGCCAGCCCTACACTGTAGTCGTTCTTGACATCGGTCAGCACAGCCACACGCTTTACTTTGAGCGTTTCAGCAGCGAACTTCGCCATAACCGCCCCCTGGAAGGGGTCGATGAAACACACCCGAAAGATATAATCGCCAACCTGGGTAACCTGAGGGTTGGTGGAGGATGGGCTAATCATCGGGATTTTGTTCTCCTGGCAAATCGGCGCCGCCGCCAGGCTACGCGAGCTCGCCACCTCACCCAGCACCGCAACTACGCCGTCTCGCTGTATCAGTTTGGTAACCGCGCTGCGCGCTTCCTGAGCGTCGCTGCGGTCGTCCTCCTTGTGCAACGCGATTTTCCTGCCGTTAATCCCTCCTTGCGCGTTGATCTCCTCTGTTGCCAGCTGAATACCCTTGAACGTGGACTCGCCGAAAGTGGCGGTACTGCCTGTGAACGAAAGATAGACACCCACAGGAATGTCACCCGAGCTGTTGCTCGCTCCGGGCCTGGAGGCGGGTTTACACCCCCCCAGCGCGAATACGATACCCGTTACTACGCTTAGCCAGAGAACGCTCTTTGCGCAGATGCGTACCAATTCACTTCCCCCTCCACCTAGTTTTGCACACCGTCCATATTTTACCACTGAATGGGCAGATTCCTGTAGCATCTCAAAACGCTGTGCTCAGCTGAACTACCGCCACGCCACCTCGTTCCTTGTCGCTGCCCAGTAAGGAATAAGAAGTAACTCCCCTCGCGTCATAGAAAATCGCCTGATACAGCGCGCGCAGTATGGTATCCTTGCTGAGGTCATACCGCACACCGAAGGTGGCATAGTGCTCTGTCGGCTTACCCGCAGGCGATAATCCTGCACCCGGGTTGAAACGCTGAGAGTCCCTCAGGTTCCACAACGCCCCTTCGTACGTCAGGCTGAAACCCCAGCGAGGAAGAGCTTGCCAGTATGCGTTCAGCGCCAGATGGTATACTTCATCGTCTGTGCCGAAACCTGCGGGAGGAGCGGCTTTGCCCGTGCCGGTGTAAAAACCCCCGCGAGCATCCAGTGCCACACTGCCGAGTCGTGTCCGCAGTCCAACATCTACCCCGCGCAGGTCGGTGGGGTTGTGCCAGTAGCCAATGCGTCCCCAGTAGCCGGGAGGTGCAAAGTACGGGCGAAAGTCGCGATAACCAGCCCACACCTGAGCCGTTTCGCCCGCGCTGTACTGCACCCTCGTGAGGAACGCCCAGTTGTCCTTGTTCAAACGGTTATCGCCGTGATGCAGCAGGTCGCTTTGTGAATAGACCGCAGAGATGTTCCAGCGTTCAGAAGGCTCAAAGTTCACCTGCCATCCCCAGACGTTCACCTGATTAACGGTTCCGAAAACCGTGGGAAGGTCTTGCCCTGCATCTATCACCAGAAACTGCGCTCCCACGCTGATGGTGCGTCCCAGCCGAGCGGTTGCGGAGGCTCCTGCGCTGTGTCGTGCGTGCACGATGCCGTAAGGGATGCGGTTAGGACGCTGGCGCAACGGGTTGCCCGGCTGGAACAGATTGACCGCGTCGTTGCCTGCGGAGACTCGCATGAAATCGGACAGGAGGTTGGTGTTCACCGCGTTGTGCCGGGCGGCGTAGAGCATCAGGCTCACCAAATCGGTGTCCATCTGAAACTTTAATCCGTCCATGCTGTAATAGCCACTGTCATAGCGCGGCAGCAGGGTGTACACATCCACATCAGGACGCCACAGCGTTAACGGAGTCACTCGATTCTCTATCCTGCCTACCGATACACTGCCCTGCCTGCCGAAAAGAGAAACGGGGAAACGCACATCCGCTTTCCACAGCAGAAAATCGGTCGCGCCCGGCGCACGAGAGACGCCCGGTGCAAACTGGGAGGCGGAACCGAAGTAGGTCAGGGCATTCCCCACTACCAGCACGGCTTCGACGCGCACCGCCGGCGAAATATCGGCGCGCACTTGCAGGTTCAGCTCCTGTGTGGCGTGCACATTGTTCAACAGTCCGCCCCTGAAAGCGTAGCCGTTCTGGTCCACCGCGCCTTTACTGTCGATACCGTGTGCGCCGCGTCCGATCAGGTCCAGCGTGCCGTTCACCCGTACCCGTTGACGCAACTGCTGTTCCAGCGAGCGGATCTGGCTGTCTGCTCCCGAAATTTCGGAGCGCAGGCGACGCACATCCTCGCCCAGGGTCTGCAGGTCGCGTTCGAACTCCTCCAGCAAACGGTTCAGCGTGCGTACCTGCTCCTCCAGCCTCTGCAGCCGCTCGCCTGTGTCGGCAGGAAGTTCTGCTAGATTCTTCCGCAGGTCAGGAAAGAAATCTATCACCGGAGGCGGCGGAGCAATGGTGGGTGGAGGAGGCAGCAGGATACGCTGTCTCAATTCGTCCCTCAAGTTGTTCACACGGCTCCCCACCTCCTGAAGGGCGTCGCGTAAAGCCGTGGCGAACTCGTAGCGCGTTACAGGCTTCGTACCACGAAAAGAACCGTCGGGATAACCTTTCAGGATGCCTTGCCGGATAAGTGTTTGCACCGCCTCGTATGCCCAGTGCCCAGGAGGAACGTCCTGCTGGGCGGAAGCGGTGACGACTATCCCCAGAACAATCGTCAGAGCCACAGGCGGCACAAGACGATTCACAGTGCACCTCCTGTTTGCTAAAAGGTAGGTCTATGCAGTGATTCGTTGGCGGTTGTGAATGTCCTGCAAGACAGGATGCACCAAAACGAAAAACCCCCTCCGGCTTGCCGGAGGGGGTGCGTTAGGTCAGGCTTAGAACTTCACGCTGAACTGCGCCACTGCCACACCGGCGCGGGCTTTATCGTCGGCCGGGTTCACTCGCCATGCGGCGACACCCTTGGCGTTAAAGTCCACGACCTGGTAGAGCAGCTTGAGCAGAGCGTTGTCGCTCACTTTGTAGTCCACGCCCAGCGTGACGTAGTTCTCCGTCGGCTTCGCGCCGGCGGCGGAGGTCTTGAGATTCCACAGAACGCCCTCGTAGGAGACGTTCAGGTTCAGCTTCTCGGTGGCGTTCCACAGCACACCGGCTGCGACGTGGGTAATCTCATCGTCCTTGCCGACGAAGCTCGCCGGGCGATTGCTACCCTTGTAGAAGCCGCCCTTCGCATCGATGGCGAACGAACCCAGCTTCCATGCCAGGGCGACATCCGCGCCCTTGATGTCGGTCGGGTTGTGCCAGTAGCCGATGCGTCCCCAGTAACCGGGGGCGGCGAAGTACGGGCGCACCTCGCGATAGCCTGCGCTCAGCGACAGGTTCTCGCCGAAGGTGTAGCCAACACCCACCAGCAACGCCCAGTTATCCTTGTTGTTGACATTGCTCTTCTGCAGGAGCAGGTCGCTCTGGGCGTAGTCGGCGGTGATGGTCAGGCGGTCGATCAGGTTCGCCTTCAGGTGACCGCCGTATACGTTCAGGCGGTTCACATTGCCGAAGGGGGCAACAGCAGCGGTGCCGCGCTTCAGCGTCACCACTTCACCACTGAGGCTCACCTTCTCGCCCAGGCTCACGTCCACGGTTGCACCTGCGCTGCTGTCGAACGCGCCGATGCCTGCCACCGTCGCCACTGCGGGGTGAGCAGCAGCGATGTTCGCAGATGCGCCGATGCCACCGTTAACGGACATGAAGTTACCGCCGTTGTTGGTGTTCACGCTGCTGTTGCGTGCGGCGAACAGCCCGATTTGCACCGAGCCGAAGCCGACACCCGCCTTTATACCGTCCATGCTGTAGTAGCCGTTGTCGTAGCGATCGATGCTGGTGTAGACATCCACATCGGGTCGCCACAGGGTCAACGGGTTGATGCGGTTCTCGAAGCGACCGACGGTCAGGTTGACCTCGGTGCCGAACACGCTAATCGGCGCGTTGACCGCGGCTTTCCACAGCACGATGTCGGTGTTGGTCGCTGCCGGGCGAGGACCGAACTGCGATGCCGAGCCGAGGTAGGGCAGCCAGTTGCCGACCACCAGGCTCACATCGGCAGAAGCGGTGTCGCTGAGCTTGCTGCTGATGTTCAGCCCCAGCTCGTGCAACACGTTCAGGTTGCCCAGCAAACCACCGGGCGCGGTCGCCTGCGCGTTCTGGTCGATGGCGGTGCGGTTGTCGATGCTGTTGGTGCCGCGCGCCACGAAGGTCACGTCACCACTGAGGCGGAACCGCTTCATCTCTTCCTCGATCGCCTCGACGCGCTTGCGCAGGTTGGCGAGGTCGCGCTTGGCGGACTCCACGTCCACCCCCAGCGAAGCCAGCTCATCCTGGAACTCCGTGGCGAGGCGGTTGATGCGTGCGATCGCCTCGTCCAGTCGCTGCAGCCTCTGCGCGGTATCTGCGGGAATAGACTGCAGCTTCGCACGCTCTTCCTGAGTGATCCCAGGCTGAGGTGTCGGAGTTACCGGAGGCTGAGGTTGGGTGACGGGTCCCTTCGGGATCTGTGCCCGAACCTCATCGATCTTCTGCTGGATCGCGGCGAGCGCATCGCGGATAGCGATGGCGAACTCATACCGCGTCAGCGGCGCCTTCCCCTTGAAGGTCCCATCCGGGTAGCCCTTCAGAATGCCATCGGCAATCAACTGCTCGATAGCATCATAAGCCCAGTGCCCGGGTGGAACATCGGGGGGCACCTGTGCCCAGGCGTTGCCAGCGAAGGTCATCGCGATGGCGACACCCAAGCCGATCAACAGACGTTTCATCGTACCCTCCTCCTTGTTCCTTGATGGAAGTGTACTGTACCGCTCGGGGCACCACTTCCCGGAACAGAGAGGGCACTCTCAGGCACAGGGAGTTCGTTACGCGGAGCCTCCAGGGTTACCTCGCGCGCTACGTCTCCCTTCCGCCTTCCGGTGCTCTTCTGTTCTTGTCAGAAAGTGCCCCGATATGCATTCACCGCTTTCGCGGTGGGAATGCCATACCGAGTTCACTAACTACTATACCACGACCTTGCGCAAACGTCAAGCAGTTTGCCAGTGATTTTGCTGAAAAAGTTGTTTCTTTGCACTTTCCCGTCGTGGTATTTCATTTACATCGACAGGGTGAGGGGGAAATCGGTTATCATAATGTTAACGGCTTTTTTCGCCGAATATCTTAAGACGGAGGAGAGTTCTCACTTTGGCGTCTCAGGTGATAGAGTGCGTGCCGAACTTCAGCGAAGGACGCCATCGCGATACGGTGGATGCGCTGGCAGAGGCTGTACGCGAAGTGTCCGGCGTTCGGCTGGTGAACGTATCGGCAGACCCCGATCATCACCGTACCGTGTTGACCTTTCTGGGTGAACCGGGTGCGGTGGCGGAGGCTGCTTTCCGCTGTGCCCGGGTGGCGGTGGAGCGCATAGACCTGCGCTCTCATCGGGGAGTGCATCCTCGCATCGGCGCGGTGGACGTGATGCCCTTTATCCCGCTTAGAAACGTGGAAATGCCGGAGTGTGCTCAAATCGCGCGTGAAGTGGGGTATCGTATCGCGCGCGAGCTGGAAGTGCCGGTGTACTTCTATGAGTATGCCGCGCTGCCCGGCAGACCGACAGACCTGCCGACTATCCGCCGTGGAGGTTTTGAGCGATGGGCAGGACGCCCGCTGACCGGCGACCGTGCACCAGATGCGGGGCCTGCTTTTCTCCACCCAACTGCAGGAGCGGCAATCGTGGGGGCGCGCGGACCTCTCATTGCCTTCAACATCAATCTGGGTACCGACCGTCTGGAAGTAGCCCAGCACATTGCCCGCACGATTCGGCGGGAGCGGGAACACATCCCCCAGCTGGCGGGTGTACGCGCGCTGGGGCTATTACTCGCTTCGCGGGGCATCGCGCAAGTGTCGCTTAATCTCACGCAACCTGACCGCAGTCCCCTCTGGTGGGTGCTGGAGTACGTGCGGGAGCGCGCAGAGGAACAGGGCGTGCGGATACTGGAAACGGAGCTGATAGGCGTCGCGCCTGCATCTGCAATCGCCGGGGTAGCGGCGCACTACTTGCGAAATCCGGCACTGAGTGAGGAGCATATTCTGGACCTGTGGCTGGACCCGGAATGGAAAATTTGAGTATATCGCAGATGGCTTTTCGACTGGTACTTGCGCTGGCAGTGGTGGCGTGGAGCTGGGATGCCTCGCCTCTGCAACAGCTCGTCACCGGCATCGCGGGGGGACTGCTGCTGCTCACCGCAGCGAAGCCGAAAGGGCGGCTGGCGGCTTGTCTGGATGTGCTGGCAGTATCCGCCTTGCAGGCGTATTCCCCGGTGTGGCTACCACTCAGTGCATGGGTGATCTCCCTCCACCGGCGATATGCACGGTCGGTGGCGATTCTGCTCGCCCCGGCTCCCTTTGTCTATGCATGGCAGGTAGACAGCGGTTTTCTGTGGGAAGCCATACTCTCTGGAGGAGTGTGGCTGTACCTTGGCTTCATGCTGGCGGAACAACCGGCGGATAACGAAGAAGAGGATTTGCTGTTGCCCCTGCCGGACGACCTGCGGGAGCAATGGGAGCAGGAACGTGAAGCACACCGTCAGCTGCGCTACCAGTATCAGCAACTGGTCGCTGCCCATCGTGAACTGATGGCACAGCGTCAGACGGAACACGTTCGCCTGCAAATGCTCCGGATAGCCATCCTAGCAGATGAGCCGGGCGAGGTAGCGCGGCAGGTACTGTCCGCAGTGCGCGAGCATGTCGGGGCGAGAGAAGGTGCCTTATGGCTTTACGAGAGGTACAACTCGTCCCTGCGACTGGCTCATGCCACAGATTCGCGAAATATGCCCGTCCGTATTGCGATATCACAGCCTTTTCGCGCACAGGACGAGGCGGTGTCTCTTCGTGCAGCTCTGGGGCAGTTCAAAGCCGCTCTGCGCTCATCGCTTGGCGAGGGAGTGCAGACATTCCTGCTGCACGATGAGCGGGGCATCGTGGGAGCGGTAGCGCTGTTTGGCTGGCAGAACACCGATGAGGAGAACGTTATCCACGAGCGGTTCCGGCAGGTACGTGACATCGCTACACTGGCCCTGCGTACTGCGGGAGAGCGCTATCTCCTTCAGCAGGAAAACAGGATGCTGAACGCGCTCTATGAGATTGGCAGGTTGTCCCTGGGTTCTCAATATATAGAAGATTTAGGCAAAAAGTTTGTCTCTACAGTCGCTGACCTGTTGTCTGCTCCGTTTGTCACGCTCTACCTGCGTGACAGGGAGTCGGGTTCGCTCCAGATTACAGCCGCGGTTGGCGAGCCTGTTCGGCTGATGGGGCAGGAGTCCGATACGGACGGAGGGGTTGCCGGCTGGATAGCACAACATGCCCGACCGCTCTATCTTCCTCACACCTCCGCCGAACCCAGAATCATCGGCACCGCTTCCAAGCGGGTGTTTGCCAGCCTGATGGGAGTGCCTCTACTGGTGCGAGGGCACGTAGAGGGCGTGCTACTCGCCGCACACCGCACGCCGGGCTACTTTGACGAACGCCATCTGGAGCAGCTTATGTCCGTTGCCAACCAGTTTGCGCAGGTGATGGAGGCATCGCGCTTCACCCGTTCGGTCGGACTGCTGGCGCTCACGGATGGCTTGACAGGCATGTTCAACCGCCGCTACATGGAGGTGCGGCTGGACGAGGAAATCCACCGCAGTCACCGATACGGTAAGCGGTTCAGCCTGATTCTGGTGGATGTAGACCACTTCAAACAGGTGAACGATACCTGGGGGCACGCCACCGGCGATATGGTGCTGCAAGAGGTCAGTCGCAGGCTGATAGAGAACCTGCGGGAGACAGAGATGGTTTTTCGCTATGGGGGCGAGGAGTTTCTGGTGATTCTGCCGGAGACCCCACTCCAGCAGGCGACGGTTGTTGCGCAACGGTTATGCGACGCCGTACGGGAACACCCCTTCCATGCGCTGGACGGCACAACTACCTTCCACGTGACGCTCAGCGCGGGCGTAGCAGAATATCCAACGCACGGCTCCGACAAGCTCACTCTGCTTGCCGCTGCCGACCAGGCGCTCTATCTGGCGAAACGGCGCGGACGGAACCGGGTGGAGCAATTGCCCGACGCTGCTTGATAGCTACTGGACGGAGATTTCCTCCAGCGTGACCAGTTTCGCGCCTTTGCTCTGCATCTCCGCTAACGCCTTCTCGCTGTCACCCGGCTGTACGTCCACTCCGCGAACCGCATCCCGAAGCACCAGCACCTCGAATCCGCGCTCCAGTGCGCCCAGCACCGATGCCCGCACGCAGTAGTCCGTGGCCAATCCGCCGACCACCAGCCGTTTGACCCCCTTTGCTTTGAGCACGCTTTCCAGCGGCGTGCCGTCCTCCGTTCGGGCGTCGAACGCGGAGTAGGCGTCCTCGTTCTCGCCCATCCCTTTGGACACGATAATGACATCATCCGGCAGACGCAGGTCGGGATGGAACGCCGCGCCCTCGGTGTTCTGCACGCAATGCACGGGCCACTGCCCTCCATACGCAGCGAAGTGCGTGCTCTTTTCAGGATGCCAGTCGCGGGAAGCAATCACTGGTGCGCCCGCCTGCCGGAACCGATCGATGGCGCGGTTCAGCACTGGCACCACTTTATCCCCTTCCGGTACGGGCAATGCGCCGCCCGGGCAGAAATCGTTTTGCACGTCCACTATCAGCAATGCGGTGTCCACCATGCTCTCACCTCCCGTACAATCTATTGTGTCACACTCCCCGTGTGATATGCAACCTCGCAAGTTGACATCTACCCCGCAAAACTGCTATGCTTACAACGACCACAGGGCACATGCAAGGAGGCTGGAGATTTGGAAAACGCAAGACCGCTCGGTTATTTTGCCTTTGTGCTGCACTCGCATATCCCGTACGTGCTGGCGCACGGGCGCAGTCCGCACGGTATGGACTGGCTGTCGGAAAGCGCTGCCGAGACATATATACCGCTGCTGAATACCTGTTACCGGCTGATCAAGGAAGGTATCTCACCGCAGTTTACCATCGGCATTACGCCGGTGCTGGCAGAGCAGCTGGTGCAGCCGGCGTTCGCCGCCGAGTTCGAGGCGTGGCTGCAGGACAAAATCGCCGCCGCCGAGGTGAATCGAAAAGAGTTCCTGAGTGAGAAAAACCTGGGCATGGCTGCGCTGGCAGAATACTGGTACCGGTTTTTCAGTAAAACTTTAACCGATTTTCGGGAACGATATCGGTCGGACATCATCGGCGCATTCCGTGACCTGCAAGACGCCGGACATGTGGAAATCCTCACCAGCGCAGCAACGCACGGCTACCTGCCTCTGTTGGGAACCGACGAGGCGGTGCAGGCGCAAATCAAGCAGGGTGTGCAGACCTACAGGCGACTGTTCGGCAGGGCGCCGCGTGGCTTCTGGCTACCCGAATGTGCCTACCGTCCGCGCTATCGCTGGAACTACCCGGTGGATTTCGAGGGCAAACCCTCGGAACCCTGGCTACGCAAAGGCGTTGAGGAGATTCTGGCTGAGAACGGCATCGAGTACTTTCTCATCGATTCGCATTTGCTGAAGGGCGGGGAGGCGATAGGCGTCTACGCCGAGCGGTTCAAGCCTCTGCGTGAGCTATGGGAACAGTTCAGCACACAGTACCGCCCAGAGGAGACAGAGAAATCACCATATTACGTCTACCTTGTCAACTCGTCGGGCGAGCCCAAGCCACCCATCGCTATTTTCACGCGCGATCCACGCACCGGCGTGCAGGTGTGGAGCGCCGACTCCGGCTATCCGGGCGACGAGTACTATCTGGAGTTCCACAAAAAACAGCCACCGGGTGGACTGCGTTACTGGCGCATCTCCCGCCCGAAAGATGACCTGGGCAAAAAACAGCCGTACGAGCTGGCGAGGGCATTCGAGCGCATTCAGGAACACGCCAAGCACTTCGTAGACCTCGCGCACGAGGTGCTCAGTGAGCACGTGCAATCTACCGGTCAAAGCGGCATCATTACCGCCATGTACGACACCGAGCTGTACGGGCACTGGTGGTTCGAGGGTCCCGAATGGCTGTACTGGGTGCGTCGGGGGATGGAAGCGCATCCTGACATCCATCCCATCACTTGCAGTAAGTACCTGCACCTTCACCCTCCACAGACGGTGGTGCAGCTACCAGAGGGCTCATGGGGCGAGGGCGGTTACCACTGGGTGTGGCTGAACGAGTGGACGGAGTGGACGTGGAAGCGCATTTACCCCGCCGAGCGCGAGATGGTGCGCCTGGCGAGGCAGTACGGCGATAACCCGAAAGTGCAGACCATCCTGAAGCAAATCGCTCGCGAGTTGCTGCTTCTGCAGTCCTCCGACTGGCAGTTTCTCATCAGCACGTGGTCGGCGCGAGATTACGCCGAGTTGCGGGCGCAATGGCACGCCGACCGCTTCCAGATGCTGGTGAACCTGCTGGAACGAGTGGCGCGCGGTGAGGAACCGTCTGCTGAAGAGTGGAGCGCGCTGGGCGAGGCGGAAGAGCGCGACAACATCTTCCCCGACGTCGAGCCGAAGTGGTGGGCGCAGATAGAGTTCCCGCCAAACGAGTAGAACCTGTGGACTGTTTTCCGAAGAACACGGATAAACACGGATGGAACGGATTGGCGCGGATAATACAACCGTGTACATCCGTTGCATCCGTGCCAATCTGTGGGCTATAAGAGGTTCACGTATTACACCCAATGGGAACGCTGTACACAGAAGATAAGCAACACGGGCTGCGCCGGCTTCCTGCGGTGTCGCGCATTCTGCAGGATGAGCGGGTGCAAGAGGCGATAACCGAACACGGGCGCGAACTGGTTGTGGATTGCGTGCGCGAAACGCTCGATCGGCTTCGTGCACGCCTTAAAGAAGGCGAGACGGTACCAACCGACCTGTCGTCGGTGGTGCAGGAAGCCCTGCAGGCGGTGGAACGATGGCGCACCCCTACCCTTCGCCGCGTCATCAACGCGACAGGCGTCGTTTTACATACCGGCCTGGGGCGTGCTGTGCTGGCGGAAGCTGCTCGGCGAGCGGTGGCGGAGGTAGCACAGGGGCACTCGATACTGGAGATCGACCGCGATACCGGCGAGCGCGGCGACCGTATCGAGCACGTGCGTGAGCTGCTACGTCGTCTAACCGGTGCGGAAGATGCTACCGTCGTCAACAACAACGCAGGGGCGGTGCTGCTGGCGGTGACGGTGCTGGCGCAGGGCAAAGAGGTTATTATCTCGCGGGGGCAACTGGTGGAAATCGGAGGGGCGTTCCGCATGCCCGACATCATCGCGCAGAGCGGAGCACGACTGGTGGAAGTGGGCACCACCAACCGCACACGCCTGTCGGACTACGAGCGGGCGATAACCCCCGACACCGCTTTGCTGATTCGCTGTCACCCCAGCAACTTCCGCATCGTGGGCTTTAGCGAAGAGGTACCTGCGGCGGACTTGGCGTCTCTGGCGCACCGATACAACCTGCCCGTGCTGGACGATGTGGGTAGCGGATGTCTGGTGGATACCGGGCGGTTCGGGCTGGAGCATGAGCCAACCTTGCAGGAGAGCGTGCAAGCGGGTTGCGACGTGGTGACCTGCAGTGGCGACAAACTGCTGGGCGGACCGCAGGCGGGCATCATTCTGGGGCGCAAAGAGATAGTGCAGCGCATTCGCAGGCATCCGTTGCATCGTGCCCTTCGGGTAGATAAGCTGACCCTTGCTGCGCTGGAGGCGACCCTGCGTCTCTACCTGAACCCGGAGGAGGCAGTACAGGAGATTCCCGTTCTGCGCACACTGGCGACGCCTGCCGACGACATCAAGCGGAGAGCGAGGCGGCTGAGACAGAGGCTACAAGCCATCTTGCCCGGAGCGGGAATAACGGTGCGCCTGCGCGAGGGTGAGTCGGCGGTGGGAGGCGGAAGTCTGCCCGGTCAGCAACTACCTACGACGCTGGTATGCCTGCGATTGTCGGATGGCAATGCGCAACGGCTGGCGCGTGCCCTGCGCTGGCAGGAACCCGCCGTCTTCACTCGTATCGAACAGGAGGAGGTAGTGATAGACCCTCGCACCTTGCTGGAGGGTGAGATGGAAACGCTGGTGCAGGCAGTGGCGCGCGCCGTCACTCAATGCCTGGGAGGTGAGGCAAACCATGCATGACCCCGTGAATCGGGCGATCAATGACGCCGTCAAAGCGATGGTGCGCATGGCGGCGATGCGCGAAAAAGGAGCGGACCAGCACAGCGCGCGAGTAGCGGTTTTGGCGGTAGCTACCGGCGAGAAGCTGGGTATGAGCGATGAGGAGCTGCTGATATTGCGCCGCGCGGCGGAACTGCATGACATCGGTAAAGTGGCGATTTCGGAAAGCGTTCTGGGGAAGCTGGGCAGATTGAGCGAAGAGGAGATCAAAATCATGCGCCAGCACGCCACGCTGGCGCTGGACATACTGGGCGCTGTGCAGGCGCTGCAGCCGACCCTTCCGCTCATCAAGCATCACCACGAGCGCTGGGACGGCACAGGTTACCCTGACGGTCTGGCTGGCGAGGAGATACCTCTGGGGGCGCGCATTCTCGCAGTGGCGGAGGTTTATGACATTCTGACGCACGGTGCCCC
>BEHS01000084.1 GCA_002898895.1 bacterium HR16 | reverse complement strand
AAGGCGTGGCGCCAGTTGTTGTTCAACCAGCACCACGACGGCATCGCCGGACCGTCTTGCGACCGCGCTTACCTGGACATGATGGCGGGATTCCGTGAGGCGCTGGAACTGGCGCATGATGTGCGTACCCGTAGTCTGCGCTACATCTGCGACCAGACCGACACCGCCTATACCGCTCCCCCACCCTCCGTCATCGCTCTGCAGGTGCACAACGCGCTCAACTGGAAACGAACCGATGCGGTGCGCGTCACCTTGCGCTTCCCCAAGCCTGTCAGCGGTTTTCACATTGAGGATTCGGAAGGCAATCCGGTGCCCTGTCAGCTGGAGTCGCCCGTTCCGCCGCGTCTACCCCTACATGAGGCGGAGGTAACCCTGCTGGCACGAGATATTCCGGCGATGGGCTTCCGCACCTACCGCGTAGTGGAAACCGACAGCCTGCCCCCTGCGCCCAGGCTGATACCCGGTCACACCATCGAGAACGAGTTTTTCCGCGTGACGGCGGACCCGCAGCTCGGCGGCGGGTTGAGCAGTATCTTCGATAAACAAGCAGGACGTGAGGTGCTGAACCTGCAAGCCGGACCAGGTAACGAAATTGTTGCCCTGCTGGAGAAGGCAGACCGTGCGGAGCCGGCGTGGGAATGTTACACGCTGGGACCGAAGTGGTTCTCGCGCGACTACGCAGCCAACGTACAAGCCTGGCAGGGACCGGTACAGTCGCGGCTGGTGATACGTGGCGAGATGCGCTCCTGCGAGCGCGAGCAGATTGTCAGCCTCACGCAGGGCGTGCGCCGCATCGACTTCGCCACCCAGCTGCAACGCTACCGCGGCGAAAACGAGCTGTTCGTGGTCACCTTCCCGGTGAACGTGCAAAACGCGGAACCGGTGTTCGAAGAACGCTTTGGAGCCATCACCAAGCGCAAGAGCAAAGGTAAACTGGACTTCCGCTTCCACCAGTGGCGTAACTTCTCAGAGTGCGGGGCAAGACATGCATGCCAGTGGGTAGACCTGTCGGGCGCGGCGTGGGTGCGCTTCGCAGACGGACAGCAACGCCCGTTCGGCATGTGTCATCTGGTCACCTCACACCATCCCGCCAGCGTGCAGGCGGCTTACACCCTGCAGCGCGCCCTGATTCGCAAAGGCGTGCCATGTACTCCCGTTTACGATGACTTCGACGCCCCGCGTCGCCTGCAGCTGCCTGTGGAAGACACCATCCTGCCCTTCCCGAACAACCCCAATGAAGACCTGTCGCTGGGCATGTCCTTCCGCGTGGTGTTCAGCCTGAACGGGGATAACACCTACCTTGCCGAACTGGTTACTCGCCTTCCTGAAACGCAGGCCGCCCGACTGCAGGCTATTCTCAACGAGCAGCAGGGCATCGCGCTGGTGGAAGACCCCGATATGCCCGACGGCTGGCACCCCCTACCCGTGCTGGTGATTGCCGCGAAAGACGAGGCAGCTTTGCAGCAGATGGTGCAACAGCTGGCGATACAGCTGGAACAGACCTCTGCTATCTCCTTGCCTGCCGATGCTAACCTGATAGAGCGTCCCATCCCTGCCGACGGCTACGGCGTCGCGCTGGTGAACACGGGCAACGTGCTGAACTCGGTGGAAAACGACAATACAATGGTACTGTTCCTCATGCACACCGCCGCGTGGGGAGGCACACCCTGGGGCAAACCGGACAGACTGCCTTTCGTCTTCATCCCTGAGCACAAGACGCACCTCTTCCGCTATAGCCTCTACCCGCATACCGGCGACTGGAGAGAGGCGCAAACCGCCCGCATAGGCTGGGAGGTGAACAACCCTCTGCAGACCGTACAGGGGATGCTGCACGGCGGTGCGCTACCGCTGGACTACTCCTTCCTGCAGGTGGAAGCAAAACAGTCCATCCTCACCGCCCTCAAGCCCGCAGATAACCCAACCGGGCGGTTTGAATCGCATCCGGTGGACGCCGAGAGCAAGGGCATTGCGGTACGCCTGTACGACCCCACCGGCTTCGGCGACGCGATACGCTTGCGATGGCATACCGGCATCACCGAAGCGCATCATGCGAACTTGCTGGAGGAACCCCAGCAACCTGTTGCTCTGCAGGATGGAGCGATAGAGTTCCCTCTGGACAGCTTCGCCATCGAAACCTTCCTGCTGAAGCCAAAGCCCTTTGCACCGAAGGGTGGGCGACGTGTGCTGGGTGCAACAACCGAACCTGTGCAGCCGGTGTACGTGCGCTACTGGCAACACAATCTCGGCGCAGACCCTATCGGCTATCTGCCGGTGGCAGTGAGCCTGCGCGGCGAGGTGAAGACGGGCATCCACATCCGTCAGGGAGGCGTGACCATCAACACGATCGAGGTGGGCGTAGTGAACAACCTGCGTGACAGCAACGCGACCGGCGTCGTCCGCCTTATCGTGCCGGAAGGCTGGCACACCGTTCCGGCGGAGATTCCGTTTGATCTTCCTGCTGGCGAAGCGCAGGTATGGAAGGTGTTACTTTGCTTCGACACGCCTCGACGCACAGGAGTAGTGCGCGCCCAGCTGGAATGGGATGGGCAGACGTATGAGGATATTCTGGAAGTCGGTCGCGAGTATTTCCCCGAATGGGACATGCGTATCGAGCGCAACGCGCTGGTGGTTCACCTGCGCAACGGCACGGACGACCTCGTCCACGGCGCGGTACAGGTGATTACCCCGCTGGAAACGTGGGGTGACGCGGCAGGAATGTATCGTCTGACCGCCGGCGGCAAGCACACGCAGGGCTTCCATCTGCAACCTGACGAGCGTGCAGAGATCCGATTCGAAGGGGAGCGTCCGCCCGGGCGAGGTTTTACCATCGTCAAGGTGATGGCACACGGCAAAGTGGAGTACCGCAAGGTACAATAAAGGTCGGAGGTGGGCAAAGGATGCAACCCGCACTGAAAACTGACAAGGCGACCATGACCTACGAGGAGTTCCGTCAGTGGGCAGGGGAAGATACCTGTGCCGAGTGGGTAGATGGGGAGGTTATTTTACCGATGCCGCCAAAAAGACAGCATCAAGGGATAGTTTACTTCTTAACGACTCTGTTCGGGCTATACGTGGAACTCACTGGGCAGGGAGAAGTGATTGCGGCTCCCTTTGAAACCTTTTTACCCTCTCGTCCAGCATCACGCGAACCGGATATTATTGTGGTGCTCGGAGAGAATCTGCAGAGGCTGAGCGAAGAACGTTTTACCGGCGCTCCTGACCTTGTGGTGGAAGTGGTTTCAGAGGATAGCGTACGCCGTGACCGGATGGAGAAGTTTCTAGAATACGAGCGCGAGGGCGTGCGCGAGTACTGGCTAATCGATTCGCGCCCTGCACATGCAGGGGTAGAGGTATTCACGCTGGAGCAAGGCAGTTTCGTACCCCTCGTCCCGAACGAAGAAGACTGGCTGGAGAGCAGGGTGCTTCCCGGCTTCCGGGTGAGGGAGAGGTGGTTTACCGAGGAAACGCTTCCCGATGTGTACAGCGCGCTGAGCGAGATGCTGTCCCCCGAGCTGAAGCAGAGAATAGCACAGAAGCTGGGCATCCAGTTGTAGGGGCAACCCTTGTAGGTTGCCCCTACCGGCGCAACCTACCCTATCGTTTCCAGCTCCTTCTGCAGCACCTCGGTATAGGTCGGGTCGTCTTCGTCAATCTTTTCCAGCACCGCTTTCAGCAGATTGATGTAGCTGATGTCGGTGGGGTTCACGCCGTAGAGCAGCGCGAGATAGCAGCTCACCCAATCGCCGAAGTAGATGGCATAGAGCATTCGCGCCAGCAGGCTCTGCCCCTCGGCAAACACCTCGTGCACCTCCGCTGCGCGGGCAAACAGCCGTTTCGTCGTCTCCACGCGCGCCACGATTTTCGGCCTCTCCATGTGGTCGCGCAACAGCACCACAGCCAGATTGGGAACCTGTTGCTTCGCCAGCACCCACCCCAGGATTTCGTTGTGGTTCATCTCGGGGTAGCCGTTGGAGTAGGCGTGAATCTTGGTGTTCTCGTTCATCTGCGTCTTCCAGCGGAAGGCGACGACTGTGGAATACGCCTGCGAGCCGTAGATGATGGGCAGTTTGCCGTACAGCCTGGCAGCAAGCTGCTTGGCAGGGTTCTTCTCGAACGGCACATCGGCGTTCCACTGCTCGCGCGCCCGCTCCAGCAGGGCGATAGCGTTCTGCAGGTCACCGGTGGGGTCGCGACGGATGACGCCTGCTTTATGCGCCGCCATCAGCATGGGGATGAACATGTAGCCCATCGCGCTGCGCGGAGGCTGTCCCTTGGGGATGAACGCCACAGGAGTGCCGTAGTGCGCCGCGCGTTGAGCCAGCTCGCCGCCGCTGGTCACGCACGCCAGAAGCGCGCCCCGGTCCTGCGCGTCCTCGAACGCGCTCAGCGTTTCCTCGGTGTTGCCGGAATAGCTGGCGGCAATCACGAAGGTATGGTCGTTTACGAAAGCAGGCATCTGGTAGTCACGGTTCACCACCAGAGGCACTTCGCCGTTGTCCTCCACCAGCACGCGCAGCAGGTCACCTCCTACCGCCGAGCCACCCAGCCCCGTCACGACAACATTCTGGATAGGCATGCGCGGCGTAGGAGGATTGAACTGCTTCGCGATGTCCAGCGCTTCACGACACTGCTCGGGGAAGTTATGGGTCAGGGGGATCATATTCTGAGCGTCCAGCGCTGAACGACGCGCCGCATCGTCCAGCACGCTGGTGTCTACCGCAACCTGATAGGACATTACCTCAGTTCCTCCTCCATCACTCCGCCACAAAGGGCAGTAGAGCCAGATGGCGTGCTCGCTTAATCGCTTTAGCCAGCTGTCGCTGATGCTTGGCGCAGTTGCCACTGGTACGTCGCGCGACAATCTTGCCCCGATCCGTGATATATCGGCGCAGGCGAGCCACGTTCTTGTAGTCGATGTAGGCGATTTTATCCACGCAGAAGCCGCACACCTTGCGGCGTCTTCGGTAGCGCGGTTTGTTGGTCATGATTTCCTCCGTTTACTCTTCGTCGGTATCCGCAAAGGGGTCGTAGTCTTCGAACTCCTCCTCTTCCAGCAGCTCTTCGCCGCCCAGGAAGGGGTCACTCACCTCCCCCGGCGCCGCTTGAACAGGCGGAGCAGCCGTTTTCGTCGGCGAACCGGCGCTCACGGCAGGCACAGGCTCTTCCTCGGGTACACCAGCCGCCTCTCTGGGGCGGTCCAGTCCCGCCAACCGGTCTACCACCACTTCGTAGGCGCGGCGTCGGTCACCCTGAGGAGAGAGCCAGTCACGCACCTGCAAGCGCCCTTCCGCCATAATCAGCCGTCCCTTCTTCAGGTAGTTGATGGCAAACTCCGCTTGTTGCCGCCACGCCACCAGGTCGATGAAATCGGTCTGGCGTTCGCCTGTCTCGCGGTTTCGCATCCGGTCCACAGCGATGGTCATCCGCGCCAGGGTCACTCCCTCCGGCGTGGAGCGATACTCCGGATCCCTGACGAGTCGTCCGATAAGGATAACGCGGTTGTACATGGTAATTTCCCCTTCCTGAGCGAGAAGTGGTGTTTACGCTTGCTCCTCCTCGACGCTGGCTGGCTCCTCACCTTCAGAAACCGATGCCTCTACGATGTCCTCTTCAACTGCGGGTTCCTCTTCGGCAGCTTCGGGCACCTCAATGGGTTCCTCTACCACCGCTTCTTCCTCAGCAATTTGCTCGGCGGTCTCTTCTGTGGTGGGAACGGTCAGCACCAGATGCGGTTTATCGTGACGAACGATGAGATGGCGTATTACCTCATCGCTGATTCGGAACAGCCTGTCTAACTCCGCGGGAACCTGCGGGTCGGCGCGGAAGTACATTAAGACGTAGGTGGCTTCCTGTACCTTATTAATGGGATACGCCAGACGACGACGATCCCACTTACCGGAGTGCTCGATAACACCCCCGGCGCTTTCTACCACCTGATTGTAGCGAGCGATGATCTCTGCCAGTCGCTCCTCGTCCACGCTGGGGTGGACGAGATACATGGCTTCGTAAAACGGCACTGTCTTGTCTCCTCCCTCTGGACTGATTTGGCTCCGCCTCTGCCGGGCGGAGCAGGAAGGGTGCTTTTTAAAGCCTCACGTTATTATACTATTGCACGGGCGGAGTTTGCAAGGGCGTGGGTTACCCATTTGCAAAAGCACGCTTCGCTGGTTATAATGAGCTCTGGCATCACAATGGATTGAGGGGAGAGTCTATGAGCAAACCACGAGCAGATATCGGAGTATTCGGCGGTTCGGGATTTTACCGCTTTTTAGACAATGTGCAGGAGATAAAAGTAGATACACCCTACGGCGCGCCCAGCGACCACATCGCTATCGCGGAGGTGCACGGCAAGCAGGTCGCCTTCCTGCCCCGACATGGGCGACACCACAGCATCCCCCCACATAAGATTAACTTCCGCGCCAACCTGTGGGCGATGAAAGAGCTGGGTGTCACGCGCATTATCAGTCCCTTCGCGGCAGGAAGCCTGCAGGCGCATATTCATCCGGGCGATTTCGTGGTGGTGGACCAGTACGTGGACCGCACGCATGGGCGCGCGGATACCTTCTACGAGGGACCCATCGTCACGCACGTCTCGCCAGCCGACCCCTATTGCCCTACCCTGCGCCAGATAGCGATTGATGTTATCCGCGAGCAGGGTATCACCTGCCATGAGCGAGGAACGGTGGTGGTGATTCAGGGACCGCGCTTTTCCACCAAAGCGGAAAGCCAGTGGTACACCTCGATGGGCTGGGAGACGATTAGCATGACCCAGTATCCCGAGGCGTATCTGGCGCGGGAGCTGGCGATGTGTGTGGTGGGCATCTCACTCATTACCGACTACGATAGCGGGCTGGTGATGGGCGGGCAGGTGCCTCCGGTAACCACCAGAGAAGTGATGGAGGTATTTCAGCGTAACTCCGAGCGCATCAAGAACGTAGTGCTGGAGATGATTCGGCGCATCCCCGACACGCGGGAGTGCCCCTGCCCACATGTGTTAGACCATGCACGCATCGAGGTGTAGTATGGAGATTCGCCCTGTACGCTGGGAAGGCGACGTGCTGGTGCTGATAGACCAGACGCAACTGCCTCACCGCTTCGTAGAGGTACGCACTACCGACTGGCGCGAGGTCGTCGAGGCGATTCGGCATATGGTGGTGCGCGGTGCGCCGGCCATCGGTGCGGCAGCAGCATGTGGGCTGGTGCTGGCAGCGGAGGCGATAGAAACTTCCGACATGCCAGCCTTCTACGAGCAGTGGCTGAAAGCCGCCGACGCTTTCGCCTCCACCCGCCCGACGGCGGTGAACCTCTTCTGGGCGATAGAGCGTATGAAGCGTGTGGCACAGCACTGTAATAATCCTGAAGAGGCGCGCCGTTGCCTGCGAGAGGAAAGCGAAACCATCCTGCGCGAGGACGTGGAGGCAAATCGCGCCATTGGTCGGCACGGACAAACGCTGGTCCCCGACGGCGCACGCATCCTCACCCACTGCAACGCAGGCGCGCTGGCGACGGTAGGCTATGGTACGGCACTGGGCGTCATCCGTGCGGCGGTGGAAGCGGGCAAGCGCGTCTCCGTTTACGCTGACGAAACCCGCCCCCGTCTGCAGGGAATGCAGCTGACCGCCTGGGAGCTGGTGCAGGAGGGAATCCCTGTGACCGTGATTACCGACAACATGGCAGGGATGCTGATGCGTCAGGGCGAAATCGATATGGTAGTGGTAGGGGCAGACCGTATCGCCGCCAACGGCGACGTGGCGAACAAGGTGGGAACCTACAGCGTGGCGGTACTGGCGAAGCATCATGGCATCCCATTTTACGTCGCCGCGCCGGTGTCTACGGTTGACCTCTCGGTGGCGGACGGTTCTGGTATCCCGATTGAGGAGCGCTCGCCCGAGGAGGTGACCCATATTGCGGGAGTGCGCATCGCGCCCGAAGGGGTGAAGGTAATCAATCCCGCATTTGATGTCACGCCCGCGGAGCTCGTGAGCGCGATTATCACTGAAGAGGGCATTGCTCGGCCGCCGTATACCGATTCACTGGCTCAGATGGTAGCAAAACGCTCGGGGGAGGTTCGCTGATGGGGGAACTACTGGCTGAAAAGCTGATACGCAATATTCCCGATTTTCCGCAGCCGGGGGTGCTGTTCCGGGACATCACGCCCGTGCTGCAGAACCCGCAGGCACTGCGCGAAGTGGTGGAGAAGATGACCGAGTATGCCCGCAGCCGCCAGCCTGATATCATCGTGGGCATCGAGTCGCGCGGGTTCGTGTTCGGAATTCCGATTGCGCTCGAACTGGGCGTGGGGTTTGTGCCGGTGCGCAAACTGGGCAAACTGCCCTACAAGAAGATTGTGGAAGAGTACGCGCTGGAGTACGGCACCAACGCGATGGAGATTCATGTGGACGCCGTGCAACCCGGGCAGCGCGTGGTGATTGTGGACGACTTGCTGGCAACGGGCGGTACCGCTGCTGCCGCCGCGCGGTTGGTGGAGCGCTTGGGCGGCGAAGTAGCAGGCTTCGATTTCCTGATCGAACTGGAGTTTCTGAAGGGGCGGAAGATGCTGCATGGCTACGACGTATTCACTCTCATCCGCTTCCCGTAGTCTGATAAACCGCCTGTTCGCGTTAGATGAGCGCGGCAGCACGGTGGAGCGTGAGGTCATCGCCGGGCTTGCCACGTTCATGACGATGGCGTACATCATCTTTGTGAACCCGCAGATACTGAAAACGGCGGGAATGCCCATCGAAGCGGTCGCCGCCGCCACCTGTATTGCTGCCGCCGTGCCTACGCTCATCATGGGCTTGTGGGCAAACTATCCCTTCGCGCTCGCCAGCGGGATGGGCTTGAATGCTGCACTTGCCATGCACGCCACACGCCCCGGCATGGACTGGCAGACCATGATGGGCGTCATTGTAGTCGAAGGCGCGATTGTTACCGTGCTGGTACTTACCCGCGTGCGCGAACAGGTAATGCAGGCTATCCCCATGAACCTCAAGCGCGCTATCGGCGTAGGCATCGGTATCTTCATCGCTTTTCTGGGAATGCAACATGCAGGCTGGGTGCAGAAAGGTGCTGAAAGCGTTTATCTCACCCATGGCACGTTCACCACAAAAGGCACTCTGGTCTCCACGCTCGGCGTGCTGTTGATGATGCTGTTGCTGGCGTTTCGGGTGCGCGGAGCAATCCTGCTGGGCATTTTCGGTACGGCGGCAGTGGCGTGGATAGCCGACGTCTTCACACCGAGCACTGCCCGATTAACCACCACGCCCGAACGCTGGCTGGCGATACCCGACTTCTCCACCTTCGGACAGGCGAACATCCTGGGCGCGTTACAGCCTGCGCTGGTGGGTGTCATCTTCGCCTTCCTCATTACCGACTTCTTCGACACAATGGGCACGGTCATCGGTATCGGCGGGCAGGCGGGCTTTCTGGACGAACGGGGCAATCTGCCCCGCCTCAACCGTGTGCTGCTTACCGACTCGCTGGCAGCAGTGTGGGGCGGGCTGTGCGGTGCCAGTTCCGTCACCACCTATATCGAGAGCGCAGCAGGTATCAGCGAAGGCGGACGCACGGGGTTGACCTCCGTTGTGGTCGGCGTGTTGTTCCTGCTAAGCCTGCTGTTTGCGCCGCTGGTGGGTGTCGTTCCTGCTGTTGCTACTGCCCCCGCGCTGATTATCGTCGGCTACCTGATGATGAGCGTGGTGCGCGAGATGGACTTCGAGAGCCCGGAGCACGGCATCCCCGCATTCCTGACCATGCTGCTTATCCCGCTCACACAGAGCATCTCCTTCGGCATCGGTGTGGGGTTCATCTCGCATGTGGTGGTGATGCTACTGCGCGGCAAGGGGCGCGAGGTTTCGCCCTGGATGTACGGTATCGCCCTGCTGTTTGCTATAAGCTTCGCGTGGGGAGCGTAGTCTCAGGGATGCAAATGTAGCCCAGCCTCGCCGTGCGCATGCTGTCCGATAGTATGATGCACCTCCCCCGACAGGTGTTCAGGGTCCACGTGTACCGTGACATTCCACAGATAAGGCAGGTGGTGAAGCAGCTGGTGCTTGGCTTCCACAGCAATGTGGTGTCCTTCCTCTACCGACAGGTCGGGGCTTACCGCGAGGTTGACCTCTGCATGAAGGCGGTGCCCCAACCAGCGAGCGCGTACGTCCGTCACTTCTACCACGCCAGGCGCATGGTTTACTGCGTGCTTGATCTCGTCAATCACTTCAGGGTCCACGCCGTCCAGCATCCGCGTCAGCACCGCTTTGGCAGATTCCCACACGATACCCAGTATCGCCAGCGTAATAAGTAGCCCAACCACAGGGTCCGCCACAGGGTACCCAAGCCATACACCCACCGCCCCCGCAAGCACTCCCAGGCTGGTTAGCGCATCCACACGTGCGTGGTAGCCGTCTGCAACCAGCGCAGCGCTGTTTATCTGCTTGCCCACGCGAATGCGAAACGCCGCCACCAGCTCGTTGCCTGCAAAACCGATAAGGGACGCCAGAACAACCGCCCACAGATGTTGAACAGGGCGGGGATGCAGTAACCGTTCAACCGACTGGTAACCCGCCACGATAGCACTGAACAGAATAACCAGCACAATCACTGCACCCGCGAAGTCCTCGATGCGCCCGTAGCCATACGTGAAGCGTTTAGACGGAGGCTTCCGTGCCAGAACAAAAGCCAGCCACAGCGGAAGAGCGGTCGTGGCGTCGCCGAAGTTGTGTATGGTGTCAGCCAGCAGCGCCACGCTACCCGAAAAGAACACGACCACCGTCTGCAACGCTGCTGTAATCGCCAGACCAACAAGCGACCACTTGACCGCCCAGATGCCACGCTCAGATGAGAACAGGGCAGGGTCTATCGCCCCATGCGTATGGGAATGCCCCTCGCCTGAGTGGTGATGATGCATCGCACTCCCCCGTTGCATCGAATTTAGCATAATTATACACCAAAAGGGTTGAGATTCATGGTCTCTTAGCCAGTTGGAGGGCGAGGCTCCGTCCGAGCCGTACAAAGTACCCCCACCTGACCTCCCCGTGGACGGGGAGGAACTTCGCCACGCTCGCGGGGAGGGCTGGGGTGGAGGCTAAACCGGCTCACCGGAAGGTTCGTCCTCCAGAGGGAACAGGTAGTGCCCCCCCTGCAAGGAGCATCCGAAACACGACTCCCCTCCCTTGTAGGAGAGGGGTCTGGCGAGAAGTGAGGTTGCGGCTACATTCAGAATGGAATGAAGCGATTCCTTCACAGCTTCCAGATATGCGGTTTAGGAAATGCTTTCAGCGCATTGCGTGTGTCCACAATCAGCTTTGCGTTATCCGCAATCATCGCCCAGTCGTAGCTGCTGTGGTCCGCCACCACCACCACACAATCCGCCTGCTGTAAGCGTTCCGGCGTCAGCGTCTCGCTCTGCAGATGCAGGTCTACGTGGTCCTGCACGTGTAATGTGGGGATGTAAGGGTCATGATAGCTTACCTTCGCGCCGCGCTGGTACAGGATTTCGATAATCTTCAGAGCAGGCGACTCGCGCAGGTCGGCGACATCGCGCTTGTAGGTGACACCCAGTATCAGAATGTCGGAGCCGTTGATGCTCTTGAAGTGCGAGTTGAGTGCGTCGTTCACCCGCGAGCACACATAGTAAGGCATACTGTCGTTGATAGTCGCGGAAAGCTCCACGAACTTCACATGAAAATCGTAATGTCGCGCTTTCCACGCCAGATAGTACGGGTCTACGGGAATACAATGCCCACCCAGACCGGGACCGGGATAGAAGGTCATGAAACCATAAGGTTTGGTGGAGGCGGCTTCGATCACTTCCCACACATTCAGCCCCATGCGGTTACATAGCAGAGCAAGCTCGTTCACCAGTGCGATGTTCACACTGCGGAAGACGTTCTCGTAGATTTTGGTCATCTCCGCCGCTGTGGGCGAGGAGACGGGAACCAGCTGGTCGATGAACGCGCTGTAAAACTCTATCGCCAGTTGTGTGCAACGCTCCGTCAATCCGCCTACCACCTTGGGCACCTGGCGCAGTTTGAACCGTTTGTTGCCCGGGTCAATACGCTCCGGAGAAAACACCAGCGCGAAGTCGATACCTGCTCGCAATCCGGTAGCTTCCAGGCGCGGCTTGACCAGCTCGATGGTAGTGCCCGGGTAGGTGGTGCTCTCCACGATAATCAGCTGCTCTGCCCGCAGGGCGCGTGCGATGGAGTCGGTAGCAGCCTCTACTGCGCTCATGTCGGGCTCTTTAGCGCGATTGATGGGCGTAGGCACGCACACCAGTACCACATCGCACTCGCGCAGGCGCACGAAATCGGCTGTAGCGATCAGCCGTCCGCTCTCGATGGCGATTTTCCAGTCGTCGGGTTCTACATCCTCGATGTATCTCTCGCCAGCGGCAATCGCCTCAATCTTGCGCTTGTCGATATCGAAACCGATAACAGGATAACCTGCTACCGCCGCGCCGACCGCCATCGGTAGTCCAACGTAGCCCAATCCTATCACGCCCACCTTAGCGGTGCGAGCTTGTATCCGTTGTTGCAGCTGTTGCATATCCAGACCTCCTTTATTCCCCTTGCGCTTCACTCCTGCGCGGGAGCCTCTCCGCCACGCTCTGCGTACCACTGCGTGGTAAACTGTTGATACTCCTTTTTGCGCTTAATTTCCTGCCACCAGTCCGCATGTGCACGATACCACTCCACGGTCTGCCGCAAACCCTGCTCGAACTCCCAACGTGGTGCCCAGCCCAGCGCGCGCAACCTGGAGGTATCCACTGCATACCGCCTGTCGTGCCCCGGGCGGTCCGCTACCGACTGGATAAGCGAAAGGGGTTTGCCCACTATCTCCAGTATTTTTTCGGCAACGACGCGGTTTTTCAACAGGTTGCCCGCACCGATGTTGTACACCCCACCCGGTTTGCCATGATGTAGCACCGTGTCGATGCCTGTGCAGTGGTCTTCCACGTAAATCCAGTCGCGAATCTGCGAACCGTCGCTATAAAGGGGCAGAGGACGGTCCTCCAGCGCGTTGGTGATGAAGAGCGGTATCATCTTTTCGGGGTACTGATTGGGACCGTAGGTGTTGGAGCCGCGCGTTACCACTACGTCCAGCCCGTAGGTATGATGGTACGCCTGAGCAAGCAGGTCCGCCGATGCTTTGCTGGCAGAGTACGGACTGCGCGGACGCAAAGGGGTATCCTCACCGGCAAAGCCTTCCAGCACCTCGCCGTATACCTCATCGGTAGAGACCTGCAGGAAGCGCTTGCCCCCGAACTCACGGCACGCCTCCAGCAGCACATACACGCCGTATACGTCCGTTTGCAGGAAGCTGCCCGGGTTCAGGATAGAGCGATCCACGTGCGTCTCCGCCGCGAAGTTGACCACCCACTCGTGGTTGCGCACAAGGTTGCGCACCACTACAGGGTCACGCACGTCGCCGTGATAGAAGGCGAAGTTCGGGTTATCCATCAGGTCGGCGATGTTGGACAGGTTGCCCGCGTAGGTCAGCGCGTCCAGCACCGTCACCCGATAGTCGGGGTATTTGTTCAGTAAATAGCGAGCAAAATGGCTACCGATGAATCCGGCGCCTCCGGTGATAAGCACTCGTCGCATCTGGAAAACCTTCCTTGCAGAGGGTAACTATCTGACCGGCTCCAGCACCACTTTCTGCAGATTCATCACCGCGCCCCTCGGCATCTCGGTCACGCGTACCGACAGCGTATGCGTGCCTGCAGGGAGCATCAATTCGCCCAGCACAAACTCCCGAAACGCCGTCCACGAGCCGGTGGCTTCTACCGTGCCCTCCAGTCTCCGCCCACCCTCAACACCGACGGTGAAGCGGCTCCCCGCGTTCTCCGCAGGGCAGGCGTAGGCGACCGTCACTTTGTATCTACCCCTCGCGGGCACAGAAATGTTCCATGTGACATAATCGGAAGCGTTTGTCCAGAAGCCGATATTGTCCTTGCCGTCGCCTTCTTCATACCGGGCGCTCTGACCGCGCACCTCCGCCTCCCGGGCGTGGCAGAGCAACATACCGTTGACATCCGGCTTTATCGTCGAGATAACCTGCGTGACTACCGGCTTGCCCGCCAGCTTCAGCTCCACTACCGTCACAGCGGGGTCAATGCGCTTCGGTTTGGAGATGGTCACTACCGTGTAACCGCTCCCGTTTTGCACGCGCTCGGTACGCACCTTCAGCGGTTCATTGCCCAGCAAAGCGCGCGCGCTCAGTACCTTCGTCTCCAGGCCCTCCAGGCGCAGGTCCCCTTCAGGCCAGGTGAACACGTGCAAATAGAGGGTGTTGCCCTTTGCGGTACATCGTCCGTCGAACGAGAGTTTGCGGAAGGGGCTTTGCGTTGTACCGTAAATGCTCTGGCCGTTTACCTTCATCCACTGCCCGATGCGTTGCAGGCGTTCGACAATGGGCTCGGGGAATGTGCCCTCAGCGGTGGGACCGACGTTCAGCAGGAAGTTGCCCCCCTTGTGCGCGATGTCGCACAGCTTGCGGATAAGGTCTTCCGCTGATTTCCAGTTGGTATCGTTCTTCGCGTAGCCCCAGGTGTCGTTAATGGTCATACAGGTCTCCCACAGCCGACCACCGGGCATCGCGCCTGCCGGGATGGTCTGCTCGGGTGTGGAGAAGTCCTCCGGCAGATGGTTGCGGTCATTGATGAGAATCTGCGGCTGCAGACTGCGGATAAAGGCGTTCACCTCCGCCGAGCGCAGATCCTGCGCATTATGCTCCCACCCACCGTCAAACCACAGCACGCCGATGGGCCCATAGTTCGTCAGCAGTTCACGGAGCTGCCCCTTCATAAAATCGATGTAGCGGTTCAGGTCTGCACCTGCGGCGGGACGTACATCACGCTCCCACGGTCGGCGTGGCAGGTAATCGGGGTGATGCCAGTCCATAATGGAGTAGTAGAAGCACAGTTTAATACCTTGCCTCTTACACTCTGCCGCCAGCTCCTTCATGGGATCGCGCCCGAACGGTGTGGCTTTGACGATGTTGTAGTCGGTTAGCTTCGTGTCGAACATGCAAAAGCCATCGTGGTGCTTGCTGGTGATGACGATGTACTTCATGCCCGCCTCTTTCGCCATCCGCACCCACTCACGGGCATTGAACCGTACGGGGTTGAACTGTGCAGCAAACTTCTCGTAGTCACGCACCTGCATCTGCTTGTTGCTCAGGTACCATTCAGCGATGGTTTTTCGCCCCTGCAGGTCGGTAGCGTCGGCGGGCACGGCGTAGATTCCCCAGTGGATGAACATGCCGAATTTCGCCTCGCGCCACCAGCGGGTGCGCTTTT
>BEHS01000083.1 GCA_002898895.1 bacterium HR16 | reverse complement strand
AGCATTTGCCTCTGGAACGCATCCCCGCCACAATGGGCTTTGTGCTGGATACCGGCCCCCCTGTCGGCAAGGTGGTGGTGGGCGCACCCACCCATGACCACCTGACGGTGCGGGTAATCGGTCGTGCTGCACATGCCGGAGCCGCCCCCGAGCAGGGCATCAGCGCGATTGTGGCGGCGTCGCGTGCGATCGCCCGCATGAAGTTGGGACGTATTGACGAGGAGACCACCGCCAACATCGGCTCGTTTCACGGCGGGCAGGCAACCAATGTGGTGTGCCCGGAGGTGGAGATTCGCGCAGAAGCGCGCAGTCACAGCACCCAGAAGCTGGAAGCACAGATGGCTCACATGATAGCCTGCTTCCGCGAAGAGGCGGAGGCAATGGGGGCGCAGGTAGAGATAGAAACCGCCCGCCACTACGAAGCGTATCGCCTCTCCGAAGACGCCCCTGTGGTGCAGGTTGCCCGTGAAAGCGCGCTTGCGCTGGGCTTGCCGTATGAGTCAAAATTGGCTGGCGGCGGCAGTGACGCCAACGTGTACAACGCGAAGGGCATCCCTACCGTTGTGCTGAGCACAGGCATGGACCAGGTGCACACCCACAACGAGTGCTGTCGCATCTCGGACCTGGAGAAGACCGCCCTCTGGGTGCTGGAGATTGTGCGGAGGGTGGCAGAGGGAGCGCGTTCGCAGTAGCGTGCTTCGGTGCGCGTCCGCTCGCATCCAGCCTTAAAACTCCGGCACCGGCGTGTAGATATTCCTTCCGCCCGTGCGGTCTTTGCCTCTCAACAGGTAGATGCGATGCCTGCCACTGGTGTCGTTATGCACCACATGCGCGGGCATATAGCGCATGGTGTATCCGCACCGCCGTTTGCTGGAGTAGTTAGGCGCGGAAGCATGAACCGTCCAGGCGTCGTGGAAGCTGCACTCTCCTATCGCCAGCTCGATGTCCACCGCCTGCGACTCGTCTACGTTCTGCAGTTCGGTGGAGAAAACATGCGTGGTGGTATCTACCGGACGGTACGCTTCGCGCCCCGGGTGCTGCCAGCGGTGCGAGCCGGGGATGACGCGCATACAACCGTTCTCGCGAGTGGATTCGTCCACCGCCAGCCACAGCGTGATAACCTCCATCGGCTCCAGCCGATTGCCCCAGTAGTCGCCGTCGGTATGCCATGGTACCGCTTTGCCGTCGCCGCCCGGCTTGGCGATAAAGTGACTGCTCCACAGCACGATATCGGGGCCGAGGAAGCATTCTATCACATCCAGCACACGTGGATGCGCCAGATAACGGAACAGCCAGGCATCTTCGAAGTGCGGCACATCCAGCTCTTCAGGACGCTTTCCGGGCGGCAGTGAGGCGATCATCTGGTCCACATGTTCGCGCAGGGCGTCCAGCTCCTCGCGAGTGAAAATACGCCCGAACTTCAGATATCCATGCTCCTTGTAAAACGCCACCTGCTCTGGCGTAGCACGAGAGACAACCTGCCAGTCGTGTCCAGACATTACCAGCTCCTCATACGGTATATTTTTCCTAGCTGATTATTTGGTTGATTGGGAGCGCGTTTCCTGCCACAGGCAACGCGGTGGCTCTAAAGGGGGTAACCACTCGTCGTGGGAGAGGCGAAGCGAATATCGAACGGCTGCATTAAGCAACAAACAGACCACTCACTCTATCGCCGAACGCTTTATATACTCTTGCGCGCGTTGGTAAATGGCTGTTGCCCACTGTAGCGCTTTCTCTGCGATGTCTTTACTCGGATACCCGTCCGGCAGACTCCCGGGTAGAGCATCGGGATACCGCGTCGGCGCATAAAACAAGTTGAGCAAGCTGATTTCCTCTTTAAAATCGCTTAATGGGTTGGGAGAAAGCTGCTCCCACAAGTAGAGCAAGGCATGTGTTTTAGGAGGCAAACGCTCTTGATAGACTAACAACCCTTTCAGTATTTTCTCGACCGCTTGCTGTGCATGGAAGCACGTTTGAGTGTATATCTGTTCTTCAAAAACCAACGCCGCCACCCTGAGGTCTTCCTCAGCGAAGCGAAACCATCTCTCCGCTTCCGCTCGCATCGTACAGCACCTTACCTTTCTTCAGAACCTCTTCTCGGAAAAACAAACGACCCTGCAACTCCTGCCACTCCTCAGGAGTATACACGAATAAGTGGATGGGCAATTCAGGTTGTAGCAAATGGTGCACGTCCAGTATGCGTTCCCAAAAGGACTGAGTAGTTTGTTTAATGATTATAAGGTCAATATCCGAATAAGGATGTACACTACCTTCTGCTAAAGAGCCGAAAAGCAAAATGCGTTCTGGCTGGTAGCGGCTGATTAGCACAAGCAGACAGCGGCGCAGTTCTTTTTCTAAGCGCCTTTGGGCAGTCATTACAAACGTTCCCTTCTTTTACTGGAGTTTGAGCAAAATCCCTGAGCACCTCCAGTCTAACAATGCTCCCCTATTTTGTCAAGTGTTCAGGAGCGCCGCGAATAATCTCGGATGCACCACCCAGTCGTGTTCAGCGGACCACTTGGCTGATTGGGAGCGCGTTTCCTGCCACAAGCAACGCGGCGGGTCTAAAGGGGGTAACACCTCATCGCGCAGTGCGAATGCTCTCCCCGCTATCTCCTGACCGCCAGATTTTATCACTACGCCTACCAACGTGCCCCGGCAGGAGCGAAGGTCGGGCGAATCCAGAAGGGATTTGAGAACTGTATCATCCTCTATGCTGTAGCTGCCCTCTTCTGACCCCTCCCACGTACTGGCGGTGATGAGCCTCTCAACACGTCCTCTCAATAGCAGTAAGGTGACGATTTCCGTTGTCATCTCCACCTGCATACTTTCCCATGAAACATCGAAAAGGCAATCTGTTCTCTCTTCACCTAACAGAATACGTAAAAGCATCTGCTTTTGAGTAGGTGAAAGGCTATCCGCGGCAAGAGGCTCACCCTCCCACAAAGTCCTTTTCTGCACAGGCGAGAGAGATGCCCAAAAGCGCGCCATGTGCACGTTACCTTGCCAGAGATTGGTCAGGTCGGCGCGTGTAGCGATATCAGACGTGAAAGCGATACCGGAAAAGAAACCTCCCGCCGGTACAGGTAATACCCTAACCTGCTTATCGCTAAGCTGTGCTGCCAGCTGGGCGTAGTCGTCCAGCGTTTGCGGTTCGCCTCGCGCTACCTTCGCCTCGATGGGTGACAAGAGCCTCTCCGGTATCTCCCGCTGTCGTACATCCAGATACACTTTGCGTCGGGCGAGCACATATCCCCCTTCATACCGAATAAGGTATCTCCCTGTGGTATCGATAGCCTTGGTAAACTCCCAGAGCCAGCGGGCTGGAGTATCAGTTGAGGGGCGGACGTACCTGTTGACCAACCGAGAGCCGTCCATGATAACTGGAATACCTGTCACCGTGTGAAACCAGCAGAACAGGTCGGCATCGGTCACTTCGCCGAAAATGCCGAGGGAAGGATACTCCGGGCGAGATACAGGGAAAGGCGTGCTAAGAGCAGGCTCTTTGAGCAAGCTCTCCTCCGGCGTTTGCCACACCTGCCATCGCTTTATCAGGGGGTGCTGAGTCAGTGGGCGCACGAAGTCGCAAGGAATCAATAGCCGAATAAAGTCGCGCTCGCTGACTACCTCATCTGCAAACCGCAGTACAACCCGAACGTCGAGTTCGGGAGCAGATGCTTCGAAGTATTCTGCCCCCGGCGCATCAAAGAAGATGGCATGACCATACCATCTCCACTCCTCAGAGAGTGCCAGCACAAGATGTGCTTGAGGCGAAGGGGGATCTGGCAGCTGTTCTCGCCCTTCCAGTATCTCTTGCAGAACCTCTGCATCTATCCTCAGCGGCAATTCGCCCGGCGCCGGTTGGGTGGACGCGACTATTATCTCCCCTCTTTTCAGCCTTGCCCACATCAACAGGGGCGATCTACCCAGTACTTGTGCGGCGAGGTAGCCAGACCACCTGAGCAGTGTATATAATCTCTCTCGTTCTGCAGTAAGGGGTACAAGTTCCTTTTCCTCCCTACCCCCTTCGCGCGGGCGGTCCTCACGTCGACTGAGTTCCTCGATCCTCTGCTCTATCCAACCTCTACCTCTCTGTACGTCGCGATACCCCTTTTGTATCCACTCCAGCCATAACCTGTCTGCTATGCGCTCACGCAGAGCCAAGAAGTCGCGCTCCCACTTGCGGGCGTCCGCGTCGGGTACAAGGCGGTAACCACCTGCCTTTCGCCTCTCCCAGCGCAGCAGGAACACCGACGCCAGCTTCTCCATCACCTCCCGCGCAGGTTTGTTCTCCACAAACACAGTGGCTTTCTCGTCCATGATGTCGCGTTGCACTTCCATCGTGACGCCCGTTTGCTTCTGCAGGTCACGCACGAGGTCGCTGAAGGAGATAACGTGGTGGTGCAGGGTTACTGCGACGTTCAGGCGATCGTCCTTGTCCAGCGGAGATTGGGCAACTGCGTTGCTGAACACAGATAGCCATAGCATAACGAGCAAGATGAAGCGCAACAAGAGCATCATTTCTGCACCCTCCTTCTTCACCAATGTCATTATTCACGGGTTGGCATGCTGTTGAACTTACACAGGAACCAGCTCCGATAGCCTTATTTCCCATTCGGGAAACAGCTTGGGGCGGAAGGAGGCATCTCCCTGCACGTGACTGCGCAGTACGTAGCCTTCCTCTGTCAGCTCGTATTCAGCGATAAGCAAGCTCTCCGGGTCAATTACCCAGTAGAACCGCACGCCCGCCTGTTGATAACCTTCCAGTTTGGTGAACAGGTCGCGTAAACGTGTGGACGGCGACAGCACCTCTACCACCAGGTCGGGCGCACCGTGTACCTTTCCGTCCGCGGCAAGCAGTTGCTCTTCTCGCTCCCGCGCAATGAAAGCGATATCGGGAATGTAGCCTCGCCCGTTGGGCAGGGCAACATCCACTTCCATCACCACTGTGCCCGCTCCACTCTGGCGGCAGTAGTCGTGCAGACGAGCAAACAGCAGACCGGTAATCTGCTGGTGCTCTCGACGCGGTGGGGGCATCGGAACAAGCTTTCCCACTTCCAGCTCGTAATAGGGTGGCCCTTCTGGTAGAGACAACCACTCTTCCAGTGCCCACTCCTTTTCCAGCAGCATCGCTTGCTGGCTCATCAATACATCACCTCATCCCGATTGTAGCAGATTGCCAGTTAGTGGTGCAAGCACCACTCCGCAATCATGCGCACGCGCTCCATCGGTTCCTCGCCGCCTCCTTCAGGGAGCTCGTCGGAGATGCCCAGCACCAGGCGCGGGTGAAATAACTTCACCAGATTCTCCACCATATCCATCACCTGTTCGCACGTAAAAGGCGGTAGGAACAAAATAGCCGGAATGCCGTCCAGCAATACCTTATCGCCGATGTGCTCCTTGATTTCCTCTGGCGTCACGTCGCCTTGAGGTAGTGGCGTCAGTGCTTCCAGACCGTCGAAGGGCAGGTCTTTAAGGTATAGCAGCAGGGAGCGAAAGTAGCCGTCGATATGCACGTGCGTGAAGATACCTGCCCGACGCAGTTGCCCCGACCTCTTCTCCCAGAAGGGGATGAGGTAGCGCTCGAAGTAGCGCGGCGAGAGCAGGCTATCGTGGATGTTCTCCCCGAAGTTCACAATGTGCACCATCCCACTGGCGATAATCTGCTCGTAGAGGGCATCGTACGAGTCGTCAATGGCGCGCATGGTTTCTTCCACTTCGCGCGGGTTGTCTGCCAGCGCGTAGATGAGATCTTCCAGTCGCATCCATATCTGCGCCAGAGCCTGATAGGGGCTTTTGGGAACCCAGAACTGTGGTTCACCCCGTTCACCCATGAAGTCGCTGCCTTGCTGGAAGTTTTCGCGCGAGAAAGTGTAAGTGGTGTGCCGGTATAGCCAGCGCAGCGCGCGCAGGTCGTCTACCGTCTTCACCGCGAACTGCACCGTGCGCCAGGGACCGTCTACTGTGCGCACGTAGCGCTCCACCAGAGCGCCGTATGGCGTCTCGTAGGCGACATAGCCCTCCTCCTCGCCCCAGTGATGGCGCACCTTTACCTCTGGCGAGAACTGCCGAACCACCGGGTCGGGCATGCCGGTGTAGTAATGCACGTAGCGCATGGAGACCTTCAGGTCGTCAAACAGCTCCAGCAGGCTCATGTCGCGATAGCGCGGAGGAAGCTTGCCAAACTGCTTGTGCCAAGCGTACCACGGCTCGATACGGGGTTGAAAGAACACATGCGGCAGCGATTCACCCCGAAACACGCGCAAATTCATCTCCCGAAAGGTCATATTCGCCTCCCGCTTTATGCGCGGTCGCCTATATCAGCAACAGCATCGGCGATTCCAGCAGCTGTTTCACCCTCTGCAGGAAGCGTGCGGCGGGCGCGCCATCTAACACGCGATGGTCGAAGGTCAGGCAGAGGTTCATCAGGTGCCTTGCCACCACCTGCCCCTCACGGATTACAGGCTTCTCCGCGATGCGTCCTACGCCCAGTATGCCCGTTTGCCCCGGCACCAGCACGGGGTTGAACAGGTCCACATCATAAGCGCCCAAGTTGGTGATGGTGAACGTGCCGCCCGACAGGTCGTCTGGGGTGCTTTTGCCGGCACGGGCGCGCTCTGCCAGCTCTCGCAGCTCACGCGAAATCTCGCCCAGCGTCTTGCGGTCTGCGTTTTTCACCACAGGAACCAGCAATCCGTCCTCTACCGCTACCGCTACGCCCACGTTGACATCGGGATGCAGGAGTATCTGATCGTCGCGCAGGGTGGCGTTCATCATGGGGAAGTCGCGTAGCGCACGCGCCGTTGCCCTCACGATGATGTCGGTATAGGTCAGGCGGGTACCGTACGCCTTCTCCACCTCAGGCAGCAGTTGCTCGCGCAAGCGCACGCACTCGGTCATGTCCACCTCTGCCACCAGCGTCACCGGCGGCGCGGAGAAGAAGCCCTTTACCACGTTCTCCGCCACCAGCTTGCGCAGTCCAGCCAGCTTCACCACCTGCGCCCCGGCTGGAGGAGCGGCTGGCGTCACGGGGGGGGCGGTAACGCGAAGCACATCCTCTTTGGTCACCCGTCCGCCGACGCCGGTGCCCGCCACTGCTGTCACATCCACGCCCGCTTCTGCCGCCACCTTCTCTGCAAGAGGAGTCACGCGCGGTTTGGCGGACATCAGCTCCTGCCACACGCTTTCCACATCGCGTTCTAAAATGCGCCCTTGCGGACCTGTGCCTCGCCCGGCAAGTGCTTGCAGCGGAACGCCCTTCTCCTGCGCCAATCGTCGCGCGCGGGGGCTGATGAACAGCCGCTCTTCGGTGGTCGCAGTAGCGGTCGGTTGGGTGACAGGCACGGTCCGAACGGGCTCTCGCGTCTCCGCCTGAGTTGCAGCAGGGACAGGCTCAGCCTTTGCCGCGTCGCTCAGCAAAGAGGAGATGTCTTCATCGAGGGTCTTGCTGACAATCGCGATGGGTGCGTTGACGGGAACTGTCTCGCCTTCTGTCACCAGAATCTTGCGCAGGTAGCCCTCAAAGGTGGCGTCTACTTCCAGATTGGCTTTATCGGTCATTACCTCCGCGATGATGTCACCGCGTCGGATATAGTCCCCTTCTGCCTTCAGCCACTTGGTGATAGTACCTTCCTCCATCGTCTGCCCCAGCATGGGCAGGTTGAAGAACTCCGCCATTCTCGCCTCCTATTGCTTGCGGTACACCCGCAGATGATCGATGCCGAACCAGCCTGTGTCGCCGACAGGCAGGTTTTCCACTTCCACACGCAACTCTTTGACGTCGCGAAGCAAATCCCCTGCCCGCCATTCCACATTGACCCACAAGCCGGGACTCAGCGTGAATGGTCGGGGGAGATAGTTCTCGTGTCCCTGACTGTCTACCAGCACCACCGTGGCGCGACAGGTCGCGCTTACCTGTACCGGCAGGAAGATGTCCAGCGCCAGGGTGTCTCCGAAGCGTGACCAGTCGCTGGATTCAGGAGAAAGCCGGACTATCAGTGCGGGTTCATACTCCAGCGAACGGCTCATCACCTTCAACCAGTACGCCCCCTGGCTTGCTCCTCCGCGTATGCGCTGAAGGACGGTGGTGTTCTTGTCGCCTTGCCAGCCTCCCGCAGCGATTTCGAAGTCGCTGAGCACGAAGGTGGCTCCTACCGGCTTCGCGCTCACCGGAGCGGATTCGGCTGCGTTCACCGGCGCGGCTTGTGGTCGGGGAAGGATTCCCCACTCTGCCAGATACCGTCGCCACTGCCCGTCGTTACCGCTCAATACCGCCCACGTTCCTGCCGCCGCAAGTACAACGATAACGGAAGCCACACCCGCTACCCAGCCCCACCGACGCTTGCGAACTGGAGCGGAAATCTCTTCCGGTGGAGTAGTGATAACCGTTTTTTCCACCTCTGGCTTGGGGTGATGTGGGTGTGCATGGAAGATGTCCGCCTCACCCTGTACCCCTGAAGTGAGCATCGCCAGTCCCAGGTCTTCCGCAAAGGCTCGGGCGGACTGATAACGTTTCGCCGGCTCCTTTTCCATCGCCTTGCGTAGCACGCGCTCCACCGCTGGCGAGAGATCTTCTGCAGGAGCTGGCTGCTCGTAGATAATCTTATGCATGACCGCAGTAATGGTGCTGGCGTCGAAGGGCTTGGAGCCGGTTAGCAATTCGTAGGTGGTGACCCCCAGCGAAAACACGTCCGAACGCCCGTCTATCTCATCGCCCACAATCTGCTCCGGCGACATGTACGCGGGGGAACCCACCATAATCCCTGCCTGCGTGCGCACCAGGTCGTTCGCCAATCGCGCAATGCCGAAGTCGGTCAGCTTCACGATGCCATCTTCCAGCAGGGCGATGTTGTCGGGTTTCACATCGCGATGGATAACGCCTCGTGCATGTGCATAGTCCAGCGCGCTGGCGACCTGCTTGACGATATTCAGTACACGGTCCGGCGGGATTCTGCCCTCTTCGTTCAGCACCTCGCGCGCGGTCTTGCCCTGCATGAACTCCATCGCGATGTAGTGCATCCCGTTCGCACTGCCCACCTCGTAGATGGTTACGATGTTGGGATGAGAGAGCTTGCCTGCCGAACGCGCTTCCCGCTCGAATCGGCGTACCATATCCAGCCGCTCGCTTTCGCTGATGATGGAGGGCAGCACCAGCACCTTCAGTGCAACGGTACGCCCGATGAGCTCATCCTGCGCCTCGTACACGTGCGCCATGCCTCCTACTCCCAGCTGGCGCACGATTCGGTACTTGCCAATGTGTGTGCCTATCACGGAAACCTCACCACTTTCACTAAGCCTCTACTCTTATTGTCGGTTCATCATCATGCGTTCTTCTTCACGCTGGCGGTCTCGTTCCGCGATGGCTTCGCGCTTGTCGTACAGCTTCTTCCCCCGCACAATAGCGATTTCCACCTTTGCATAGCCGCGCTTGAAGTATATCTTCAAAGGAACGATGGTCAGCCCTTTCATCTCCGCTTTGCCCATCAGGCGGTGAATCTCCCACTTGTGCAGTAGCAACTTGCGAGGGCGCACCGGGTCTGGGTTGTAGCGGTTGCCGTGTGAATAGGGGCTGATGTGCATGTTGTACAACCACACCTCACCGTTTTCTACCTTGCAGTAGGCATCCTGCAGGTTGACCCTGCCTGCGCGAACGGACTTCACCTCCGTACCCACCAGCGCAATACCCGCCTCGAAGGTTTCCAGGATCTCGTAATCGTGATAGGCGCGGCGGTTCACCAGCACCATGCGGTCGCTCGACTCTTTTGTCTGTTGCCCTTTCCCTTTCGCCATAGCATTCCTATTATAGTCTATCCCTGCGTCCGCAAGCAACCGAACGCACTATTTGAAAGCTTCTATAACCCTGTGATACAATCCCTGCTGGGGGACGCGGCGAACATGCAGGTCGTGCCTGCAGGGTAGACCGTCCTACCAGCGAAACAGGGGGTATTTCTGCCCCGTCTATACCTGATGGAAGACTCACACAGGAGGTAACACACGATGAACTGGCGACCAATCGCGGTTGTGCTGGCGACGACCGTCATCGTTTTCACACTGGCATGGGCACAGGTTTCGCCCGATAGCCAGAAGTGCACCGCCCACATGAAGAATGCTCTGAGGGCGGTACAGATGTACCTGCAGGATTGGGACAACATGTTCCCACCATCTACCACTGCCCAGAAACTCGGCGAGGCGATCCAACCTTATACGAAGGATAAGAACGTTCTGACCTGCCCTGTCACGCACAAGCCGTACAAAACCAACCCGCACCTCACCTGGCGACCGAAGAGCATGTATCCCAAGTTGAACGAGGTGGTAGTGCTCTACGACGCCGTACCCCACAAAGATAAGCGTTATGCGGTGGGCTTCGCCGACGGCTCGGTGAAGGTGGTTACCGAGAAGGAACTGGCAGACATTAAGCAGAAAGCGAGACTGAGATAGTTTTTGTTGCCCCCTTTCTCCACCGCGGGAGAGGGGGCACATGCAGTCTCCCCACCATTGAAAGGAGACCTTATGGCGATACTACGAAACCCATACGCGCAACGCTACCCGCTCTGGCTCAAAGGTAACCTGCACGCGCACACCACCCTTAGCGATGGCGAACTCTCCCCTGACGATACGATAGACGCCTTCATTCGGCGCGGATACGATTTTGTCGCGCTTACCGACCACGATGTTATCGCCAACCCGAACGAGGCGCACTTCCCGCAGATTCTGGTCTTCGCGGGCGTAGAGCACAGCGCACAGCAGCACATCCTGCGCGTGAACATCACCGGCACCCTGCCCCACGACCTCAGCTATCAGTCGGTGATAGACCTTACTCTGCAAGAAGGAGGGCTGGTTATCCTGAACCACCCGAACTGGGGAGAGAACTTCGACCACTGGCGCGACTCGCAGCTGCTTCACCTGCAGAGGTATCACGGCATCGAAATCTACAACAACGTGATAGAGTACCTGGAAGGTAGCCCTTATGCTCTGGACCGTTGGGACAGGTTGTTATCGGAAGGCAGGCAGGTATGGGGCTACGCGAACGAAGATACCCACCGCGTATTTCAGATGGGTTCTGCGTGGAACGCGGTCAACGTGCGCGAGCGGAGTAAGGAGGCGGTGCTGGACGCGCTGAAGGACGGGCGGTTCTATGCCTCTACCGGCGTGGTGATAGAGGAAATCGTGGTAGAAGATGGGTATTACCGCGTGCACACGATGAACGCTCGCGAACTGCGACTGATTTCCCTGCGCGGGCAGGTTATAGAGCGCGTCAGCGGTAGCAAGGCAACCTTCTCCCTGAGCAAAGCCGGTGTATACGCTCGCGTAGAGGTGATTGGCGAAGGAGAGGCTCGCGCATGGACGCAACCGGTGTTTGTGGAGTAAGCGGGACCAACACCTCACCCCCAACTCTTCTCCCTGTGGGAGAGGGAAGCGGTTCCTGCTTCCCTACAAGGGAAGGAGGCGAGGGGATCAGGTCATTCGCACGCAAACTGCTGTTGCTCTCCCTGCTTCTCTGCACCACCCTCGCCCACGCGGACACCCGCTGGCACTTCCGCGCCACCATTGGCGTGGACGACGGCGTGCTGGGACGACCCGGCGCGGCGATTTTCCGCGTGTTTGTGGGCGAGGAAAAGGTGTACGAAAGCCCTGTGCTGAAGGCGGGTGATAATCCCGTCACCCTCCATATCCCTCTGCGTAGCACCGACACACTCACCCTGGAGGTAGCGGACACAGGCGACGGTCATGGGGGCGACTGGGGGAACTGGTGCGACGCCCGTATTCAGGACGATTCGGGAGAGACCACTATCTGGCTCAGCGACCTGCACGAGCAGGTGCTTCAGGAATGGATAAGCACGCGCAAGGACCGCAACATCGTTGGACAGCCGCTGAAGCTGCGTGGGCGCATCTATCGCAAGGGACTGGGTACCATATCCGGCTCCCGCATGAGGTACATCGGCTGGTACGCGCAGTGGCAAGAGCAAGAACGTCGCCTCCGGCAAGAAGAGCAGACAGCGGCGCGGAGACTACAGTTCCTGCGGCTGGAGGGGAACCTGCGTGGAGCGCAACTGCTGGTAAACAGTCGCCCTGTGACCGCTCTGCCGGTGCAGGTGCCGCCGAATGGTACAGTACAGGTAAAAGTCACCCTGAGCAAGGGGCAATCTCTGTGGCGTCATCCTGCGTTTGAAAGCCTGCGGGTGCGGTCATCGAGAGGTTCTGTGCCCCTTCGTCAATGGCATCCCGATAACATTCAGCTGCTCACGACTTCTTCTCAAACGCCGAACCTGCCCATCCTCAATGGGTCAGCGTACCCTGGGGCGTCTGGTGTGGATGGGGAAGTACAGCTGACATACCGCACTCCCTTCAGGCAAACCGCCGCCGCGCTGACCCCTGCGCTCGCTGAAGCCCGTTATACCCTGCAGATGTGGTGTGCAGTGTGTACGCCTGCGGAGCCGGCCCTCACATCGCGTCATACTACCCTGAGCGTTGCGGTGTACGAAGGACAAACCCTGCGAGCGCGTACTCGACTGCTCAGTGCAGGCGAGACACAGAGCCTGCCTGACATTTCCCTGCAAGGCAACGCTCCGCTCCGAATCGTGGTAGATGACGCAGGCGACGGCAACCTGGACGACGAGGTATACATCGGTGGAGCGATTATTGACCACGCGAATCGTCGTTCCGGTCCCCTCACCAGCCTGCCTTATCTGCTGGAGGAGACCTCGCAGGAGGCGGTTCAGGTATTCCATTTTCCCACCTCCGAGATGCGCAGGAGCGCATCTTCTCTGTCTGTCTCGCTCGGGTCGGCGTTTCGAGTGCAGGCTCCTGCTCAACTGGTGCTGGAAGGCTACGGTGCGGTGATGGCTCGCCTGCACCGCTCCGCCGGGCTGGTGCGTGAAGCGGAATTTCTGTGGAAGGCAGGCAAGGCATCGGAAGCGGTTGAGAGGCTGGCTCTTGCCCGGAATCTGGATGAGGGCAATCCGCAGGTGTATCGCCTGCGCGCGCAGATGGCGAAGACGGCGAGCAGAAACGACCTCGAACTGCAGGCATGGAAGCGTTTGGTGGAAATCGCCCGCGCCGACCTGCCTTTGCGACGGCAGGCAAAGGAGCGCATCGCCGAGCTGTACCGCCTGCTGGACGGCAACCGTCCCGAATGGGAGTTCCGCCTGCCTCCTGCGCCTCCCCCCAACGCCGACATCGACGCGCTGGTGCAGGGTATCTGGCGTTTGCAGTTGAAGCCTTCCTCCCCTGCCGATGACACCCAAACGGGCGAACTGCGCTTTACCGTGCCGCGTGATCGCTCCGGCTGGTGGCTGCAGGGGTGCATCGACACGCGCGGACTGGCTGTATCCGCTTCGCTGGAACACAGGCAGGGAGACCTCTGGCGCTCTGTCTGGCGTGTGCCGGATTCTGAACCGCAACAGTTTCCTCTGCTGGAGTATCAGCTGTCACCCGGCGAGTACCGCCTGCGGTTACAGCATGATAGCACGCGCGATAATGTGGAAGGAGCATTCCACGTTGCGCTCAGTTTGCTGGTCTCCCAAGAGAAGCCTGCATCTCCTTCCCAGCAGTGGACGTATCGTCTGCGCACCGACGGCTCCGCTGAGGTAGAGGTCACCACAGTGGGGACGATAGCCTTGTCGGTTCCTTTCACTGCGGATGGGGTGCAGGTAGAAGGGGCGCGGTATTCCCTGCTGCCGCCGGTATATGAGTATCTTTCCCGGCTGGAGTTACGCCATGCGCAGGTGCTTCTGCTTCAGCCGACGGATAAGGGTGCTACCGTGCGCTTCCGCTGGCTGGATGCCGCGTACAACGTGCCGATGACCCGCTATGCTCCCGATCGCAAAGAGCATTTCTACTTCCGCTCGCTTGCCGGGCTGGGCAAGGCGCAGGGCGAAATGGAAGTGGTCGTACATCTTCCCGAAGGCACGGGCGAGATTGCCACTCTGGTACCGGAACCGCAGTCCCGTGAGGGTTCCACTCTGCACTTCCGTCTGCCGCAGGAGCGTGTGGTTGTGGTCAACGCCAAGCACCCCCAGATGGATACCCGCTGGCTGTCCGCAACCTATCGTCGGATGAGCGTCTATATCCCGGACACCCCCTTCTATCGCCGCTGGCTACCCGAGTACCTCGCTCTGCTCGTGCGCATCTACGACCGCGAGCAACGAGTGGTGGGCGGCTATGAACCCGAAGATGCCCTGTTCGTCTCTCTCACTGCTCCCGCACAGCTGTCGGGATATGGCGGTGCGACGTGGGGCGGACCGCGCTCGGAAACGTGGATTGCCTGCACCGGTCGCGTGGGACCGTATAACCTGCGTTATGAGGCGGGCGGCGACGGCGTAGAGGCGCACGAGCTGAAGTGGGTGTTTCTGCACGGCGTCGGCGAGGGGTTGCCGCACTGGCTGCAGACCGGCGCGGTTATCTACATCGAGGAACAGGGCAAGCTGGCAGGCAATACCGCTTTCCCCGACGTGTGGTACCAGCGGGCGTTGCGTGTGGGCGCAGAGGGCTTTCGCAAACGATTCCCCAAGCCGCCTACCCCTCTGCAATGGTCGGATAGCGAGTTCCGCCAGCAACCGGCAGCACAGCGAATACTCGGCGAGGCGATGGCGCATGAGATTCTGCACTCCATTGCCCGGCGCTACGGCAATCGCGTGTGGGCAGAGCTGTTTCGCCGAAACCGCGAGGGCAAGCTGGGGCTGAAAGACCTTCCCGACCATGAAAGGAACAGACGAGTTATCGACGCGCTGGTGGAGATGACAGGCGATGCGAGGGTGAAGCAACTGTTTAAAGGATGGGGGTTCCGCTTTTAGGTTGCGACGAAGCGCATCCCTCCTGGCATTTCCCCTCGGGAGGGCGAACCTCCTGGTGAGCCGAAATATGTAGCCCCACCCTGCCTCCCCGCACGCGGGGAGGTATAGCTGTCCCCCTGCCTGCGGGGGACTACAGGGGGCTAACGCCTTCCCTGCCTGCTGGGGGACTACAGGGGGCTAACGCCTTCCCTGCCTGCTGGGGGACTACAGGGGGCTAACGCCTTCCCTTGAGATCCTTGAATTCGCCCGTGCTCAAATGGCTCAATGCCGAGACCGTTCATCTGGCGGTACAGGCATGGGCTGAGCACGTTTTCGCCCGGTACCCTGCTGTGGTGAGGATAGGGCTGTTTGGCTCGTATGCGCGCGGCGATTGGGGGGGCGGCAGCGATATCGACCTCGTGATTATCTTGCGAGAAACAGCGATACCGTTCATTGAAAGGGCTCACCACTTTGACACCTCCGACTTGCCCCTTTCCACAGACCTGCTGGTATATACAGAAGCCGAGTGGCAGAAGATGCTGACGGAAA
>BEHS01000082.1 GCA_002898895.1 bacterium HR16 | reverse complement strand
AGACCACCGACCGCTTCCTTGTCCAGCACAAACAGTTCCTGCTTGTCCAGAAGCAGAGTTACGGTGTCCTCATCGGATTGACACTGTACAGCGTAGAACTTCATGACCGGAACTCCTGATGAGATTGCTGTTCACTATAACTGTTGGCAGGTTATATGGGGCTATCGTTGAGGTCTATATCGTACTCCAGCAGCATCACCCGGTCGCCCATCATCATGGATACCTCTGGTGTCAGGTTGGGCAAATGGTTCATGATGGAGGCGATATATCTCAGGTTACCACGTGCCAGCGGGCGCACGTAGCAGGTGTTCTTGATCGGGTGTGGAAACAGCTCGCTGACGGCGGTTTGCATCGTCATACCGGGCTTCACGATGAGATGGCGTTCTTGGGTACTCACCACTTCATGAATCCGTACCAGCACGTTGTTGATGCGCACCACCACCTCGTCGAACCGAACATCGTATCCCGCCTTCAGGGCGATGCGCATGGCGGCGAGCCACACCATGTAACGCAGCACATCTCGGGCGGTATGCTCTATATGCCTGTAACCGGACGGGGTACCTATCTCGTTTCTGTGGTTCAGGAGCTGTTCCTGTCGCTCGAGCATCAGGTGGTAGTGAAAGTTGACCTCGCTTCGCGCATAGGCAGATGTATTTACCAGATTGGCAAGAACCGGCACGTCCTGGAACCACTTTGCCAGCGGTAGAGACTCCACAAAATCGATGAACGGGGCGGTGTATCGGATATGCTGTTCGGACGCCTGTTCGCATGCCCCTATCCATGCCTGGCGCAGACCGCCAAAGAACTCGGATGCACCGCCATACATCTCACGTACCATCCGGTATCGGAGCTCCTCCAGAGCGTCCACATTCTCGTCGTCCAGCCCCTTTATCATCTGCATGTTCCACAGCCTGGCAGCCTTCCTGGCACCGGGTAAGATCTGCCGGTTCCCATCCATGACCAGCTCCATATCGGCGATACGCAACACGACGGAGCCCTGTGTATCCGGCGTATCGCCGGGCTGATAATGAAGGGATGCGCCGTGTGGGAGCTGACGTTCATAGGGCTCGGTGGGATAGACTATCCGCACGGGCCAGGCGTACGACGTAGGGCAGACGAATGGCTCCATAAACAGCTCTTGTGTACGGTTACGAACGTAGCCGATGAACTTACCGCAAGTGTCTACCATGTGGATACCTCCTTCAGGCGCACATCAGGCTGTATGGCTCCTGTTGACGAACTCTGTATTCCAGTACGAGGTACTCATCATCGCCGTCCACGATGACCGGATGCACTACGGGTTCAGTGTTCACTATCCTGTCCATCAGGGAGGCGATGCAGGGCAGACTGCCCTTAGAGAGCTTATGCAGGGGTTCGTCAAATTTGATTCGGCTGATAAGCTTATCAATCCTCTCTGCCAGATCATCCTCTGGACTCAGCATAGTGTATGAGTCTCCAAAGGTACTGTAGCAGGAGCAGACCAGGTAGTTATCCACGATGAACAGTTTCCTGGCTTTAACCGGCTTCATGCCCCTGCACAGATACTGCTCTGCAAATGCGAGCGATATCAGCCTTCCAATCAGAAGGTCGCTGAGTCTTAGCAGTTCTTCATACCACTCCTTGAAGGCATACGGAGTGAGGCTCTGTGAAGCTACCCGGGATTGATAATTCAGCGCATCGTTTAGATCCCTGATAACGTAGTCTGGATAGTATTTGTCCTTCATGCCGTACATCAGCTCCGCCATTACCACAGTATCCGTGAACCTGTCCGCCAGCGGTAGCGAGCTCACGAACTGGACGAACTGCTCCCCGTATCGTCTAGCATCGTTCCACAGAGCGTCACCGCAAGCCAGCTTCCAGTCCTGACGGAACTTCCTGAAGAACTGAGAGCTATCCTTATGAGCCCGCTCCACATCCTGCCTGTACCTTTGGTAATACTTCCAGTCAGCATCCGTTTCATTCAGGATGATCTCGGTGAATATCTCCTCTCCCGACCGTATGAACGAATCGCTAAAGGGCACATCCGTATCGTGTTCGGATACTACGCCCTCCATATCGCCCACTCGGACGACGATAGTGCCCTGCTCATCGATATCCTTGCCGGGTTTGTAAAAGAGGGTAGTGCCGGCAGCCAGTTCCACCTCTCTAGGCTCCATCAGGTGCACTATCCTGGCTGGCCATTTAGTGCAGGAAGGATATGCGTATGGCGAGTTGAACACCTCGATGGCACGGCGTGCGATATAACGCAGAAGCGATGTGCAGGTCTTATACATGACTATACCTCCTGTTCATAGGCAAACAGCATGAACTCGTGTTTGTGCTTGTCCAGTCGAACTATCATCCTGGGCTCGGTGTTGAGAAGGGAGTGCATGAAGCGCAGAGCGGGCTGGATGCGGTGACCGAACAGCGCGAACGGCGTGCGATGCTCGTTCAATCTGTACAGATATCTGATCAGATTGCGTTTGTCCCTGTATCTCTCAATGTATCTCCACGTGGTGGGGTTGCCTCCGCCGTCCATCAGCACGTTCCAGTGCGGCGAACCGGTTGCCCATGCCGGTCCTGGGTGGAACCATGCCAGGTGGGAGCCGGATAGGAGACAGATGAGAACGTCCCCTGTGTCTTTGATGCCGTATCGGCTGATGAGACGATAGTATGCGAGCTGCGTAACGGACGTCAGCAGGGTATCCATCTTGTAAACCAGCCAGTAGTAACCGTCCTCATCGCAGGTGTACTTGTCCAGATAGGCATTATCTACAAAGTCACCAGCGGCTCGTTTGGCGAGAGCGGTGACGGCGGTATCTGCACCGGTCAGCTCACGGCGTATCTGGATCTCCTCCACAATCGCTCCGATGTCTACACCGGAGACGAACTGCTTGAACGCCGGTATATGCTGTACCTCCTCGTGTGCATGCTCTCTGCACAGACTGTACCACCTGTTCTTGAAGTCCTCCAGCAGGTCGAGCAGGTTGCGGTGCACGTTGCAACAGAGCTCCGTCTCATCGAGGGGACCCCAGTTGCCGGGTCTCTCCGTCCTGTCCAGATAGTCCACGACGATGCGGTAATTGCGCAACGCCAGCCGGTGAGAGTGTCTTTCAGAGAGAAGCTTCCTGTTGATGCTATCCACATACACTCGGTCCTGACCGATGGTGAGCTCCATGCGGAACGGACGTGCCGGATTGGGAGAGTTCAGCTTCTGCATGCGCAACTCCAGACCGGGCATCAGCTGCACATGGAAGTCCCAGTCCGGATAGACCATCGGAGCTATCCGTCGCTCCTGCGGCGTGTACACAATGAGCCTGTAGCAGTCTGTGATGATGTTGTCTATCAGGGTGGGAAAGTAGAACCCTTCCTCCATTGTGGGCTTATACCTCCTTGTGAGAGGATGAGTATGCTGTGGTGCTGGGGCATACCTGTTTGCGATGTCTAAGGCAACTGGATATCGGTAACGTGGTAGAAGCCGGAGTGTTCGGGATGGATGACCAGTTGAGTGCGTGTCTTACCGGTGCCGGTGCATTCCAGTCGCAGGGTACCGTCCCAGAGGTATTCCTCATCCAGCACGGCGGTAACCTCCTGCCACTGCTCATCGTTCAGCATCATGGACTCGCCGGATTCCAGTGCTTTGTCCAGATAGGGCACTTCAGGCACCGGCAGGATCTCCATGTGCACGACAAGGGCGGGCAGTCCCCACGCCACGCACTGGTCCGGTCTCAACTGGGTAGACAGCTGCTTCATCTCGTCCAGAGCGTTCTGGATGAGATTGCCGTCGTAGTCCGGCACGATGACGCAGAAGTCGCCCTCGTGGTCTCTCAACGGGATGACAAGGTGCATGGTATTTTTACCTCCTTAAGGACGGGATGGGTTGCAAACGGTGGAGAGGTCAACGGGATAGCTGTATTCGTAGTCGTAGCGGGGCACGATAACCTGTGCCTTATGGTTACCTTCACGGTCGTATTCTATCTGCAGGAACGACTTCCACAGATACCGGTCGCCCAGCAAATCCGTTACCTCGTTCCACTGGTTGTCGTCAATCAGGATAGGCGACTCCTCCTCCATTGCCCTGTCCAGATGAGGCATATCCAGCACGGGGATAACCTCACGGTCGATGACGACGACAGGCATCCGCCACAGGATAGACTGGTTCTCGTCCAGCTGTTGAGCCAGCGTTCGTATCCTGTCCAGTCTGGCTGCTATATCCTCTCTATGGTAGCCTGTGAGGATAATCCACAGGTCGCCTTCCTCGGTGATGAGTGGGATGACCAGATGCATGGTTTAGCCTCCTTTAAGCACTTTGCCCTGCCATGGCTCGGCTTCGTGTATCAGGTTGTGGAGCTGCAGTCTGGCGTTATCGTCGCCTTCATCGGCGTCGTTGACGAGTTGCACAAACTCGTCTATGCTTGTGCAGTGGTAGAGCACTCTGTCGTTTGTCAGGATGGCGGTGACCTCTGTGCCCTCTCCATCCGATATCACCGCATAGCGGAACCGATAGACGGTATTCCCTATCCGATACCGCGCTCTGTCCTGATGCTCGATGTTCAGTGTGTCCATTCCTCACCTCTGCCCCTTCACAAAGTCAATGCAGTGCCGGACGATTTGCTCCAGCCGCTCGTCTGGGATGACCTCTGAACATTCGGCAGAACGCAATGGGTATTTGTACCACCACAGACACCAATCGTCAGGCTTGTACCAGAAGTTCGGTTTGATGCGGACACAGCCTCTGCGGTGTCCTGCATAACCCTCCTGCTCGATGATTTCCCTCAGCTTCTGCTCTACCCGTTGATGGTAATCACAGGAGCACTTGATGGCCACTCCACGCCACCAGTCATCTCCTTCAGTGGACCAGCCTAACTGCTGATATACCGGTTTGATGATCTCCTCCAGCTTCTGCCTGTACAGCTCTCTGGAGTGTTTGTCGCCATACGGTAGAGAGCCATAGCACCGCTCAAACTGTTGCCAGACCTGCTGGAAGCAGTCTTCTCGGTGCTGGAGCCGGTCCAGCCAGTCCCAGAAGGGATGGGAGTCCCAACCGCAGTCGCAGTCCAGGTCGTAGTCCGGGAATATCTCAAACACGTCGCACTCGAACGAGTCGTAGGGCGAGAGTTCCAGCAGGTCATATAGTCTCAGAAAGATACGCTCCCATCGCTTCCTGTCAGGGATGGGATGGTGCGGGTAGAACGAGTCGCCTTCCAGAACTCTGTCCAGGTCCATTTCCTGAAACCTCCCGTCTTATGGTGGAATATCCTCCACATGGTGGTGGAATATCCGCCGGCAGATGGATGGAAATCCACCTGCCGGCTTGTTCGCCATGCCGTGGCTAGCCTGGGCATGCCTTGCCATGTCATGCCTTGCCTTGCCTGCCAGGCCCTGCCAAGCCATGCCATGCCGCGCCTTGCCATGCCTGCCTTGCCCGGTCTTGCCTTGCCACGCCCAGTCGTGCCTGCCTCGCCCAGCCAAGCCCCGCCCGGCCAAGTCACGCCTAGCCTGGCCCAGCCACGCCTTGCCTGCCATGCCATGCGACGACGTGCGATGCCGTTCCTAGCCCAGCCAAGCCGAGCCTATTTGCCCTTGCTGAATTGAGATATCAGCTCAGGCAAACCTTCCAGACTGGGCAACACCGGAACATTCGGGTCTATCTCCCCTTGCTGCGGAGTTTGCCAGTCACCACGGTCTATCAACACGCCTTTTGCTCCGCATTGCAGAGCAGGAAGGATATCGCTCCGGTAACTGTTACCGACTGCAACCACCCGCTGCGGATTGTCTATCGCATCAATCCGCTCCAGCAGTCTCAGGAAGCTATCACTGTCCTTCGTGGCTGTGACTACTACATGGTGGAAGTAGCCCTGGATACCGGAGAGCTCTATCCTGCGACGTTGATACTCTACATCACCGGCTGCGGAATAAAGAACCAGCAGATGCCCACGTTCCTGAAGAGACTTCAGTACTTCTGTCGTCTCGGGATAGGGCTCGGGTGGCACATCCAGCAGATGACGAAGCGAATGTATGGCGGCGTCAACTGCCGGGTCGTATGGGATCTCGTTTCTGGCTGAGAGGATGGCGTAGGTGATAGCCATGGATTCGATGAACCGCTCCGGTCTCAAACCACGATAGGTCACACGGAGACGATCCAGCTCATCCAGTCGCTGGACGATGTTGTCGACATCAATACCGGCACAATGCAGTATGTGCTTGAATACCTGCTTGGCCTTGTCGTACACCGGTTGCGTAGCTACCACCGTATCGTCGTAGTCGAACACAGCTATCAATGTTTGACACCTCCGTTCCTGTTTTGTTAAGTGTCCTGGACACCGTATTCTCCTGTGTCCAGTTACTTAAGTAACGTTTATATTAGAACCCACCCACCACAACCCAATTGCCTTGCCTGGCCACGCCTCGCCTTGCCTGGTCTCGCCATGCCTGCCTTGCCTAGCCCTGCCATGCCTAGCCACGCCTCGCCCTGCCCAGCCTAGCCCCGCCCTGCCAAGCCTGCCATGCCGAGCCGGGCCTAGCCACACCGTGCCTAGCCATGCCTACCTGGCCTTGTCTTGCCTTGCCATGCCTTGCCAAGCCAAGCCTCGCCTGCCTGGCCTTGCCATGCCGAGGCTTGCCATACCTCGACTCGCCTCGCCAAGCCCGGCCTCGCCTGCCAGGACTAGCTCTCTACAGGCTCCTTGCGCTTGCGTGTGGTCTTGATCTGGCTCAGGAAGTTGCCCAGTGACCGATACAACAACCGGAGCTCCCGAATGAGCTCCTTGTTGGTGGTCGGCACCAGCCCGTTATCCAGAGCAGAACGCAGTTGCTTCGCCTGGAAGGTGAGCGGTGAACCGATCACCATGCGCTGGGCATCCGCCTGCTGCTCACTTATCTCCTCACCCGCAAGATGCCGAACGGCGTATTTGACAGGTATGACCTGTGGCTCACCACCGTTCTCAGGCTGAGTGCGAGCCTCACGCACAACGATTCGCTGCGTGTATTCCACAGTACGACCGAACAGACGGGCAAGATGCGGAATGTCCTGTACTCGGTAACTGCGCAATAACTGAGCCGCATGAGTGAGATCCTGAGGACAGAGCGGTTTGCCGTGCCGAACGTTGATACGTACGGCGTCCTCAATCATCGCCGCCTCGTCCGGGTAGTGCTTGACGATGGCGGGAATCTCGGCGTCTGGACCGAACTCCGCCTCGTACGCCGCCTTGCGGTGAGCTCCGTCTACCAGGATGCCCGTGTCGGACACGATGATAGGCGGTATCTCCTCACCGGCACGAATGGCGAGTTGCAGATGGTAACAATGAACCCGGTCTATCCCGCCTGCACGAGGATAGAACCTCGGGTCTACGATCAGTGAGCTCGCCCTCACTTTAGATTCAGTCATGTGCTACCTCCTGAATGATGGTTTCCCGCCCTCCTCAACCCTATTGCCTCGCCACGCCCAGCCCCGCCGTGCCACGCCCAGCCAAGCCGGGCCGTGCCTGCCTTGCCTCGCCTCGTCACGCCTTGTCGCGCCCGGCCTCGCCGCGCCTCGCCACGCCATGCCTGCCTTGCCTTGCCAGGCCAAGCCTCGTCGCGCCATGCCGGGCCTCGTCTAGCCTGGCCTTGCCTGCCTTGCCGTGCCGGGCCCTGCCTCGCCGCCCCCTGGCGTGCCACGTCCTGCCTCGCCATGCCTGCCCCGCCACGCCCGGCCGAGCCAAGTCAGGCCTTGCCACGACATGCCTCGCCTGCCACGACGGTTTACCCGGTGGACTCGTCAATATCGGGTGGCAGAGCGAACGCCGATGGGCTGCTTATTTTGGTCGCACTTTCAATGGAGAACAGACCCCAGCCGAGACCGTGACTCTCCCGACTGTCAGGTCTGCCTTCACCGATACCGACCTGCAAGCCCGTGCGGCTCAGCAGGTTGACGACGTCGGTGAGGCTGAACTGGTCACTATCCCAGGAGATGACCAGGTTCGCCGCCCACTGCCGCCACATCGGACGGGCACGCAGGTCCAGCACACCGGTGGCGTTACGTACGGGCATCACCGACATCTCCGGCTCACCCTCAATCTTGACCAGCGGAGTGCCGTCCACCGCATCGAATCCGTCCGGAGCGACGAACAGGGACAGCTTCGCCAGCGTCATCTTGAAGCCAACCAGCCTGCAGGCGGAGATGAGCGCGTTGCGGAACGCACTCGCAGGGATGCCTACCCAGCCTTCGGTGCTGACGTGCATCGCCTGCTTGTAGTCCTCCTCGAAGTTGCGTGGCTCGCGAGCCTTACCCTTGCGAGCACGCTGACCAGCTTCGTGCTGCTCCCTTATCGCCTGCATCGCCTTCTGCGAGAATCGTGCCTGGCAATACGGGGCAATACCCACGATGCGGAACTGGGCGGATTCAAAACGTGGAGGCTGGATGAGTACCTCCTGACCGCCGGACGGACCGAGACGTTCCAGCGTCGGCTCGGAGCCGTTGGTCCTGGATTTGGATTTGGTGGATTTGGTTGCAACTGGCATTGTGTTACCTCCTTGTTTGGTTTGTTTATGGGATATCCACACCCACCGCACCGGCGAGGTTCGGTCTGGGAGCTCTCACAGGGAACTCCTCATCGGTCAGGTCCACACCGTCACCTGCACCGGATGCCAGCGGGTATCTCCGTTCCAGCGCTTTGAGCACTTCCGTCATCGCTTCCTGATACTCCTCAGGGAACGATGACACCAGCTCCCGGATACGGTCTATCCCGCAACCGGACTTGAGCAGGTGCTCACATCTGTTGTAGAGCTCCTCGTCCAGTGCGACACCGAACGTGTCCACAATGGCGCACGCCTCTTGCAGAGTGGTCCTTATCGTCTCCATCACGATGTCCAGATCGCTCACAGGTGCGCTCCTGTCAAACTCATGATCTGCCTGTCCATCGGTATCCTGATGTGACTGCCGAACTGGATATCGCTCAATACCCGTTCATCGGACCTGAACACGGCATAAACGTCGCCGGAGGAATGGGAGAGCAGAGCACGACGTGGCGATGTCTCCACCACCAGCATCGTCCTGTTCTCGTTGCGCTGCTTCAACTCCACACCGAGCTCACCGAGCAACAGATCGTCCATGTTGCCGTAGAAGCCCGTGCCGAGCTTCACAGTCAACTCGCCCGGATAGTCCAGTTGCGGTAACTGTCCCGTATCCAGAACGGTCGCTGCACGGATGATGGACAACGGGATGAAGTACACCATGTGGGTGTATGGTGACTTCTGGGAATACATCAGATAGAGTTCCGTACGCTCCTCAATGGGCTCCGTTTCCATGACGGAGAGCTGCAAATCCTCAGGGAGCTCCAGACAGTGCACCATGCCCTTATGCTCTGCACAAAGGGCCATCCAGTTCTTGCCGTTAACCATTCCCGCCAGCTTCAGCTGCATTTGCACGGTCTGGGGATTGCACACCTGACGGATGATATCATCACTACAATGGATGATCCTGCCGTGCTCGTTGTAGTGCAATGCACGTCGGAGCTCAGGGTTGGTGATATCCTGAGCGGTGGCAACAGTTACCGTGCCGATGTTCAGCGATGCCTCCACCTGCAACGGTGATCCGAGCAACCGGGCTGCGTTCTCCAGAACCGGTTGCAGGTCGTCTGTGAAGGCAACCAGCGGCGAATGGTAACTATCACCGAGTATGAGAGCGTACATAGTCGTACACCTCCCCTTAAGAGAACTCATCAGAGAGAGATATGAGGAACGGGTGCAGAAGGTACCGCATGGATAAAAGAGTGCACAAAATAAAATGGGGCGCCGGTATCTATCCGGCGCCTTGAACCACAAACACCAACACGAAGGAGGATGGAAGGAGTGACGCACTAAACCCAGCAAGGAGGATCTGCACGCAGAATCTCTAAAGCCCTCTGGATATGCTGATGCACCCGCTGTCTGGATATGTTCAATAACCTGCCTATCTCATCCATAGTGCACTCCTTTGTGCCGATACCGAAGTAACAGACGATGCAACGATACTGCAACGTGTTTAGTCGTTCCCTGAGATATCTCTGCCAGCACAGCACGCTGATGATACCGTCATAAGAAGGTTCCTCATAACTCAGGGCGTTCAATACCTCATAATAGGCTGGATGTTCATCGTCCTCTAACACGTTATCTATGGGCAACCAGGACGGACCGGGGCATCGGTTCTTGAAGTCACATTGAGGCACGACGCAGAGATACCTGTTGTTCCTTATCCATTCCAGCATGGCGTGTACCAGTCTGGGATACAACAGCGTGCTGAACTTCGTGCCTCGTGATGGGTCATAGTCCAGAATAGTCTGCCAGAGCACTATCCTGGACTCCTGCAATAACTCCTCACGCTCGTAACCGTTCAGGGCATACCGGTGCACGAGCCTGTGTATCATGCGCTCGTAAGCGCTCCAGAACTCGTTGAACCTTGTCTCGTCCTGCTGCTCCATAATCCCATCACCACTGGAGATAGATAGTGGAACAGGGGTCATTAAGTGCCGGCATTGGGCATAAAAATTGGGGAGGCGGTAGATGCCTCCCCAGACAAACAGAACATGTGCAACTGAGTGTTGGAGACGAGGAGCGAAGCCTATGTTGCATCCAGAGCGAGCTGGTTCTGGGTGCTCCTGGTGTTCTTGCTCTTGCTGCGCCTCAACCGTCCGTAGTGCGGCTCAGGCAACCCTTTGCTTCTGGCGTATTCCGTGAACATGCCCCGCAGTATGTTCACGATGTCTTGTATCACGGAGTCGTTACCAGCAGAGATGCGCTTGCGTTCTCCTGTGGGATCATGCCCTGATGACAGCACAGGCGTCCATACCGGATTGGATTTGCGCCAGTCTACACTGCTGAAGAACTCCGATGCTATCTGCTTCCAGTTGTCCGGATAGTTCGCCTTAATGTCCACGATGGCGAATGCGGAAATGGCGATAATCGAGGTGTCGTTGGTGTGGATGTACTCTGCGGACAGATTCCTGGGTGACTTTCTCCCACCCACCACCTCAATCAGCATGGGAAGCGATGGGACAAGCACTTGGTCAAACAACTCGACGTAGACCTTATGGTCCCGCGTATCGTCCGTTATCTGCAGGATGCGGTGGATACCGTTCAAACTGATGAGCTTGACCGGACGACCGCCTGCGCTGATAAGCTCCCGGTTGTACTTCTTGCGGAGCTTCTTGTTACCGCGCGATGTTACATAGGGCAGATACCTGGACTCATACAGGATTTGCCTGGCTAATCTGGCTTTATCGTCACGTGAGTCGAACTCCACAATCGCCGAAGGGTTGACCCGCACAGCCCTGCCGTTGATGTCCGCGAACAGCTGACGGTCGCTGTCTATACCGCGCGAGATGACCATAACCGCCGGTAACGGCAGACTGCCATACTTGTCCGGTTCACTACTGGCCAGACCGGATACGGCGGCAACCCTGTGCTGACCGTCAATGATGCGCAAGTAGGAACCTTCGCCAAGCACCAGTTTGAACCTGGGGAACTGCTTGCCGAACTCGCTCTGAGGAATGTGCACCGCCGAATCGGCATCCTCGGTGACCAGAGAGAGCAGGATCGGTGGCAGGAACCAGTCGTCGTTCTTGGTGATGTAAGACTGTATCGCCTTCACACGGCTCTTGTTGAGGTCACGCTGCACCACGAGGTCACCCTCTTCCTCCAGTCGGATGTAACCGAGGTCCTCATCGAGCAACAGAGCGATGTCCTCAAAGGTGAGATGGAGCAAGTAGATTCCCCGCTCAGGGGACACTACCGTTCCTTCCAGATAGATGTTGTCGAGCATCGTCTACCTCCTTGAGACTATGGTTTGTTATTACCAGAGGAGATAGATAAGGATGCTCGCATCAAATGGTACCGGGCTCAGATCAATTTCAGTTGACCACTTGCACAACGCTCAGGTATGTGATACAATAGCAACTGCAAGTTCAAAACAGGGGTGCAGACGGGTCATAAACCTGCGGTATAAGAATGCACAAGGAGTGACAACACAGGGGCAACCTTGCTGAATAATGTCATCAGAAACAGCCTGCCCTGCCCCCGTAGCTCAGCAGGACAGAGCAACTGCCTTCTAAGCAGTGGGTCGGAGGTTCGAGTCCTCTCGGGGGCGCCAACTGTGTCTTCTCGGTGGCGGCTGTAGCTCAGCTGGTCTAGAGCGCCTGACTGTGGCTCAGGAGGCCGTGGGTTCGAATCCCATCAGCCGCCCCATACAACATCTGCTACTCCCGATTGATCTCCAGCACAATATGTTGTGTTCCACAACATGACAGTTTCAGCGAGTCAGGCGCTTACAACAAAAGGGCTTGATGCTAGTCTGACAACAAAGTGTTGAGCTTCCCCAGCACCTCTGCCGTCACTTCATGGGGCAGGGTACATATCTTTTCTGCCTTTCTTGCTCGCCAGTCCAAGCTCTTTACCTGATCAGCCAAAACCACTCCCGTTACTCCTACTCCTGCAGGTACTTTGACCTCAAAGGGATATCCCTTCTCCTGGTTGGTGATTGGACACAGGATCGCCAAACCTACCTTACCGTTATACGCTGAGGGTGACAACACTACAGCCGGTCGTCTCCCCGCCTGTTCATGCCCTGCCTGAGGATTCAGTGTGATCCACACTACATCCCCTCGCTCTGGTATGTACTCGTGCTCTTCTACCACGCTTCACCCCCTACGGCTGCACCGGTATCTACTTCGCTGTTCAGATTCTGAGGCGTTACCTCAGCCAGCAGGGCATCCAGGGCATAGCGAACCCTTGCGATGGGAACAATAACCAGCTTCCCCTCTTTTATCATGACCCTTACTAAAGAATTTTCTTCCAGTCCAACCTCTTCAGCCAGTGGTCTTGGGATGCGTAAAGCGAGGCTATTCCCCCACTTCTTGACATGGGTCTCCATCTCTGTGCCTCCGTAGCGTATCTACTAAGAGTATACGTGCCATGATGCATCCTGTCAAGCGTGGAGATGCCTAAAGCCGGAAGCACGGGCGAACAGATACTCGCTCCCCGTCCTGTTCGGACCCAGATGGAATGCGATCAATTTATTAGCGCCAGAAACCGCTCGTATGCTGCATCCCATGCTTCCGTGTTGCAAGGAGCGTATTCGACAATCTCAGATGAACGGCGAATCAGCTCGCGTCCCTCGGTAATGCCCTTCAGCTCGCCCAGCGCGATCATTTGCAGCATCACGTTGCCCGCCGCTGTTGCCTCTACCGGTCCAGCCAGTACCGTACGGTGGCAGGCATCAGCGGTGAACTGGCATAACAGGCGGTTCTGGGTGCCTCCACCGACGACGTGAATCACGCTCAACCGCTTGCCCTGCAAGCTCTCCAGCTGCTCCAGCACCCATCGGTAGCGCAGAGCAAGACTCTCCAGACAACACCGCACGAACTGCCCTGGTGTCTCCGGCGCAGACTGTCCCGTGCTCTCGCAGTACTCGCGGATGGCCTGTAGCATGTTGGGAGGACTCAGGAAACGCCGGTCGTCGGGGTCTACTATCGCGCGGAAGGGTTCCGCCTCCGATGCCATCTGCGTCAACTGCTCGTAACTGTATTCCTGCCCCTCCCGGGCGTACGCACGGCGACACTCCTGCACCAGCCACAACCCCATGATATTGCGCAAGAAGCGAATAGTGTTATGTACACCGCCTTCATTGGTGAAATTGAGCGTGCGGGTATGGGCGTTAATGAGTGGCTCCGGCAACTCCACGCCCATCAGCGACCATGTGCCGCTGCTGATATAGGCGAAGTCGCTGCCATGGCTCGCGGGCACGGCAGCCACTGCGGAAGCGGTATCGTGACTGCCCGGCGTAATGACCTCTACACCCTGGGCGCCAGTCTCTTCCGCTACTGCCCTGCGCAGTTTGCCCAGTCGCGTGCCAGGCGGCACAATCTCCGGCAGAAAGTGCACGGGAAGCCCCACATGCCTCAGCAAATCCAGCGCCCATTCGCCGGTGCGCGCGTCCATCATCTGCGAGGTGCTGGCAATGGTGCGCTCGCTGACCCTTGCTCCGCTGAGCCAGTAGTGGAACAGGTCGGGCATCATCAGCATCTTATCCGCCAGCTCCAGCAGACCCGGGTGTTGCTGCTGAACCGCTACCAGCTGATACAGGGTGTTGATGGGCATGAACTGAATGCCTGTTGCGTCATAGATAGTGTCCGCGCCCACCATCGCCTGCACATTCTCCATGATGCCATCAGTGCGATGGTCGCGGTAGTGCACCGGGTTGGTCAACAGGGTGCCCCTCGCGTCCAGCAGACCGAAGTCCACCCCCCATGTATCCACGCCCACCGACCGTACCGCCTCGCCGTGCTCGCGGACGGTTAAGGCAATGCCTTGCAGAATCTCCGCGTACTGCCTCAACACGTTCCATGTGAGCGCATCAGGCAGGCGCAGGGGCGTATTCGGAAAGCGGTGCAGGGTTTTCAGCTCCAGGCGTTGCCCGTCGTAGATACCCGCCACGGCGCGTCCGCTCTCTGCGCCGAGATCGAAGGCGATGTACACCTGTGAGGACACGGCTTCTCACAACCTCCTTGCCGGTAGGAAACTGGTAATTTTGTTCGGTGCAGTCGGGAAAATTCCTGCTCTTTGGGGGTGAGCATCAAGATTTCAATATGGTATGGGGAGGGCGAACCTCCTGGTGAGCCGAACATCACATACCACAACGGCTCGGACGGAGCCCCGCCCTCCAGACGCTTGTACCGGAGGGTCGCGCTCCGTCACGACCAAATGGGGACGGCTCGGCGGGAGCCTCGCCCTCCCCGAGAACGAGATTTGGCAGACCGCCAGGTTGGGAACAATACCGTGCGGTTGGGCAAGTATTATGAGCAGAAGCGGGTAGAGGTAATATATACGGTGGAAGGGGAAACTATCGTAACCGTGACGGTGTATGTGTTTTATGGACGTTGGGAGGAATAGCGATGCAGATAGTGTATGATGCGCGGAATGACTTGCTCTACCTGCGTCTCGATGACCGCCAGCAGCCTGTGGTGAACGAGCGGGTGAGCGAGGATATCGTGCTGGATATTGGAGAAGAAGGGCGGATTGTGGGCATCGAGATACTGGATGCCTCGCATCGGGTCAATTTGGAGAGGCTGTTGCCCGTAGAATATGCGGGATTGCGTAGCAAGTAGTTGGAGAACGACAGGCTGGTTTGTTTGCTGGGTTCTCCCATTGTGCGTTGACAGCTCGTGTACGAGTGGACGCCTGCGATGGGTCTGTATCATGTGGGCGCGTGGTTCAAGAAGACCAGCGAAGGGTTGAGGGTTGCCTGTGGGGCTACGTATTGCCTCATATAAAAATCTTTCCGAAATGCTCATCGTTGCCTCATTTATTTTCTTTTCGTCTCTGCCTTCGTGCAACCTCATTGCCTCTCCTTCT
>BEHS01000081.1 GCA_002898895.1 bacterium HR16 | reverse complement strand
GGCTGGACCCTCATTTCGTGCAGGCGTATCAGGTAGCGGGGTTCATGCTTTCGGGACGATTGCACCGCTACGAACACGCCCGCCGACTGCTGGAGGAAGGCATTCGCAACAACCCCCAATCGTACGAGCTGTATGAGGAGATGGGCATGGCAATCCTGCGCGCCCGTCGGGACTACCGCGAGGCGTACGCTTACCTCACCAAAGCGCTCTCTTTAGCCACCGACGAGTTCGATAAACAACGGCTGCGGCGATTCTGCCGGACCGTACATCGCAAGATAGAAGAGGAAACTGCTGAGCGTCAGATGAAATAAATCCCCAGAAATCAGCGGGACGACGCGGCTGGTCGCGAGGGACCAGCCACTCCGTTGGAGGGATGCGCTCTGTTGCATACGACAACATGGCGGTCGTGACGGAGCACGATCCTCCAATACAAGCGCTGGGAGGGCGAGGCTCTGTCCGAGCCGTTGGGTTCGCGGTCGCGACGGAGCGCGCCCCTCCACCGCGAATGCACGAGGAAAAAGATGAGGCTCTCTCCTGAACATATTCTGGCTATCTTCCGCGACTGTGGCGCGGTGTTACATGGGCATTTTCGGCTCAGCTCCGGCAAGCACAGCGACACCTACTTCGAAAAGTTTCAGGTCCTGCAACACCCCCATTACGTGCAGCAGCTGTGCGGCGAGCTGGCAAAGCGTTTCCGTGAAGAGCGTATCGATGTGGTGGTAGGGCCCACCACCGGCGGCGTCATCATCGCCTACGAGGTCGCCCGTCAGCTGGGCACACGCGCCATCTATGCCGAACGCGAGGGAGACAAGCGCGTGCTACGACGCGGCTTCACCCTGCGCGAGGGCGAGCGTGTGCTGGTAGTGGACGACATCCTGACCACTGGCGGTTCGGTGCGCGAGGTGCTGGAGATGCTGGAGCCGTACCGTGTGCAGCTGGTGGGTGTGGGTATTCTGGTGGACCGTACAGGTGGACAGGTAGAGCTTGGTGTGCGCACCGAAACCCTGCTTCGGCTAAAGGTGGAAGCCTGGCAACCTGAGGAATGCCCTCTGTGCCACCGCGGCGAGCCGATTACCGAGCCGGGCAGCCGGTTTTTGCCACGCTAGGCTGCCTCTGCGTGAGCGTGGTACCCGTACTCCCGCAGTATCTGTTGCCATGCGCTGAGGAAACGGCTGACATCGAACCGCCTCGCCTGCTCCACGCAGTGCTGAGGGTCGTAGTCGTAGGGGTTGAACCGCCGAAGGGCTTCCATCAGCGGCTCCGGCTCCTGCCCGTCGAAGAACATGCCCGTCTCGCCCTCCACCACCGACTCCGTTGCCCCGCCTGCCCGGTAGGCAATGACCGGTGTGCCCGATGCCATCGCCTCCACAGGGGTCAAACCGAAGTCCTCCTCTGCCACCAGAATCAGCGCACGCGCACAAGCCAGCAACCGCCGCGCCTCCTCGTCCGACACCCTACCCGCGAACCGCACCGTCGCCCCCGCCATCCGGCGCAGGCGAGGCTCATCCCTGCCCTCTCCCGCCACTATCAAGGGCAAGCGCAGGCGGTTACAGGACTCTATCGCCACATCGATTCGCTTGTACGGTAGCAGACGGCTCAGCACCAGATAGTACTCGCCTTTCTCTTGAGGGGAGACGGGACGATACATCTCCGTATCTACAGGAGGATACACAATACGCGACTCGCGTCCGTAGAACCGCCAGATGCGCTCTTGCACCGTACGCGAGATGGCAATGAACTCAGTGACCCGCTTTGATGTGTTCACATCCCACTCACGAAATCGCGCCATCAGCAGTCGCACCGCTGCCCTGGTCACCGACGAAACGCGCTCATAGCGCAGATAGCCATCCAGGTTCCACGCGAAGCGCATCGGCGTCTGGCAGTAGCACAGATGAGGTATCCCATCGGGTGGACGTATCCCTTTCGCGAACGCGCTGGAGATGCTGAGCACCAGTTCGTGCCCCTGCAGGTTCATCCGCTCGAATGCCAGAGGGAGCAGAGGCAGGTACAGGCGCGTGCGCTCCACCGCGAAAGGCAACCGCTGCAGGAAACTGGTCTCGACGGGCAGGTCGCCTGGCACGCAGGAATCGCGCACTTCAGCACGCATGACAGAGGTGTATACCGTCGCGTCGGGGGCTAAGCGCAGGAAGCTGCTGAGCACTTTCTCCGCTCCGCCCAGCTGATTCAGGTAGTCATGAACAATGGCAAGAGGCATCCCTACCTCGTAAAATTACCGTCTCGATAGTGCTGGCTGTATCTTCCGCAACCGGCGCAGTGATTCCTGCTTATCGCCTTGCAACCTCTTGACACTGATGGTATCATAAAAGTGGAGAAGTGTATCTTAATCAAAGAGGTGAGTGACGGTGCCGCCTATCAGGCTGTTAAAGAGGGTCGATGCAGGTGGTCGCATCGAAATAACCGGACTGCCCTTTCAGGAAGGACAGCAGGTAGAGGTTACCATCGCGCCCACGGATTATTCGGCAGATGAGATGCTACGGTATCCGCTACGCCACGCGGAGCCTTATCGCTTTGAAGATGCACTGTCTCCGGTAGGGGTAGAAGACTGGGAGGTATTGCGTGATTCTGCTTGACACCCACATCTGGATCTGGTGGGTGCAGGGCGACAGCCGGCTGTCCCCCAAACATGCAGGGATCTTAAGCAGCACGAGCAGACAGGATTAGGAGTAAGCATTATCTCTTGTTGGGAAGTGGCGAAACTAGTTGAACTAGGAAGGTTGACGCTCCCCCGAGATGTCCTGGAGTGGTTACGTATTGCTCTGCGCTATCCCGGTGTCGTGTTGATTCCTCTGACGCCTGAGATCGTTGTCGAATCGACTCGCCTGCCTGCTCCCTTCCATCGAGACCCTGCCGACCAGTTGATTGTGGCAACTGCAAGAGTGAACGATTGGGCAATTGTCACGGTAGATGAGCGGTTGAGAAATTACCCTTTCCTCAATACTATCTCACCGTAAACCCGTTGTCGCCCATGTAGGAACCTTCCCCACTGACATGGAATCCCCTACTAACCCACCTTGGAAAGGAGGTTGTGTGCCTTTAGCACACGCAGAAGAGGATGGAGAAACTACGCTTTGGCGTGATTGGCATTGGAGGCATGGCGGCAGCGCTGGCACAGCGATTACAGCAGTTCGACGATGCGGTGGTGGTAGCGGCATCGGATACCAACCCCGAGCGCAAGTCCGCTGCCGACGAGCTGAACGCCTCCTTCTACACCGACTACGAACAGATGCTGCAAAAGGAAGACCTGGACGCCGTTGTCATCGGCACACCGTGTGGATTGCATCTGGAGCCCACTCTGGCAGCCGCGCAGGCAGGCAAGCATATCTTCCTCGAAAAGCCGATGGAGATTTCGGTGGAGCGATGCGACCGCATGATTCGCTCTGCCGAAGAGGCTGGGGTGAAACTAATGGTTGGACAGGTGCTGCGCCTGTTCCCGCTCTTCCAGAAATCGCTGGACATCATCGCGTCGGGTGAAATCGGTAAGCCGAAAGCGATTGCGGTTACCCGGGCGGGATATGCCACCGTGTTCCACTCCGGCTGGCGCGTGAAGCGAGAACTGGCGGGCGGAATGCTGCTGGAGACCAACGTGCACGAGCTGGACTACATGCGCACGGTGCTGGGCGAACCCAAGCAGGTGTACGCCCGCATGTTCAACCTGCTCGGCAAGATGGAGTATGAAGATGTGGCGTACCTCGTTATTGATTTCGAGAACGGCGGTATTGGCGACTTGGAAGCCAGCCTCTCGGCGGCGGTCGGTGAGTATCGCGTGCATATCATCTGCGAAGAGGGCGCGATAGCACACGGAGGCTTCGGTGGCAACCTGCGCTGGGCGCGACTGGGCGAAAAGGAAACGGTTGTTCCTGTTGAAGAGGCTCAGCAGCAATACGGCGACCCCTACGTGCGCGAACTGCGTTCGTTCGTGGACTGGGTGTTACACGATAAGCCGCCCATCTTCACCGGCTGGGACGGACGGCAGGCGGTAGCGATGTGCGAAGCCGCTTACCTCTCGCAGGAGCGCGGCGTGCCGGTTGCCGTGCCGTAGTTGACGAGGGGTCAACGAAAAGCGTACAATACTTCTGTGAACACAGGCGGGGGCGAGGTTCGCCCCCTGCCTTTTTCGGTAGAACACGATAGCGGAGTACATGCATGCGTGTGCTTTCAACAGATAGAGCATCTCGTGAAGAAGTGAGAGCGTTACTGCGTCGCTCGCTGGCTCTGGACGACGCGGAGATAGAGTCGCGCGTCCACGCTATTCTGAACGATGTGGCAGATCGCGGCGACGACGCTCTGCGCGAATACACCACCCGTTTCGATGGGGTGCATTTGTCACGTCTTGAGGTAACCCCTGAAGAACTGCAGAGCGCACAGCAAGAAGTGCCTGCCCCTGTGGTGGAAGCGCTTCGTCTCGCTGCTGTGCGTATCCGCCGATTCCACGAGCACCAGAAGCGCACCTCGTGGTTTGAAACGGATGAACACGGCGGGCTGGTTGGGCAGATGATAACCCCCCTGCGACGGGTGGGCGTGTATGTGCCCGGCGGGCTGGCGGTATATCCCAGCTCGGTGCTGATGTGCGCCATCCCCGCGCGGGTAGCCGGCGTGGAAGAGATAGTTCTCTGCACCCCGCCGCGCAAAGACGGCACAGTGCACCCGCTGGTGCTGCTGGCTGCGCAGGAAGCTGGCGTAAATCGTGTTTTCAAGGTAGGCGGGGCACAGGCTATCGCTGCGATGGCTTACGGCACGCAGTCTATCCCTGCAGTAGATAAAATCGTGGGACCGGGCAACATCTACGTCACCGTTGCCAAAAAGCTGGTGTATGGCGTGGTGGGCATCGATATGCTCGCGGGTCCCAGCGAGGTGTGCATCCTCGCGGACGACACCGCCAACCCGCGCTATGTGGCGATAGATATGCTCACCCAGGCGGAACACGATGTGCATACCGCCGCTTTCCTGATTACCCCCTCCCCTGCCCTCGCGCAGGCGGTGTTGCAGGAGATAGAAAAAGCGGTTGCCGACCTGCCGCGTCGAGATATTCTACAGCAGACGCTGACACAAAACGGCGGCATCATCATCACGCGCGACATGGACGAAGCGGTAGAACTCGCCAATCTGTGCGCCCCGGAACACCTTGCGCTGATGGTCGCCGAACCATGGCGATATCTGTCTCGCATTCGGTGTGCCGGCGCGGTGTTGATGGGCGATTATTCTCCTCAGTCACTGGGCGATTATGTGGCAGGTCCCAGTCACACCCTGCCTACCAGTGGAACCGCCCGCTATGCCTCGCCGTTGAATGTGGATGACTTCGTGAAAAAGACCAGCGTGGTGAGCTTTACGCGCGAAGCTTTGCGGAAGGTCGCTGGAGCCATCGAGACTCTGGCGCAGGAGGAAGGTCTGGACGCGCACCGCCAGGCAGTGGAATGGAGGTTACAAGATTAACACAAGGAGAGGTCACATGATGAACATCGAGGAGCGCATTGCTCAGGTAGACCGCGAAACCGCCGAAACCAGTGTGCACGTCAGCTTGCATCTGGACGGCACAGGCAAGGCAGAGGTGGAAACCGGCATCGGCTTCTTCGACCACATGCTCAGCCATGTCATTCGCCATGCCCTGTTCGATGCGGTGGTACAGGCGCGAGGCGACCTGGGGGTGGATGCGCATCATACGGTAGAGGATGTGGGCATCTGCATGGGACAGGCTTTGCAGCGCGCGCTGGGCGATAAACGGGGCATCGAGCGCTATGGACATGCCATTGTGCCGATGGACGACGCGCTGGTGATGGTGGCAGTAGACCTCTCCGGACGGGCGTACCTGCACTGCGACCTGCAACTGCCTCCGGTCATGCTGGGGCAGATGCCTGCGGAGCTGGTGCAGGAGTTCCTGCGTGCCTTCGCGTTCAACGTTCCCATGAACCTGCATGTGCGTCAGCTGGCGGGGGAAAACGCTCATCACATCGCGGAAGCCACCTTCAAGGCTCTGGGGCGTGCGCTGGCAGACGCGGTGCGCTACCGCTCACGTGAGACGGGTGTGCCCAGCACGAAAGGGGTACTGTGACGGTGATCGCCATTGTGGACTACGGGATGGGCAATCTGCGCAGTGTGCAAAAAGCTCTGCAGAAGCTGGGCTTTGACGCCGAAATCACCGGTGACGCGGAGAGGGTGCGTCGGGCAGATAAGCTCATCCTGCCGGGGGTAGGCGCGTTTGGCGCGGCGATGCAGAACCTGCGTCGCGCCGGGCTGGACAGCGCAATCCGCGAGTTCATCGACGCAGGCAAACCGTTTCTGGGGATATGTCTCGGGCTGCAACTGCTTTTCGACTTCAGCGAGGAGACCTGGACGGCGGAACAGGAACGCGGTCTGGGCATTCTGCGCGGCAAAGTGGTACGCTTCCCCGACGGTTTGACCGATGGGCAGGGCAAGCCTCTCAAAGTGCCCCACATCGGCTGGAACTCCCTGCACTTCACGCGCCACGACGCACTCTTCGAGGGGGTGGAAGAAGGTTCGCACGTCTACTTCGTGCACTCCTACTTTCCTGTACCCGACGATGAGGGGATGATCACCGCCGTCTCTGACTATGGGATATCCTTCTGCTGTGCGGTGCAGGCGGGAAACATCCGGGCAGTGCAGTTCCACCCGGAGAAGAGTAGCGCGGTAGGCTTGCGCATCCTGCGCAATTTCGCAGAGCAGCGGTCTGAAGAGCCATATTGAACTGTTAGTTCGTTAAAAGTGACCACAGGCATACTGAGCACGAGCGAGGAACCTCGTGTTGACGACAGGCTGAGATGCTTCGCTGACGCTCAGCATGACAAAAAGCGCACCAGCCCTGTCATTCTGAGCGCGAGCGAAGAATCTCGTGTTGACAACAGGCTGAGATGCTTCGCTGACGCTCAGCATGACAAAAAAACGCACCAGCCCTGTCATTCTGAGCGCGAGCGAAGAATCTCGTGTTGACGACAGGCTGAGATGCTTCGCTAACGCTCAGCATGACAGAACAGAGACGAGAGGTGAAGAAGTAGAAACCCGAAAGGCACGAGTTGGGTCAGGTACAACATGGAACTCTACCCAGCCATAGACCTTCGTGGCGGGCGTTGCGTGCGCTTGCTACAGGGACAATTTGACGCCGAGACGGTGTACAGCGACGACCCGGTGCAAACCGCTTTACGCTGGCAGTCGGAGGGCGCGCGCTGGCTGCACATAGTGGACCTGGACGGTGCACGTGCCGGCCAACCACAGCAGCTGCACATACTGGACGACATCGTGAGCGCTGTGCGTATTCCCGTACAGTTCGGCGGCGGCATCCGTGCCGAACACCACCTGCAGAAGGCGTTTGAAGCGGGCGCGATGCGTGTGGTGCTTGGTAGCGTGTTAATTACCGACCCCGAGTTTGCCGAGCGCGTGTTTAAGGAGTGGGGGGAGCGTGTGGCACTGGGTGTGGATGTGCGCGAGGGCAAAGTGGCTATTCGCGGCTGGCAGGAGCAAACCGGGGTAGACGCGCTGGAGCTGATACAGCGTATGGCAAAGCTGGGAGCACGTCGTGTTATCGTTACCGACATCTCGCGCGACGGTACATTGCAAGGACCGAACCTGCAACTGCTGAAACAACTGGTGCAGGAAGCAGGTATCCCGATTATCGCATCTGGGGGCGTTTCTTCTCTCGACGACCTGCTCGCGCTGAAGGAAACGGGCGTAGAAGGAGTTATTATCGGCAAGGCGTTGTATACTGGAAGCATCAGCCTGCGGGATGCACTGGAAAGGGTGGGATAACGATGATAGAAATACTCGCGCTATCTATACCGATACTCGCGCTCTCTAGCCTTATCATTGCTACACTCACGCGCTACCAGCTGGAGCGGACGAAAATCCTGGCGTCACGAGATACCACCTCTACCGCCGAACTGCGCAAGATGCTGGAAGACCTGCGCGAAACGACCACCCAGTACGACCTCGCGCTGGACCAGACCCTGCAGCGCATTGAGCGCAAGCTGGAGGACCTGGAAAGTCGCGTGGCGCAGCTGGAGCAACAGCAGTCACAGCAGTTATTGAGGTGATAGCAACATGGGAGACTTGATACAACTGGTGGCAGTAGTGCTACTATTCGGAGGACCGATGTTCGCTCTCTGGACACGCTATCAGCTGGAGCGGGAGCGGATACGTCAGGAGAAAGCGGACAAAGCCTTTGAGCACATTCGCCAGGAGCTGGCACAGGTTCGGGAGACCAGCACCCAATACGCGCTCAGTCTCGAAGACGCGCTTCAGCGTATCGAACGCCGCCTGGACAATCTGGAGCAGCGCGTCGGCGCCATCGAGGCACAGCAGCTCCAGAGCAGGCTGTGAGGGTTGTCACCATGAGCGGATGGGACGCTATTGCTACAGGTTTTGGAGTATTATTGGGGTCGGCAGGCTTACTGGTCTTCGTGGTGCCGGTGCTGTGGATTATCAGCTACTACTCCCACAAGGTGAAGATAGAGCGCATCAGGCTTCAGGCGCAAACACAGGGCACCGAAGCGTTAAGGAAGGAGATAGAGACGTTGCGACAGCAGTTCCAGCAACTGCGCGAGACGAACACGCAGTTTGTGCTCAGCTCGGATAACTCCCTCACTGCCCTGCGTGAGAAGGTGGAACGGCTGGAAGAACGTCTCTCCGCTCTGGAACAACAGAGCTTACAACAGAGGTTCTAGGTTCACGAGAAAACAGCCCCCTCTCCCGAAGCTTCGGGAGAGGGGTTGGGGGTGAGGGCTACTCCTCCCCTATCAAGCCAAAGTCGCGCACCAGGACGCCGAAGTCGAACAGCGTGATCTCCTCATCGCCGTCGAAGTCCACCGCCTGGTTCCAGTTCTCGTCTCCGCGCAGGGTACCGAACGCCTGCACCAGCAAGCCGAAGTCGAACAGCGTGACCTCGTTGTCTCCGTCCGCGTCGGCGTTGATGATGAACAGTTCGACGGGCGCGCTACCGGTGCCGGTCGGCGGTACCGATACGCTTCGCGCAACTGCTCTCAGCCAGTGAGAGAACTCGTAATGCCTGCCGAAGCGGTCCTGCACGTAGCTCTTCGCTGCGATGTCGTACACGCCGGGCTGAATGCCGTTCAGCCTGAACCAGCCTACCGCACCGCGAGTGTCCACCGCGGTGTTCACGTTCAGCGCGATGCTCTTGCGGAACAGCACGTTGGTGGTACCCGGCTCGCGGAACTCCAGCGTTAACGGTGGCGCCACCGTCCATGTGCCGTCTCCGCTGCCGTAGTTGGACGAGCCCCAGTAGCCATCCAGTATCACCGAGCCGTCGATCTGCGGTGCTTCCGCAGGCTCCAGAATGTACAACGCATTCTGGCGCACGTAGTACAGTTTTCCGCTCGGGCTGACGGCAACCGGCGCACGGGCTCCGATATCGAAGGTGTAGAAGTTGTGCCACGCCGGACCCCAGATGCCCGTGTCATACTGCCACAGCACCTGCCCTGTTGCCGCGTCCACAGCAAGCACCTGCACCGTGTCGCTGTGGTAAGGGTCATCCGGGTTGTGGCGGGTCATGGCGATCCCTACACCGCCCTGGTGCATCCCCGACGGGTCGGGAACCAGCTGCGCGAAGTGGTGCATCTCGCCCCAGTGCGAGGGACCCGACAGCAGGATACGATGGGTGAGGTTGCCCTGTCCGTCGCTGGAGTAGATGCTCACCACCCCGCTGAAGTCTGCGGTGATGATAGACTTACCGTCCGGCAATAGTGATGCGGTATCGCACCAGCCATGTCCGCCCACGTTGTGCCACAACAGATTGGAGGAGCCATCAGACGGCACCAGCGGGTCCAGGAACGACTCCTGTGAAGCGTTCAACCGCCCCTTGACGGCACCCGTTGCCACGTCGTACACGGTGAAGGTGTAGCCGTAGTCGCTCCACGACACCTTGTACAGCTCGCGGTTCACCGGCGAGTAGACGAGGTGGTTGTGGTTCATCTTCTCGCCAACAGCCCTCCACTGCACCGCCCCCGTGTCGAGGTTGATCGCGACGATGGTTTCCTCGTTTGGCACGTTGGAGGACACGTTGAAGAAGATGCCCGGTGCCCCGTTGAAGGCGTCCGGCACGATGGTAAACGCCTGATTGGGTATCCCCTGAGGTGCGCCGGGAGCTGCTACGGGTACGCCATCTGGCAGCTGGTAGTCTGCCATGAACCCGATGACGCCAGTAGCGGCATCAATAGCGAAGCCGGTGACGACTGTGATGTCCTCCTCGCCAACGGTTTTCCGCCACGGTTCGGACGCAGCGTACAGGACACCGTTCGCTAAAGCAAGCGCAGGCGCCCAGTTCGGCGGTCCCGGCGGCAGTGGCGTTGCCCAGATGGTCGCGCCGGTGTTCTTGTTCAGCGCGGCAATGACCGGACGCGAGCCCGGTCCCGCCTTGCCGAAGTCGGTGCCGACCGCGTAGATGCGCTGCTGTCCAACCAGAGGCGCCGCCCATGCGCGGAAGTGACCGAACAGGTTGTCGGACTTCCACCGCAGATTGCCGTTCGGGTCCAGCGAGTAGATACTGACACTCTCACTGGGGCTCGGGCTGGGTTCGTTGTTGCTACCCCGCCAGTAGAGGTTGCCCTGCGAGTCGAACATGATCTGGCTGTGGAAGCCGTGACGAGGGGGTTGCACCCCTGCAGGTAGGGGCACTTCTCGTACCACTACCCCACCATTCTGGAAGATGTAGGGGGCTGTGGTCACGTTGGTGCGGTAGATATCCGCATTCTTTTGCGCCCAGGGACCGTCGGGATTATCCGGTATCTGCCCCCAGGCAGCGCTCACAACCAGCAGAAGCAGCGCCACGAGAGATGCGAACCGAACTTTCATCTTGCACCCTCCTTTTCTGAAGTCAGGATTGACCGTGTAAAACATCTATCTATGATGCCCCGCTATCTACGCAGGGCAAATCACCACAGGTTACTACTGGTTTCGCTTTGCTGTCATTCCGTTTTTCCCTGTCATTCTGAGCGGAGCGAAGAATCTCAGAGATGCTTCACTTCGTTCAGCATGACAAGAGAAAGACGAGATGCTTCGCTAACGCTCGGCATGACAGGAAATACGCTAAACCCACCATTCTGAGCGGAGCGAAGAATCTCAGAGATGCCTCACTTCGTTCAGCATGACAAACCAGCAGTTCATTAACTGCCAATCGCTACACTTCTCTTTTGGGAGGGCGAACCTCCGGGTGAGCCGATTCGCCCCCACCCCTGCCTTCCCCGCGGGCGGGAAGGAAGCCATTCCTCCCCCGTGAACGGGGGAGGAATGGCAAGGGGCATTCACACTGCTCGGACGGAGCCTCGCCCTCCAGAATGAGATTTGGCAAACTACTAGTCTGCGCCTATCTCACCGAAGTTCTGCACCAGGATGCCAAAGTCGAACAGCGTGATCTCCTCATCGCCGTCGAAGTCCACCGCCTGACTCCAGTTCTCGTCTCCGCGCAGGGCACCGAACGCCTGCACCAGCAAGCCGAAGTCGAACAGCGTCACCTCGTTATCGTCATCGGCGTCGCCTGCAAGCATGGTCAGAGCCACAGCCACACTGCCCGTGCCGTTGGCTGGAACCACAACGCCCGGCGCCAGTGCGCGAAGGGTGCGGGTGAACTTGAACGTTCTGCCACCATCCCACGGGAAGAACTGGATGTACTCTTTGGCGGCGATATCGTACGTGCCCGCAGGGATGTTGTTCAGATTGAACGTTGCGACCCCGCCGTCAAGATGGGGCATCGTCAGCGCGACCGTTTTACGGAACAGCACGTTGGTCGTGCCGGGCTCGCGGAACTCCAGGGTCAGCGGTATCATCGCCGTCCAGCTACCGTCGCCGCTTCCGGTATTGGCGGGACCAACGTAGCCCGGCATCTGCACCGCGCCCTCGATCTGCGCTGATTCAACCGGCGACAGGATATGCAGGATGTTATCCGGCGTCATATAGTAGACCTTACCGCTCGGTCCCATCACTGCACCGCCGCGCAGGTCTACCTGACTTGCTCTCTGTGTATCGTATTGCCACAGCACCCGTCCGGTCAAGGCATCCACCGCCACGATCATCGAGGTCTGTCCCGTCTCAGAGCGTTCCGCACGGGTAGCGGTAAGCCACACCGCAGGTGCCCCCTGGACCTGGGGACCCATCGGCTCTGCCACCAGCAGTTGCGCCATGTTGTGGAACTCGCCCCAGTGCGACGCGCCCTGCGTCAGGATGCGCCCGGTATACGCCCCCGACTCGTCGCGGGTGTACAGCGCGACGATACCACCGAACCCCGCGGTAATCACCGAGGTGCCGTCCGGCAACAGCGCGGCGGTGTCGCAGTAACCGTGTCCACCGATGTTGCTCCACAACCACGAGCTGGAGGACTCCAGTGACTGCAGAGGGTCAATCATCGACACACTGCCCCAGCTGGACTCGTGCTTTATTGCCCCGGTCGCCGGGTCAAAGGTAGCGATAGTCTGCCCGTAATCGTTCCAGGAGACCTTAATGAGCTCGTTGGTGACAGGCGAGTAGATGATATGGCTGTGGAACGCCTTGCCCGATGAAGCCGTCCAGTAGCTGCCCGTTGCCAGATTGATACCGAACACGGTGGGGTCACCCGAGTTGTTCGGATTGCGGTCTACCGTGAAGTACAGCCCGTGTGCTCCTGCGCCAAAAGCATCGGGCACGATGGTCAGCGAGGTGCGGGGAGTGGCGGTCCACCCACCCTGCGGCACTGTGACATCGTACCGGTTGAGGATATTGCCGTTCGCCGCATTCAGGGCGTAGATGGTGACTGTTGGGATGTCTTCTTCCCCTGTAGAGCGCAGGTAGTCCCGCGTCGCTACGTACAGCACACCCTCATAGAGGGTAGCGGCGTAACCCGGCTGTCCTTCCGGCAACACGGTCGTCCACAGGGTAGCTCCCGTGTTCTTGTCCAGCGCAGCAACTACCGGTGGGCTACCGGTGCCAGTCTTCCCGTACTCTGCACCGAGTCCGTACACCGCCTGCTGCCCAACGATGGGCGATGCGCCAGGCCAGTTGCCGAAGATGTTGTCGGATTTCCAGCGGAACGTGCCATCGGCGGTAAACGAGTAGATACGCACGCTGTTGTTGGGCGCATCCGCCCCAATGCTACCGCGGAAGTAGATATTGCCTTCGGAGTCGAACACCGTTTGCACTTCATAATGTCCGCCCGAACGAATGGCATAGCCAGCGAGGTTCACGGGTGTGTCCACCCATCCGCTGGCTGTGGGCAGCTGCCACGCCGGAAATGTGTTCGTGGCGTAGATGTCGGCGTTTTTCACACCCCACGGTGAATCGAGGTTATCCTGGGCGTTACCCGCCGTGACCAGCAACGCGAGCAACACCCCAAACATGAGCAGACGAGCTTTCATGTTCACGAACCCTCCTTTGCCAGGATAGATTTGTTGCTGTATTACACCTTAACTACTGACAACGCGCCCCTGGCGCGTAATCCCATTGCCACAGGTTGCCCTTCGGTTGCCCGTTCACCACTTCCAGCGGCGCCCAGGTCTGCTCGGGGCGATACCACTTGGCATGTCCATCTGCCATCACGTAGTTCGCGCCGTCGTTGTGCAACAGCAGGCTGGTCCATGTCGCGGTATCCCCTGTCCGCCCCATTTCCGCAGCAACCCAGCACTCGTCGGAAATCGCCCACCACCAGTGCATATCCGGCGCGGGTGATGTGCCTGTCGGCAGGCGAAGCACCGTGCCGAAAGAGATAGATTCGGTGACAGCAATCGCCTGAGCTGGTTGCGGGATTGCTCCCAGTGAGCGTACCGTGCCGGGTCCATGCGAGCTGTTCGGGTTTGCCCCCAGCCAGCCCAGCACATAGGCGTTCGCCGAGTAGCTGCGTGCGCCATACAGCGAGTAGCGGCGTACCAGCTCATTCTGGTTCAGACAGGCAAACCAGCCGCGCTGACACCGCTTGCGGTACTCGGCGAAGTTGGGCAGGTTTGCGGGACAACCGAAGACCCCCAGGTTCTTGGTATACGGGTAAATCAGCTCCGCCCAGGTGGGGGCGATGTTTGGCGGGTTCAGGGGATACTCCACGCCGGGCATCCCCCACGACCAGGGGAGTGTCTCATCGTAGTCCTCGGCGTACATCATCAGAGCAAGTCCCTGTTGCCTGGCGTGCGCAAGGCATCCTGCCTGATTCGCTTTCTCGCGGGCGCGCTCGAACACGGGGAACAGTATCGCCGCGAGAATGATGATAATAGCAATCACCACAAGAAGCTCGATAAGCGTAAAAGCGCGTAATCTGCGATACATGGCGAGCCTCCTTAGTTCGTCCCGGAATAGTAGTCAATCGGGTCCCAGCGCACCCCGGCGGGAGTGTTATTCAGCGCGGATAGCGGCTGAGGAACGATTGACTCCGCCTTGTACCACTTCGAGTGCCCATCCGCAAAGGCAATGTTCACCCCGTCCGAGTGGCGTGCCGAGAAACCCGCTTTGTTGTTGATGGGCGTCGGGGAGATGTTTGCCCGCACAATATAACCCACAAAGCCCTGATTTACATCGCCTGGCACGCTATCGGTGACCACCACCACCATCGCAGGCTGAATCACCCGGCTCAACTGGATAACATAGTCCACTGAATTTCTTGAAGGGCTAAACGGCGCCCATTCGCGGTTATAGCCATAGGGCAGCCACCCTCTTTCGCTGTACGTCTCCACATACCTGCCCGTGCTATCAGACGGACAGCGGAACAAGCCAGTGTTCTTGATGTACGGTGCCACCATCGCGCTCCATATCGGGGAGAGAGGGACCGTACTCACCGCTGTCGGGGGCATGTACATGTCGTAGTCCTGGCTGTACATGCGGAAGGCATGGGCTATCTGTTTGAGGTTGGAGAGACACTGCGTCTGTCGTGCCTTATCGCGAGCCTTCGCGAAAACGGGGAACAGTATCGCCGCCAGGATGGCGATAATCGCTATCACCACGAGGAGCTCGATGAGCGTAAACGCCCATCGGCGGGGGATTCTGCTCTTCACTTTCGCACCCTCCTTGCGTAATCGGTTGCTCTTCCAGAGACACCTACAACAACTACCGCACCTGCGAGTGCGCCAACGCTCCTGTTACCAACGGTAGTATATCATTATTACATACTTTGTGCAAGGTATTTGTATCTTTTACATTTTCCGCATTTTGCGAAACCGGTAATTTTGCGCGTCCTTCGAGGGTATGATTAGGAGGCAATCCTTTTCTCGAGGATGTGGTCGCGACGGAGCGCGACCCTCCAACTTCTGGAGGGCGAGGCTCCTGCCGAGCCGCTTGGCGTCAAGGTTTTTCGGCTCACCGGGGTGTCGCCCTTCATGTCGGCGAGGCGAGAACACTGTACTGGAGGATACATGAT
>BEHS01000080.1 GCA_002898895.1 bacterium HR16 | reverse complement strand
GGGCAGGATGAAGTGCAGTCGCATTGGGCAGTGACCTCCTGATACGGGACAGGTGCGTGTGGTATTATTCTACCGTAATTCCGAACTTTGAACAATCACGCAACCGAACTGGATAATTTTCCGTACCCCCGTTACCTTCAGCGCACCTGTTGCGTCTAACAATTAGCGAACGGTACACTAATAATAGAAACGGTTGCCGGTTCCAGGCAGGAAAACCGTTCGCCCTTGCCGAAGAGTGCACACCAGTAAGCTCTCTTGGCGCGAAACGAAGAACGAAGGGGAGGAAACCAGATGAAGAGCATGGCAGGCTTGCTCCGAAAAGGCGGAGTAGCAGGTATTGTGATCACCGCTTGCTTGCTCGGGTGGGTAAACCCGGCGCACGCCATCGAACGCCAGTTTCTGGGCATCCGCATGTTGTCCAAAGTGCAGACCGTGCTGGCGCGGTTTGGCAACCCCACACAGGTTACGGTGGGACAGGTAGCCTATAACCTGCCGGGCGCACAGGCAGGTGTAGCGGGCATGGCAGGCGTACCCGGACGTGCAGGACTGGCAGGCGCACCCGGTCTGCCCGGAATGCCCGGCGTTTCCGGCTACATGGGCACGGGACCGACTCCCGGTATGCCCCCTTACGGTGGGTACGGCGGAATGCCTCCCATGGCAGGCGTTGGCGCCGCTACAGGAGGCATGAGAGCAGGCGGAGGCAAGCTCGGTGCGCTGGGAGGCGGTGCAGGAGGTTTTGGCGGAGGGCTCGCTGAGGAAGAAGGCATGGCGATGGCGGGTGGTCCTCCGATGATGGGCGCACCGACGACAGGTGCTCCCGGCTTGCCCGGTCTGCCCGGCGGTATCGGTGCTCCCATGCGCCCCGGTATGCCACCGATGCCCGGCACCCCGGCGATGCCCGGTATGCCCGGAATGGCAGGTATGGGAGGCACTCCCGCAGGCGTTGGGCTGCCTTCCATCGGCTTGCGCACCACACCGGGCGGTATGATGTACGAACAGGAGACTACTCTCATTTACGAGCGACCGGGTGGCGTTATCTACGAGTTTCTGGTGAACAAGGACGGCTACGTGGTGCAGGCGAAGGCAATTGGCTATGAGGACAAGTCCGGCCTGGCACGCACTTCGCGCGGCATCAAGCTCGGCGATACCTATCAGAAGGTGGTCGCCGCGTATGGCTGGCCCAAAGAACACCAGAACATGGGAGCCACCCTGTACGTGAGCTATCCCAATCATCACGTGGCATTCCAGTTCTACGATAACAAGGTGGTCTCTATCATCGTGGCGGCTATGGAGCAGTAGCCGACAGCGCGCTCCGCTACGCAGTAAAACAGGAGCCAGCCTGATGGAGGAAGGTGTCTGTGGCATCACGCGCCGGTGCAGACCTGGACGAAATTCGTGCGCGCAGCGACATCGTAGAGGTGGTCTCGCAGTATGTGGCGCTGAAGCGAACAGGCAAAAACTTCAAAGGTTTATGCCCGTTCCATGCCGAAAAGACACCTTCCTTTACGGTGAACCCCTCGCTACAGCGCTGGCGGTGCTTCGGCTGCGGACAATACGGTGACGTGTTCGATTTCATCATGCGCATCGAGAACGTCACCTTTCTGGACGCAGCCCGTATGCTTGCCGAGCGACTGGGGTTAGAGTTCCGCACCACAGGCGCAGGTTCTACTCAGGAGCAGAAAGACCGCCGTGAGCAGATACTGCAGGTGAATCAGCTCGCCGCGCAGTTCTTCCGCGACATGCTCAAACGCTATCCCCTGCCCCAGCGCGTACTGCAACAGCGTGCTGTCACTGCCGAAACGCAGGAACGCTTCGGCATCGGCTACGCCCCGCCTGACTGGTCCGCGCTCACCAACCTCATCAGAGCGAAAAAGATACCGTTGACCATCGCGGCGGAAGCAGGGCTGGTTGTGCAGGGAGAGAGCGGCGAATACTACGACCGCTTCCGCGACCGACTCATGTTCCCCATCTGGGACAGACAGGGGCGCGTTATCGCCTTCGGGGGACGGGCGATGGGTGATGCTCAACCCAAGTACCTGAACAGCCCCGAAACGCCCCTGTTCCGCAAAAGCCGCACCATCTACGCCCTGCATCTGGCGAAGGAGCGCATGATGACCGAGCGCACCGCCCTGCTGCTGGAAGGCTATATGGATGTGGTCGCAGCACACCAGGCGGGGTTCACCCATGCAATCGCCACCATGGGTACAGCTCTGACGGACGAACAGATAGGCATCCTCTCGCGCCTCGTGTCGCGCGTGATTGTGGTTTACGATTCGGACAGTGCGGGCGTGGAGGCGGCAAAGCGCGCCGCGGAGACACTGCAACAACATGAGATAGAGGTTCTTATCGCGCGCCTGCCGGACGGTGAGGACCCCGATAGCCTGTTGCGTCGGCTGGGCGCACGTGCTTTGCAAGAGTGTCTGGACAAAGCCCAGCCTCTGCCCGCGTTTCTGCTGGACGACCTCCACCGGCGATATGATACCAATACCGCAGAGGGTAGAATCAAAGTGTTGAAAGCCGCCATTCCCATACTGGCAGCGATACCGTCAGAGATCGAACGGGATGGCTACATTACACAGCTCGCGCCGCTCCATCCCGCCTATTTTACAAATCCCAGTATACCTGAGGCGCAGATTCGGCGGGAAGTGGAACGATTCTTGCGTTATAAAGAAGTGGAAAAGAAAAACGAGCAATCCGCGTCGGATTCTGCTCCAAATGCAGAGGTGGGCGAGCAGCTCCCATCCGGGGTGGTGCGTGCAGAAAGCGCCCTTCTGCGGGGTATACTGTCAGAGGAGTGGCGAACACTGGTTTTGCAAATCGCTCAGGCAGGCGATATGGTCAGTGACGCCGCACGACAATTTTTCGAGTTGGTACGGCGTGCGTGGGACGCGGGTATGGAACTGCATCTCCCGTCGCTGCTTTCTGCGCTGAGCGACCCGCGCCTGCGAGAGGTGGTTTCCACACGGCTGTCGCTGGAAGAGCCGCTGAACGAGCAAGTACTGCGCGATTCGGCATCCTGCTTGCAGCGATGGCACAAGCGCTCGAGACAGGTGCAGATTTCTGCACAGCTGGCGCAGGATTTCTCGCCAGATAGCGTGAATTATCAAGAGTACCAAAGGATTATCAATGAATTGCACTCCGACGCGCGACGCGACCGAAGGGAGTGAATCGAGACGTGGAGATGGAGAACATCCACGACAACGGGCAAATGCGACGGCTCGTTCAGCAGGGAAAAGACAGAGGTTACGTCACCTCTGATGAGCTGAACGATGCCCTGGCGGAGATGGATGTCGACGCCGACGAGCTGGAGCAGATGCTGGAGTTTTTTGATGTAGAGGGTATTCAGGTAGTGGATACCGTCAAGGGCTTGCCCCTGGCGGAAGAGGGATACGACCTGAGCATCTCTGCCAAAGAGTACGAGATGGCGGACCAGGAAATCGCGCAACTGGAAGGTGTCCCTCTGGACGACTCGGTGCGCATGTGGTTGCGCGAAATCGGCAAGACACCCCTTCTCAGCCCCGAAGAGGAACAACACCTCGCACGGTTGGTCGCTCAGGGCGATGAAGAAGCCAAGCGCAAACTCACCCTCGCCAACCTGCGCCTCGTGGTCTCTATCGCCAAGCGCTACAGCGGGCGCGGCATGGCGTTTTCCGACCTCATTCAAGAGGGGAATCTGGGCTTGATACGCGCTGTGGAAAAGTTCGATTACCGGCGAGGTTACAAGTTCAGCACCTATGCTACCTGGTGGATTCGGCAGGCGATCACCCGCGCTATCGCCGACCAGGCGCGCACTATTCGCATCCCGGTGCACATGGTGGAAACTATTAACCGCCTGATGAAACGGCGAAGTCATCTTGAGCAGATACTGGGGCGTACCCCTACCCCCGAAGAGCTTGCCGAAGACATGGGCATTCCGGTAGACAAGGTGAATGAGATTATTCGTATCGCGCCAGAACCCCTGTCGCTGGATACTCCCGTCGGGGAAGAAGAGGATAGCCACCTTATGGACTTCATCGAGGATGAAAATTGCGACTCCCCCACCGAAGCCGCCGATCGCAGCCTGCTACGAGACCGTATCGAAGAGGCGTTGCGGGTGCTAACCGACCGCGAGCGCGAGGTAATTAAGATGCGCTTTGGGCTGATAGACGGAATGCCTCATACGCTGGAAGAGGTGGGAAGGCACTTCAACGTCACGCGCGAGCGCATCCGCCAGATTGAGGCGAAGGCGATTAAGAAACTGCGCAACCGCAACAACTGTAAGAAGCTGCGAGATTTCTCCAACGGTTTGTGAGGGATGCCTTCCGGACGGGTTCACGACGCGATTACGGTTTTAACCGCCGCAGCCTCGGTGCCGGCTATCGCCCGGATGCACCCTTCACCCGACTGGGCATCGGTAGGAGTAGGTGTCGGCGCGTACCTGTTCTCGGGGCTGGCACTATCACCCGACCTGGACGTGGACTCTCGTGCCTACCGCCGGTGGGGTGTGTTCCGCTTTTTCTGGCTACCCTACCAGATACTGATTCCCCATCGCCACTGGCTGTCGCATAGCTGGCTGCTGGGACCGCTGTTACGTGCGCTCTACTTCTTCTTTATGCTGTATCTGTTGTTGAGACTGGGCATGAACGCTATCGATATGTGGATTGTGCCCATCAACCAGTCAGAGATACTGCGCGCGCTGGAACGGGAGCTGCGCCTGAGCCTGCAATCTCATGTTACCTGGGCGCAGTCCGCGCTGATCGGCTTAATCGCGGGCGGTGTGGTGCACTCCCTGACCGATGGGATTGTAACGTGGTTTAAGAGGACGCTGTAAGCAAAATGCAAGCCGTCACCCACCTGAAACACCCTGCTTTTCGCGCGGCGTGCCGTTTGACCGAATCCGCACCGCGCGAGGCGGAGCGTCGTTTCTTAATGGAGGGCACGCTCCAGATTGCCAAAGCGCTCCATGCCCCCTTGCGCCCGCTGGAGGTGTATATCAAGGAAGAGACCGAACCCGAATTAGCCGCATCTTGCGAGCAGGTGGGCATCCCCGTGTACTCCGTCAGCAAGGGGCTGTTCCACCGATTGCTGGTCAGCGGTTACGAGACCAGCACCACCGCCGTCGCGGTGATGCCGTACTGGAATATCGCGCTGGACGAAATCTGCGTCCGGCGCGAGGGCATCGTGCTGGTTGCAGAGCGCATTCAGGACCCGCGCAACCTGGGGATGCTCATTCGCACCGCTGACGCCGCGCAGGTACGTGCCCTTGTGCTCGCTTCGCCTCTTGCCGACCCGTACAGCCGAGCCTGTATGCGCTCCACCACCGGCAGTATCGCCTTCCTGCCCATCGTCTCCTGCGCGGAGAGCAGGAAGGTTATTGATACTTTCCGCGAACACGGCTGGCGACAAATCGGCTCCAGTGCGCATGCCCAGCAACTGCTATGGGAGGAAGACCTGACGCCCCCCTTCTGCCTGTGGGTGGGCAACGAGGAAACGGGCTTGCTCCCCGAAACGCGCGAGGCGATGAACGCGCTGATACGTATCCCGATGGGCGGCGGTGCGCACTCGTTGAACGTGGCGGTAGCGACGGGGATACTGCTGTTTGAGGCGGTCAGGCAGAAGATTGCTCGGACCTCTCCACATGGTGTGCCTGCTTGAAGTAATCCCGAACCGCGCTTCGGCATTCTTGGCGAACAACTTCGCTACGGCATCTGGTAGCCACCTCCAGCAGGGTCCTCTTGGCATCGATCCCCCGGATATGAAATCCTACTGTCTCGCAAATCTTCCACAGAGCCATCCCGTCTACACTTCGCACAAGACATAGTTTGTCCACATATAGTAAAACAGTTTTCAGAGCACCCAGAAGAGCTGTCTTTTGCGCTTCATCCATGTGGTCAATCACAACATTGTCTATGGCGAACAGCACGTTCCATGCTGTACCGCTACGCCACGGTGTTTCCCGCAAAAGCAGAGAAATCAGGTCACGCCAGGCAACATACTCCGCCCAGTCAATGATGGTTAGCCAGACCTCTTCCTGAGGGTGCAGGATATTCTGCAGGAACAGCCGTCGCTTATCGGCAGTGGTGTAGCAGAAAGCATTGTCTGCTGCACCCCAACCAGCCTCTCGCACCTGAGGGTCGTGATGAGCCAGACGGCGGCGGATGAACTGTCGCAATGTGCACCATACCTGTTGGTGGGTACGGTTGGGCATCTTCTTGCGCCATTCGTAGACGTTCCAGAGCAGAACAGGGGTCATCTCGATGATGTCGGCATCGTAGCTATGCCGAACGCAATCAAACACCTGTCGGGATGCCTCAACAGGCGAGAGCGCGCCAAGCACCCGGCGCAGGTGTCTGAGGCTTCGCTCCCTTTCGCTGTGCGCCCAGCGTTTGAGCCAGTAGCGGATGTATGCACGAGGACGTACCATCGGCAGGTTAGACCCCCACATTTCCGTTGCTGTACATTACGCTATCATATTGCAAACACCCTCTGCTGGCAGGAACCCCCTGCTCCCTTCGCGAAGGCAGAATCAACAACAGATTTCGGAGGTGAAAGATGCCTGTTCGAATCGGCTTTTTCGGGTGTGGCGGTATTGCCGGTGCGCACTTCAACGCGCTCTCGCAGATACCGGAAGCACAACCGGTAGCGTTTTGCGATATCGACCTGTCTCGCGCCGAAGCGGCAGCAAAGCGTTTCGGCGGAAAGGCTTACACCGACTGGAAACAGATGCTGGACGCCGAGAAACTGGACGCGCTGTATGTGTGCGTGCCACCCCACGCGCACGTCGGAGCGGAAGAGGCAGCCGCCGAACGCGGTATCCACCTGTTCGTGGAGAAGCCGGTGGCGAGAACTCTGGAAAAGGCAAAGGCGATAGAGTCCGCCATCGCCAAAGCAGGCGTCATCAGCAGTGTGGGCTATCACTTCCGCTACATGGCGACCACCCAGAAGGCGCGCGAGCTGCTGGAAGGCAAAACCGTCGGCATGGTTACCGGCTGGTGGATGGGCGGGCTGCCGGGCGTGGCATGGTGGCGCGTGATGGAGCAGTCGGGCGGACAGTTCGTGGAGCAGACCACGCACATCGTGGACCTTGCCCGTTACCTCGTCGGCGACATTACGGAAGTATATGCTCTGATGACCAATCGCAAACTGCACAAAGAGGTGGAAAACTACAGCGTGTACGACGTGGGCGCGGTGGCGGTAAAGTTCGCGAACGGCGTCATCGGCGCGATTCACAACACCTGTCTGCTCAACATGGGCTGGCGCGTAGGACTGGACATCGTGACCCCCGACCTGATTGTGGAGACCGATTGGGGCAGCGTCAAAGCCACCGAAGCGGGCAAGGTGACCACCTATCAGCTGAGCAGTAACCCCTATCTGGAAGAGGACAAGGTGTTCGTCCACGCCGTTCTGACCGGTGACCGCTCGACAATCCGCAGCACCTACGCGGACGCGGTGAAGACGCTGGCGGTGACCCTCGCCGCGAACGAATCGGTGCTAACCGGGCAGCCGGTGAGGGTGGAGCTGTGACCTCTCCCCCGCCCCCTCTCCCACAGGGAGAGGGGAGCAGCATCTCCCTTCCGTCGCAGGGAAGGTATCCAGGTTTAGGTCAACTACTTATACAAAAAGAGGAGGTGCGCCATGCCAGAGGAGACACCCGAACAGAGAGAACAGCGCCTGAAGTGGTTTCGTGAGGCGCGATTCGGCATGTTCATCCACTGGGGACTGTACTCGCAGCTGGGCAGGCATGAGTGGGTGATGAACCGCGAGCGCATTCCGGTGGAAGAGTACGAGAAGCTGGCGGATACATGGAAGCCCAAGCCTTACCCTGCCCGCTGGTGGGCGCGACTGGCGAAACTGGCAGGCATGCGCTACATGGTGATGACCACCAAGCACCATGAGGGCTTCTGCCTGTTCAACACACAGTACACCGACTACAACGCGGTGAAACGCGGTCCGAAGCGCGACCTGGTGGCGGAGTTCGTGGAAGCCGCCCGCGCCGAGGGGCTGAAGGTGGGGTTCTACTACTCACTGATGGACTGGCATCACCCCGACGGCGCACGCTGCAAGCACGACGAAGCCGCCCACAAGCGGTTTGTGGAGTTCACGCACGGCATTGTGCGCGAGCTGATGACCAACTACGGCAAAATCGACATCATGTGGTATGACGTGCACTGGCCGCTCACTGCCGAAGAGTGCGAAGCGGAGAAGATGAACCGCATGGTGCGCGAACTGCAACCGCACATCATCATCAACAACCGCTCCGGTCTGCCCGAAGACTTCGGCACGCCCGAACAGCACATCACCCCTGAAAAGGGCGGGCGCATGTGGGAAGCGTGTATGACCTTCAACGAAAGCTGGGGCTACACGCCCATAGACACTCGCTGGAAGGACGCCTGGCAAATCGTGGGGATGCTGCGTCAGGTGGCGGCGGGAGGTGGTAACCTGTTGCTGAACATCGGTCCCGCCCCCGACGGCAGTGTGCCCGAAGTGTGCGAGCAGGAGCTGCTGAAGGTGGGCAGGTGGCTGCAGGAGTACGGACCCTCCGTGTACGACGCCACTGACCCTATGCAGCAGGAATGGATGATTACCGGCGCGTTCACCCGCAAAGGGCAGACGCTGTACTTCCACTGCAACCGCTGGCCCGGCAGTGAGCTGGCGATAGGCGGTCTACAGTGCAAGGTGCTTCGCGCCCGCCTCATGAACGGTCCCGAGGTGGCGTTCACGCAGACGGAGAACCGCCTGGTGTTGCACGGACTGCCCGAAACGCCTCCCAACCCGATATGCACGGTGATCGAGATGGAGGTGGAAGGCGAGCCGAAGCAGGTGCTGGGTGCAGGTTACGTGCTGATAGAAAAAGACCCGTGGCGATAAAGCCTGCCATTCTGGGGAAGGCGAGGCTCCTGCCGAGCGATGTGAATGCCCCCTCCTTACCTCCCCGTGGACGGGGAGGAATCGATTCCGCTCCGCTCGCGGGGAGGGCCGGGATGGGGGGTGGATCGGCTTATACGGCGCCTACCCCTCCAGCAGGAAAAGATTAGAACCCCGGCGTGCACCCACTTAACGCCTCGGCGGACGGGGCACCGCCACGGGAACCAGTGGGTTGCGTACTGCGCAGAGCGCGTCGCCCCCTCTGAGATAGAGAATGTAACGGCTGTCGGGTGATACCCATACCCGGCGTGCCCTATCCTGTACGCTGCCTACCACGCGCATATCCGATAAGCGCACTATTCTTATCGCGTCGTAGCCACGAAGGCTTCTTCCGGCCAGCACAAGCGCGCGACCGTCTGGCGTGAATTCCGCATCGTATGCCCCCGCTTCGAGACGCCTGCTCCATGTGTCGGTGCTCCATACGATGAAGCTACCCGGCTGGAGCCACAACAGGTTCCGACCATCCGGCGAAAATCTCAGCTTCCATACCTCTTGTGGATCGCTCACGGTCGGCGTTGTCCATACATGGCTACCGTCCGGCAGGTTGTACACGTGAACATACAATTCGTTTGCCGCAGCGAAGCGACGTTCATCCGGCGAGAAGGCTGCCGCGTCCACAAAGGGGTAGTCCAGCCGATCCTGCAGGTCGAGAACCGTGCTGCCGTCGGAGGTCCGCAGCACCACAGCCGCGTAGCCATGCAAAGCGAGGTATGTCGACCTCGGGGAGAAACACCCTTCACGCACCACAAGATATACCGGCAGAGTCACCTCCCAGAGCCTGTACCAGCTGCCTGTAGTGTACAGCTGCAGGCGCGGTCGTCGGCGAGAGTCGTAGATGACTACCGCAAGGTAGCGACCGTCTTCCGAAAAGATGACGAGAATGTCCGATCCCGGTGCTTGCTCAAAGTGGAGCATCGCCGCTCCGTCCGAAAGCCGTCGTATGGTCAGCTGGGTATCTTCCAGATGGGCAACCCAGCGCAAATCTGGTGAGATGATGCATGGAGCATACCGCAGTGCGCTTACCTCTCGTCCCCTCTGAACGTCCGCAACAAACACGCCACTCACGCGCGACTCGGCGAAATAACGCGAATCCGGCGAGAAACGGATAGCCTTCGCCGGCTCGTACGTGTAAGGGTACGCCATCCTCGTGTACGCCAGTCTTTGCCGGGTGGAGCCGTCGGGCAGGGAAATCCACTCCACCTCTCCGTTGCGATAGCCGACGGCTACAACCGTTTGTGAAGGCGCAATCGCTACCACTGAAGGGATGCCCGGCAGAGCAATTTCGCCCAGTAGAGCATAATCGGATGTCCGCCAGATGCGCAGTGAACCCTGAGACAGGTAGGGTGCCAACCCACCCGCTGCCACCAGAAAAGAACCGTCAGGCGAATACTGCACTAAAGCGTCATAGCCTAATCCGCCCAGATGGGTAAGTAACTCTCCTGTGTCCGCATCCAGCACGCTGACTGCGCCATCCTCCCGCCCCACAGCGATATGCGTTCCATCTGGCGACATCGTGACGCTGGCGGTGATGGCAGGCAGTTCCTGCGTCCACAGCAGGCTACCGTCCTGTACATTCCAGAGTGCGACCTTCTTGCCTGGGAAATCGCCAAATAGTCTGTATGGAACACTGACGGTCGCCAGCCTCTGCGCATCAGGCGATAGAGCCGCACGCAGGATGCCGTAGTGCACCGGAGCGGTACTCCACACAACCTGTCGGATTCCTTGCCACACGGTGACCTTACCCCGCTCGGCGAACACCACTGTCCGCCCATCTTGCGAAATGGCAATGTCCGACGGGTATTGTGCGTACGATATCAGTGTCCTGTCGCTCTGGACATCGCGTACAAACGCACGGGTTTGTACCCCTCCGGCAATCAGCAACGAGCCGTCTGGCGAAAAACGTATCACCTGAATATCGTAATATTCGGGCGACAGGGTGCGTACATAGCTCCCCTGTACGCCGTCCCAGAGGTGCAAGACTGAAGCTGTCATCCCACTCTCAAGGTCACCCAACCCGGAGGCGAAATAACGCCCATCCGGCGAGAATGCCACCGCTCCCACGAAGCCCACATGCGCAGGGTGCGTCCAGAGAGGCGACAGTGGCTGTTGTGCCAATACCGGCAGCATGAAAAGCAGCCATGCCACCCCACCAAAGCATGCACGTTTCAACGCCTTCCCCTCCTTCCCCGGTCGTTGTGGCATGTGTACCGCTGTGCCCATTATAGCAAGCGGTAGTGGGGGCGTCAACAAATTGCAGGATTTTTTCAGGAAGCATCGCATTCTACTTCTTAGCATGGTAAAATAAAACAAACTCTTTGGTGGAGGGTGCAACCGAACATGTTGTCAGACCAGGATGTTCAGTTCTTCCGAGAGAACGGCTACCTGCCCGCGCGTCGCCTGCTCAGCGAGGAAGAGGTAGCCCGCCTGCGAGAGCGGTTCTATGCCCTGCTGGAGGGCAAATCATCTAAAAAGCCTGAAGCGATGCGCAACCTCTACGGCGACGAGGAGCGCGTGGTCATCCAGATTGTGAACGCATGGGAAGCGGATGAAGAGTTTTATCGCTACCTTTTCCATCCTCGCCTCACCGAAGCGGTTGCCAGACTGATGAATACCGATACCGTGCGTGTGTGGCACGACCAGATCCAGTACAAGCCACCCTTCAAAGGGGGACCGACTATCTGGCATCAGGACCATCCTTACTGGCCGGTGCTCCAGCCCCCTGATTTAGTCAGTGCATGGCTCGCACTGGAGGACGCCGACGTGGAGAACGGTTGTATGCACGTGGTGCCACGCAGCCACCTGTGGGGCAAATACGACGAGGGCACGGTCGGCATCCGCGAAGACGACTGGGGACCGGCACACAACCCCACCTTCGTACCCGCCGGCGAGACGGTGGAAGTGGTTCCCTGTCCCGTGCGCGCGGGCGAGGTGATGTTCCATCACTGTCTGACGTGGCACGGAACGCCGCCCAACCGCAGCTCGCGTGGGCGTCCGGGCTTCGCGGTGCACTTTATGCCGGGGCACACACGCTACGAGCCTGCGCGCGGACACCTGATTGAGCACCGCATTACCGTGAAACCGGGTGAGATTCTGCAAGGCGACTACTTCCCGCTGGTGTGGCAAAACGGGCCGGTTACCCCGCCACCACCGCCGGAGTAGCCTGCCCTTTCGATGAATATGGATTGAGGCTGCGACGGAGCGCAACCCTCCAATGTAAACACGTGGAGGGCGAGGCTCCGTCCGAGCCGTTCGGTTTGTGGTCGCGACGGAGCGCGACCCTCCAATACAGGCACGTGGAGGGCGAGGCTCCGTCCGAGCCGTAGCCGCAACCTTCAGGTTGCGTTCTCTTTGCGCAGGCTAAAGCCCGCGGCTACATGGGGTAGCAACGCAATCCTCGCAGGCAGGGTTTCGCTTGAAAAGGAACAGCTTTAGCCGTGAAGAAAAGTACAGTGCAGCCATGGTGCAAGGAGCGATTATGTGCAAGGATCCGTCCTTTTCGGTTTCTTCGCGTCTGAACCGGCGTCAGTTCCTGCATGGTGCAGGTGCGCTGCTGGCTACCACCCTTTTGCGCAGGAGGCTAAACGCTATGTCACCGGAACCTCGAACCTATCCGCTGGAGGTCTTTCCCCCAGAACATCGGCGTATGAAAGACTCTGAAACCGGCGTGGACCTTCTATTTGTTACAACTCACCCGGCGGGGAACTTCAGCCTGTACTTCCATGACCGCTCCTTCCTCGCCGACGAGTCATTGCTCTTGTTCACCTCCGGACGGGAACGTGGTGGGCTCATGGGCTATCTTTTTGTCACCGGTGAGTTAGTGCGCTTGACGACCCCTGAAGGCGATATTGGCGGCGCAGTCGCTGCGAAGTCGCGAAACAGCGTTTTTGCTCTGCGAGGGAAACAGGTGCTGGAACTGGCGCTAAAAGTGGAACCAAGCACCGACCCGCTTAAGTCGCCTTCTCAGGCGTTTGCGACAGAGCGAGTGATATGCACTTTGCCAGACTATATGAGCCCTGCTACCGCACTGAACGAAAATGCTGATGGGAGCTTGCTGAGCCTTGGCGTCAACTTCAAGGAAGGTGGTATGGGCATCATCACCATCGGCGTGCGCACAGGCGAAGTGCGTAAGGTCTGTCGTGTCGAATCCTTCAGCTCACATGTACTCTGGAGCCCTGCGACTCCCCATCTGCTGAGTTTCGCCGGACGACGCGAACGGCTGATGTTGGTGGACATTCGCGATGGCAAGCCCCGCGCGATATACCACCAAGCACCGGGCGAACTGGTAACACACGAGCACTGGTGGGTCAAAGACCAGATGCTGTTCTGCGGTGGGCACCGCGATGGCGAATCGCATGTAAAGGTCATTGACGTTGCCACAGGCGTAGTGCGCATCATTGGCGCAGGAGCGTGGTGGGAAGGCGGAACCCCCGCGGAGTACGCTAAGGTCAACTGGTGGTACACCGCTGGCGACGAGAACGGCAAATGGGTTGTTGCCGGCAACTGGCATGGCGTAATTGCGCTCTTCAACGGTAAAACCACCCGAATGCACACCCTCACCACCGGACACCGCATTTACGGCACCGGTGCGGGTCCGGTACCGAGCTGGGACAGGTGCAGCAAACGGGTGGTCTTCACCTCGTACAAGCTGGGCAACCCAAACGTTTGTGTGGCGATGATACCGGAGGAGTGGTAACAGGGTTGCACGGCTCTGTTCCGAACGGAATAAGAGCGGTCTGCATGGTTTAGCCCAACAAAAATGGCGGAGAGTCCGGGATTCGAACCCGGGGTAGAGGCTTTAGATGCCCCTACAACCGCTTAGCAGGCGGCCGCTTTCGACCTCTCAGCCAACTCTCCGCACGATGCTATTATAGCACAACTGTCACCGTAGCGCAAGGTTTGAAAACGCCAAAATGCATTTCACTCTTCCCCGACCCTTCCAAAGTTTCTCACCAGTACTCCGAAGTCGAACAGGCTAACCTCCCCATCCCCGTCCAAATCCGCGTTCGGGTTCCAGTTTGCATCACCGGGCACACTGCCGAAAGCCTGCACCAGCGCACCAAAGTCGAACAACGTCACCTCGTTATCGCCGTCGATGTCGCCGTTGAACAGCGCCACATCCACCATGCCACCGGGTAACAAAACCCCATTTACCACGCGCTGCAGCCAGTGCGTGCCGCGTATCGCCACATCATAAACACCTTCTGGTAGATTCGCCTCGTACACCACCTCAAACTCCCCATCTACCGAGAGTGGCAGCTCCCCTTGCCAGGCTACCACCCCATTACCGCCGCGTATCTGCACCTGCACAGACTGGCAACGAGTGTCGCCTGCATAATCGCTTAGCGTCACCCTTCCCCGCAGCGTCGGTAGCGCCCATAATGCAATGTTATCCACGTCCAGATAGGTAGTTGCGATGGGCCAGTAGATGCCGCTCCACGTCCAGAGCGTCAGCCATTCGCTCGTCGGCATAAGCACCGTATCCACGTGCTGCCAGATACCGGATGGCGCACTCGCCGAAACGAGCCACACGATATCGGGGTTCATCGGGTCTGTTCCGCCGCTGAGGTCGTAGCCTATCCGAAACTCCTGCCCCGCGCCCGTGTCGTTCGTACCGGCGGACAGGTAGTCCAGCTCCAGCCGATAGGGCACCCCGGGCACCACAGGCACTACCTGATACACCCCTCCACGAAAGGACTGCCCCGCTATCTGCCCGCCGATGATACGCTGTGCACTGCCCGGCGCACCGGCAACTTGCCAGAAGTGCGCACTGCCGGGCCAGAGTGGGTTCACGACGCCCCCGTCCCACATTGCCCACCCGTTGGCAACCGTCTCCCCGGAAACGTTCATGAACCCCAGCTCGAAGTCGCCGTTCAACACGGGGTTGCGCAGGGAACGCGGTCGGTTGGCAATCACGTCTGCCAGCCACTGCGCGATGGGTTCCACATCAAAAGACCACCACCCGCTCGGGTTGCCTATCTGAAACAGCGTTACCCCGATGATGTAAGGGTCTTTCTTCAACTCGCTGTCGTACCACAACAGCCACTTCTGAAACTTCGCCGCGTCGCCTCTTGCGCGCCAGCCGTCGGTGTTCGGATTGCCTGCGCGGTCGATACCTCCCTCCGTCAAAATCATCGGCAGGTTCGCCAGGTCGGGGTAGCGTTCGCGCAGGAACTCATAAAAGATGCGGTAGCGCAGGCTATACCAGTGCTCCACAGCAGGGTCCGTGCTGTACTCAATGGAGTACGAGTGGTAGCTCCATGCGCCGTTCCATCGCTTTGCCGCGCGCAGGGCAGGTACGAAAGCGTCCAGCTTCGCGCGGATTTCATCGATGCTGCCGGGCGGGTTTCCCACCGGGATGCTGCCCACACAGGGGCGAAAACCTGCCTGCGCAATGTGCTCTGCCAGCCTTTCCCAAAACCGCCCGAACCACCGCGCCTCCTCCACGCTTCCCCAGCAGGGCGTGTTCTCACACTCGTTGGGACCCTCCAGATAGTCTATCAGACTGCGGTCATTCAGAGGC
>BEHS01000079.1 GCA_002898895.1 bacterium HR16 | reverse complement strand
TGTAAAGGGTTTCATGAGGAGCATACGGGTAATGGAATTGGAAAAGATTTTCAAATGAGGCAACGAATGATTTTCAGAAAGGTTTTACGTGAGGCAAAACGCCCCCTTTACAATCGTGTCCCAAATTTTGTAGAATATCAGCGCATGGCGCAAAGAACACAATATATTGTGTGAGTAGCGATACAATTTACTACATGTTGTTTGTGCTGACTTTTCTCTACCTTTTCCCAGCCCAGTGGGCTGAGCCTCGCAGGAACGGGAGTCGGGGGTCAAAAAGCGATGTCACAACCGCAATTCGTGCATCTGCATACGCACACGGAATACAGCTTGCTGGACGGTGCGAATCGTATAGAGCCACTTGTGCAGAAAGTAGCCAGCTTAGGAATGCCCGCCCTGGCGATTACCGACCACGGCGTGATGAGCGGTGCCATCGAGTTCTACGAAGCTTGTTTGCAGGCTGGTATCAAACCCATCATCGGGTGCGAACTGTACGTTGCCCCGCGAAAGCGTACCGACCGCGACCCGCGCAAAGACTCCTCTCCCTTCCACCTGCTTCTGCTGGCAAAGAACCTTGCCGGTTACAAAAACCTCATCCGCCTCAGCACCATCGCCTCGCTGGAGGGGTTTTACTACAAACCGCGTGTAGACCATGAGGTGCTGCAGCAATACAGCGAAGGGCTGATCGCCACCAGTGGGTGTTTGAGCAGTGAAGTGTGCGTCGCACTGATTAATCGCGACTATGACAAAGCGCTGCGCATCGCCGGTTTCTACCGCGACCTCTTCGGCAAGGAGAACTACTTCATCGAACTGCAAGACCACGGGCTGAGCGAACAGAAGGCGATACGAGAGGGACTTATCAGACTATCGCGTGAGCTGGATGTGCCGCTGATATGCACCAACGACGTGCACTACCTGAACGCCGATGACGCCCGGGCGCACGACGTGCTGCTGTGCGTGCAGACAGGCAAAACGATACACGACGAAGACCGCCTGCGCTATGGCTCCAACGAGTTTTACCTGAAAACGCCCGAGCAGATGGCGAAGCTGTTCCCTGAGCACCCAGAGGCGCTGGAAAACACCCTGCGCATCGCGGAGATGGTAGACCTGCGCCTGGACTTCGGGCGGGTGCACCTCCCCGAGCCGGACCTTCCTCCAGGGCACACAGCAATCAGCTATCTGACACACCTCGCCCGCGAGGGAATGAAACAGAAGTACCACCCCGTTACCCCGGAGGTGGAACAAAGGCTGGCGTACGAGCTGGACGTCATCGATAAGACCGGCTTCGCCCCCTACTTCCTCATCGTGCGCGACTTCGCCCAGTTCGCCCGCGACAGGGGGATTTTTTTCGGTGTACGCGGTTCGGCGGCGGGAAGCATGGTCTCCTACTGCGTCGGTATTACCGATATCGACCCGCTCTACTACGGGCTGACCTTCGAGCGATTCCTGAACCCCGAGCGCGTGCAGATGCCAGATATCGACATGGACTTCGAAGACACCCGCCACGATGAGGTCATCCGCTACGTCACCGAGAAGTACGGCGAGGACAGGGTAGCGCAAATCGGCACGTTCGGAACGCTGGGCGCCAAACAAGCGGTGCGCGATGTGGGTAAGGCGCTGGGCATCCCCGCGCAAACGGTAGACCAGATTGCCCGCCTCATTCCGGTCGGTCCCAAGGTGACTATCGATAGCGCGCTGAAGAACAACCCGGAACTGCAGGCGATGATTGAAAATGACCCTCGCCTGCAAGAGCTGATCGAGGTCGCCAGGCGTCTGGAAGGCGTTGCTCGACACATGAGCACGCACGCGGCAGGAGTGGTTATCAGCCGGGATCCGCTCTCGGAGCACGTTCCTCTGGCGCGGGTGGGGGATGGCCCGCCCGTCACCCAGTACGACATGGGAGCGCTGGAAAAGATTGGCTTGCTGAAGATGGACTTCCTTGGGCTGACCAACCTGACCATCCTTGCCAAGACGCTACAGAACATCGAGCAAACACGAGGCGAGCGCATCGACCTGCGCAGTATCCCGCTGGACGACCGCAAGACCTACGAGATGCTGGGGCAGGGCGATACCACCGGCGTTTTCCAGCTGGAGTCGCAGGGGATGCGTCGCAACATCGCGGAGCTGAAACCGAACGACGTACGCGAACTGGCAGCAATGGTTGCCCTCTACCGTCCGGGGCCGATGGACCATATTCCCCAGTACATCCGGTGCAAACTGGGGTTACAGCCCATCGAGTATCCGCATCCTTCTCTGGAACCTATCCTCAAGGAGACGTACGGCGTCATTGTCTATCAGGACCAGGTGCTACAAATCGTGCGTGCCTTAGCAGGCTTTACGCTGGGGCAAGCGGACATCCTGCGCCGCGCCATGGGCAAGAAAAAAGCTGAAGACATGGAGAAGATGCGCTCGAAGTTCATCGAGGGCGCGGTGCGCAACGGTATCGATGCCGAACAGGCAGAAAACCTGTTCAAGCTGATCGAGCCCTTTGCAGGTTACGCCTTCAACAAAGCGCACGCGGTGTGCTACGCGATGGTCGCTTACCAAACCGCCTACCTGAAGGCAAACTATCCGGTAGAGTATTTCGCCGCGTTAATGGCGGCACACTTCGACAACCAGGACAAGGTGGTGCAGTATGTGGAGGAGTGCCGTCGACGCAACATCCAGATACTGCCCCCGGACATCAACCGCAGTGACATGGACTTTACGGTGGAAGGAGAGGCTATTCGCTTCGGGCTGGGTGCCATCAAAAACGTAGGAAAGGCGGCGGTAGAGGTCATCCTGCGCGCACGGGCTGAGAGACCGTTCACCAGCCTGTTCGACTTCTGCGTGCGTACCCTGGAGCAACAGGGCAACTTCGGCAAGAGCACGGTGGAAACACTTATTCAGGCAGGGGCGTTTCACTCGCTGGTGCCTAACCGCAATAAGTTGCTATCCGCGCTGGAAGACACCTGGGCGGCGGCACAGCGAGCGGTGCATAATCGGCGTATCGGTCAGGAGTCGCTATTCGCAGGCGGTCAACTGCAGGAGGTGGAAGAACCTCCCCTACCCAACGTGCCCGAGCTCTCGCGCGAACAGATACTCGCTTTCGAAAAAGAACTGCTGGGCGTCTATCTCGCCGATCATCCTCTGCGGTCGTTGCAAACGCGCATGAAGCAGCTGGGCGTCGTGCCATGCAACCACCTGCGCGAGATGGCAGACGGCGCACAGGTGCGCGTTGCCGGGGTGATCACCAGCGTACGCCATCTGCGCACCAAGCGGGGAGACCGTATGGCGGCAGTAGTTATCGAGGACCTTACCGGAACCGTCTCCGCCACCGCGTTCCCCAACGTGTACGAGGAACACAAATCCCTGCTCACCAAAGACAGCCTCGTGGTGCTGGAAGGCAGGGTAAAGCATCGTGACCGCCTGCGCACCGAAGACCCAGAAACGGGCGAAACACAGGTGCAGGTGGAACTGGTGTGTGAGAAGGCACACGCCTTGACCAACGGCAGCACACCAGGCGGAAACGGTAGCGGCAACGGGAACGGTAAGCATACCACCCGCACTCTGCATATTCGCCTGACGCCTGCCCACCGTCCCGCGCTACGGGTGTTGCGCGAGATTCTCACCAGGCACCCCGGCGAAGCCCGGCTGGTACTGCATGTGGATTCCGGCAAGCAACGATATCGTGTCATTTCGCACCTGAACGTGGACGTGAGCGATAACACACAGCAGGACCTGGTGCGCATCGTCGGACGCGACAGCGTATGGTTGCAGTAGGGATGCACCATACGCACTATCTGTAAAGGAAGGGGTGAAAAAGTGTATCAGTTTCACACAATGAGACACCGTTTGCCTGACAGCTCACCAGCGTTACGCAGTTACGTCATACCGGCGCAATCGTTGTTGCTGGATGAGGAGCTGGCGCCCAATTTTCTATCTTTGCATAGCGCGCTCCGCCGTGTTTCCGAGGAGTTGAAAGAGAACGCTACACAGGTGCTGCTGGTGGTTTCGGCGGGCTGGGTAACCCCCGATGTTTTCAGCGTGGGAGCTTGCGCACAATATGCTGGGGTTTTAGAGGAAAAATTTATCGGAATGATGCCATATAACTACCGTGGGTCTCCCCAGCTGGCGCAACTTCTTGTGGAGCGGGGGGCGGATGCTTCGCTGCCGGTTCAGCTGGTAGCAGACCGCTGTGAGCTGGACGCCAGCACGGTGGTTGCTCTACACGCTCTCCAGCTCAGCGCAGAGATGGAGGTAGTTCCTCTGAGCATCTGTCCGCTCTCTTTACGCGACAGCTACCGGTGGGGGCGCGTGCTCGCCGAAACCGCTTCGTCGTGGGGCAAGCACGTTGTGCTGTTGGCGGTAGGCGGACTATCCGGTAGGCTGGACCATCGCGAAATTACCGCCGTGTCGCCTGAGGGGCAACAGCACGATGAACAGGTTCTGCGCGTACTGGAGAGCAGGGCGTGGAGCGACCTGCTGAACATAGACCCCTTGCTTTCGGCGCGGGCACAACCGGCTGGCGGAATGCATCATCTGGCGGTGCTATCGGGTTTCGCTCAGCAAGCCCGTGAAGTGCAGGTGCTCAGTTATCAGGGCATTATCGGTACAGGAAACGCAGTCGTCCGGTGTGTGTGATGTTTTTTGTGCTCCCCCCTCACACCTCCTCGCGCCCCGCGAGGGGGTCTTTTTTTGTCAATAGAGGCACGTGGTGGGCATACTCCGCGCTAATCCGTTCCATCTGTGTCTATCCGTGCCCTTCGGAAAGAGCACACAGATGAACACGGATACAACGGATGAACACTGTCCTACCCACGTGCCCTTACAGCCACAGGAGCCTGCAATGCGCTACCTCCCCAGCAGCAGATTCAGAACCTTCAGGGTATCCTGCAGCCACCGCAACACTTGCTCCAGCTGTTGTCTATCAGGCGGGGGACAGTCCACAGACAGATCGTGGTGAGCAACGCGGTGATCCACCCACGCCCGGAACGGAGTCGCCAGACACTCGAACTCTTCTATCCACCGACGAATCACCGAGGAGGGAACAGAGATAGCATCTTCGCCCGCGATGCTGTCAAAAAGTCGATGTACCTCAGCACGCTGTGCGGCGTCCGCCCGTTGCAGCACGCTTCGACGGGACAGACACTCAGCGTGTGCTTCCATCTCCCTGAGCAGTTTGGCCAGTGAGACCGTGCGGTGTCGTGGATTGGCATCTACCAGTCGGCGGATAGCCAGAGATACCCCCACCAGGTATAGAGTATCCACCAGTGAAACCCATTCCACCTTCTCCGCAAGGTGTTCTCGCAGCTCAGTATAAAGCTGGTGTTCCTCTTGCAGGCGGTACACATCGCTATCTATCAGCGCGAGCCAGCGTCGCCACTTGCGCCTCTTGCTGAGTTCATCCATCAGCCATCAAACAGCCCTCCCCATCCCTGCGATACCGGTTCGGAGGCTGTCGTTTCCGGCAGAGGTTCTTCACCCAGAATCTCCGCAGTTGCCAGCAGGCTTACTTCCCGCACGGTGCTGCGATGCTGGCTCGGACTGTAGTCTACCTGCAGACAGCGGTCGGCGCCGGCCTGTATCTCCTCGATGTGCGAAATGATGATAATCTGGTCAAAGCGGTCGCGCAGACGACGTAGCAGCTGCAGGGTGTTCTCACGCCGGTCGGCGTCCAGCGAACCGAACACCTCATCCAGCACCAGCAACCCCAGCGGCTGCCCGCTACGTTCGCAAATCATCTCCGCCATTGCCAGGCGCAGGCTGAGGTTCACGATGTCCTCTTCCCCACCGGAGATGATAGGCTTGGGGCGGTCCTCGTCAACCAGCGTGAACTCAAACTCCTCGCTGACCTGCAGTTGCGTGTACCGTCCATCGGTCAGCAGGTTTAGCAATTCACCCGCCCGCTCCTGAAGCTCCGGTACCACCTCGCCGTTTAACAGGTCGGCGAAGCTGCGCAGCCAGTTGCGTACGGTCTCATCTCTGAGCACAGCATGTTGCAGTTCGCGCAGTTCGCGCAGATGCTCCTGCAAACGCTGCCACTGCTCTTCGAGGGCAGCTACTTGTGCCGCCCGTTGTTCCACCCGCTCCTGTAGCACGCGCACCTGCGTTTCCGCATCCCGCAGAGCGTTTTCGCAGAGGGCAAATCGGCTCATGACCTGCTGATACTCCGCCTCATTGTAAGAGAGTTCCTGCAGCTTCAGGTGTGTTTGCTCCAGCTGGTGTCTTGCCGCCTGTAACGCACTTTGCACCTCTTCGGAGCGTGCCTGCAGACCCGGTAGACGCTGTGCAACGGGATGTAAGCGTTGAGCCTCCTCCCAGACCGGCTGTAAGTCTGCCAGTTCGCGGCGCAGCTGGTCGTGCAATGTTGCATCGTAGCCTGTCGGTAGCTGCTGTAACTCATGCTCAGCAGTCTGTCTGGTGTTTACCAGCTGCTCCATGGCAACCCTGACCTGTTCGAGTTCGTTATTCACCCGATCCATTTCGCGTTGCCACTGGCTATAACGCTCCTCCCATACCCGTTTTTCCGCCATCGCCTGCTGGGCGACCGGTTGTAACTCTTCCACCTGCTGACGCACCCGCTCGTGCTCCTGCGCGTCGTAGGATGCGGCCACCTGCTCGCGCTGTCGCGTTAGCCCGTCTATCTGCCTCTGCAGGCTTTGCGCCTCTTGAAGCCAGCTATCCCGCTGGCGCAGCTGCTCCTGCAAACGGGCGAGCTGCTCGTGGTACCGCTGGAGGTCGGCACGCGCCTCCTGCAAGTTCGCACGGCACTGCTCAATGGCTTCGGTGTCGCGCTCTGCTTCCGCTTTGCGGCTGAGCGCAGCCTGCAATCGCCTTTCCGCCTCCTGCAGTTCCAGATCAAAGTGTTTCACTACGCTGGCGTACTCCTCGCCCAGACGACGAGTACAAACGGGACATTCGCCGTCGGGCCCCAACGACTCCACGTTCTTGCGTCGCTTTTCTATCTCTTGCATCTGCTGGCGCACGCTCTTTGCCTCTGTCTCCGCGCTGGCGATGGCGCTGGCGCGTTGTCTCTCCAGTTTTGCCAGCTCTGCTTCCAGCTCGCGCACTCTACCTTCCGCCTCGCCGACCAGTCCGGCAATGCGTTGCTCGTCCGCAGTGATGCCCTCTGCGGAAGCAATCTGTTGCTTTAGCCGCTCTGTCTGCTCGTTCAAAGAGGCGATTTGTGCATCCAGCGCGGACAGCTGCTTCTGTACAGCCATCTTCTGCTTATCCATCTGCTCCAGCTTTTTGCGCAACTCTTCTGCCATCTTCGCCTTCTCGTTCAGCTCCTGTACGCGCTGTTCCTGTACGTCGAGCTCCTCTTTCTGCCTCTGCAGTCTGGACAGCTCCGCTTCCGCTTCCGCCAGCTGCGTTTCTCTCTCCTTTATCTGCACCGCCAGGTTCTCCATCTGCACTCGCAGTTCGGCGCGGCGCTGTTCATATCGTTGTAACTCGTCCAGCTGGCGCAACTGCTCACGCACCTGCTTAAACCGCTCACCCTGCGGACGCAGTTCCTCGAGGCGTGCCCGTGCCTTCTGCGCTTCAGATAGCTCATCCCGCAGACGGTTCAGCTCCCCTTCGCGTGTGAGGATGTTCTGTTCCAGCAGTTGCACCTGCATTTGAAGGCTGTCGTGCGCCATTTTCTTGGCGTTCCACTGCTCGGCTACTGGCTTCCAGTGCTCCCAATCCGCTTTTGCTGCCTTTAGCATCTCTCCCGCTTTTTGCAGGTCGGCGCGTGCAGTCTCCAGCTCCTCTTTCGCCCGCTCCAGCTGCGCCTTCGCCTCCTCGGGGCTGAGGGGTAGTGATTGCTTGCCACGCAGTTCCGAACGCCCTTTCGCCAGCTCCTCGTCTATCCACTTCACACTGCGGGTGACGCGCTCCAGACCAAGCATCCGCAGCACCTCTTCGCGCCGACGTGCCTTATCGAAGTGCAGAAACTCCAGCTCGCCCTGCTGCGCGAAGAACGAGGTGAGAAACTGGCGGTAGGTCATTCCCCCAAGTAACCGCTGCACCGTGTTATTGACCGCCGTCGTGCCGTCCGCGACCGCTTCACGCTCCGATTGCAAGCGATACAGCCGTGCGCCCTGCGCGGTGCGCTCTATCTCGTAGATAGCGTCGCCTAACGAGAAGGTGAGAACTGCTTTGGGGGTCGTGCCCCTGCCTCTCTGGGAAGCGCTATCCAGCAGGCTCAGGAATAACGGGCGTACCTCTTCCACCTTGCTGCGCAGTGCTTCCGCGCCGTACAGCGACCAGCAGATTGCCTCCAGCAGCGTGCTCTTCCCCGACCCGTTTGCTCCGATGATGGCGGTAATGCCATCGCCAAAGGTGAGGTCTAAATCCATGTACTGTCGGAAATTGGTTAGCTGCAAACGATGCAACTTCATGGCGACGTCACCTCACCTACTGCGCCCAGAGCCTGCAGCCCACGCGATATAACCTCCTCTGCGCCGATTTCCGCAGGCAGTTCCTCTTTATGCTCCTCCACGAACTGCCGCCAGCGTTCCTCGATGGGCTGTGCTATGCCTGTTCCCGTCTGTTGCCCGCTCGCAGAGGGTGCCGTTAGGGGAGCGGCGCGGAAATCCACCTGCACATGGAAAGCATCCGCCATCTTTTCCACAATGGCACGGTGCACCCTGGCGCGCTCCGTGTAGGGCAGATTCAGGATGCGCACCCTCACCAACGCGCCGGTGACCTCATCCTGCTGCGCTTCCGCCAATACTGTCTCTATCGCCTCTTCCGCTGAAGCACACTGAGAAGCATCTACATCGGGCAGGCTCAGCACCTTGCGCGTCGTAACCGTCCGGTGGCGGATGAGGGGAGGCTTGCCCTTTTCTATTTCCACCCATACCCACCCCTTCTCACGGTTCTCGCTCCAGATGTTGGTGGTGGTGAACTCGGTGGCTCCGGCGTACGCGGCGTTGCGGCTGACTTTTCGGAAGTCGTGATAGTCGCCCAGTGCGATATAGTCCCACCGCTCGTCCAGCACACGCGACATCGGCAAGAAGAAGGGCGTGTACTCGTGGGTGAACAGCCCCTGCAGTACGCCATGCACCGCGAGGATGTTGAAGCGAAACCGCTCATCGGGTTCTGGCTTCAGGTTTTCATCCGCCAGCCTCGCCGCGCTGGCTGCAGGCACGCACATCACCGAAGCATTCAATTCGGGCAGCTGCACCTGCTCCGGCATTCCGTATACCGCCTTGATGCCGGGTATCTCCTCAAACAGAGGAAACACCGCACTGCTCTCGCGTGTGCGAGGGGTGTCATGGTTGCCCCCCAGAAGGATTAACGGCTTGCCACCGCGTGACTCCTGCACTGTGCGGAGCACCCGGAACGCTCGCCGAAGCGACCAGATACTCGGCACTTTCTTATCAAAGAGGTCACCGGTAATCAGCACAAGGTCGGGAGATGCTTCCTGAATCGCCTTCATCGCGTGTGCGAAGGCGTGATACACATCTACCTCACGCTGGTTCACTCCGGTCCTCGGGTCCTCTTTAGACAATGAGCGATACCCCAGGTGGGTATCGCTGATATGGGCGACGGTTAACACTTCCGCCATGCTACTTCGCCTCCAGAGCCTCCACAATCAGCCGATGCAACGAGGGAATACTGACTTTGTGGTCTACGCGCAGGTTGAATCCCCTGCCTCCCAGAGATGTGGGACGCTGCACGATGTTCTTGGAGGGACGATAGAAGTAGTCGTTCAAGCCGCGCCGGATGTCGAAGTTCGCCGTAGTAATCGGATGCACCTGATAGCCCAGATTGCGGGCGATACTCAGCGCTTTCAAAAACACCTCCGGCCCGATGACCGCCGAGCCAAAATTGAGGTAGCATCCCTCTTTCATCTGCGCAACGCTGTGACAGAATATCTTAAAATCTGTATAAGTTGCTATGCCTGTTCTTGCACCATCACAGGTTGGGTGCTGGTGAATGATGTCGGTGCCGATGGCCACGTGTACCGTTGCGGGCACGCCCAAACGATAGGCGTTGGCAAGGATACTGTACTGCTGATACGGCAGATCGTGTTCCACAATCCACCGTCCTATCGCGTAGCCCATGCCTTCTTCCGCATAGCGGTTGATGGCTTCGTTCATAAAGCGTCCGGTCTCTTCCGCCATGCCGAAGGAGCCGTCTTCAATACTGCGGGGCACGTACTCGCTGGTTTCCCCTATCAGCGCCATTTCGAAGTCGTGGATGGATACCGCACCGTTCATTGCCAGATGGGTGATAACGCCCCGTTTTACCAGGTCGATAACCAGCAGCGACAGCCCGCTCTTGACCACATGCCCACCCATCATGACGATAATCTGCTTTTTCGCCTTCGCCGCCTGTATTACTCGCTTCGCCAGTTGTAGAAACTGCCGGTTCTGCCAGACGGGAAAGTCCCGTGTGTCGGCGATGAAATCCGACCGTTTGACAAGGTTGTGGCGTTCGGCGATAGGGTAGGTCTTGATTTTGGACAGGTCAATCATGGCTCTTTCCATCTGCATTCACCTTCTTTACTCGTTTGCTCTCTCCGCACGTGGAGAGGAATTGCAGCCCGGCGTGAGATTCGTCCTTCATGAAACTATTTTCAGCAGACTACTCACCCCAGAACGGCGGTTCGGGCGTCCAGTAGCCGGAAGGCGCATCGGGCGCGTACACGTCCATGCCCAGGTAATTGCCTAACGCCTCCCACAGCACATCACCGACGGAACCGAGCGTCATTGCCACGTGATGTGGGAAGTGCCGGCACAGCACGTCGCGATAGAACCGCTGTAGTCCGGGGATACGACACCAGCCGTACGCGCCAAAGGTCTTAGCGCGATTCTCCTCCACGGTACCCTGCGCCAGCGCAGCTTTCCACTCGCCGTCCGGGCTCTGGGTAATGCGACACAACGTGACAGGTCCCTCTTTCACCTCGAACTCGATCACGCCGGTAGCGTTCTCGCGTCCGGTAGTTGTAGCGATGATCTCCTGTACGCCGATGCGCGGCGTTGTCTTGGCGAAGGTGGTGGGATAGACGCCACAGTGCCACAGGTTTGCCAGCTCGGGATCCTCGTTGTGCAGGTTGTTCCAGTCGGCAAGGGTAGCCGGTGCGCCGGATGCCAGCAGCGCGGCGTGCATGGACAGCGTGCCCATGATGTCCGACTCGCACGCGCATGGAATACCCCGGTCGCCCAAACGGCTCATGGTGGTGCAGGTGCAGATGCCCAGGTTCATCTGGATGGATGTCCAGCACTGTATCGCCAGCGCATCCAGTTCCTTCTCTTCCACGAACCTCTCGACGAACAGTTCGAAGCGGGCTATCTTGTTCAGCACCTCAGCAGGCACACCTTTCGCGTCCGCGTACTGAGCGATCTGCTCCATCTTCTGCCGCACCTCTGCGCTGTCCGCCGGAATGCGCTGCACCCCTGCAATCGCCTCCGACAGGTCTAAAGTCACCACCGTCGGTCCCAGCCGCTGCAGCATCTTTTCATCATAGCGACACGTCCAGAAGGCATCCGGGCGTGCGCCGATCTGTCCATAACGCGCCTTGCGAATGCCGTTGACCACACGGCACACGGCAGCAAATCGTTGAATGTCTTTCTTAAACGCCTCCTCACGCGGGAACAGTATAGGCACTCGTCCGACGGTGTAATCCACCCCCAGCTGGCGCAACGCTTCACCGATGGAAAGCAGTCCGCAGAACGAGTCGCGACGAGGCGTACTGGGGGTAAGTACCTCCTCTTCCTGGCATCCGAAGATGTAAATCGGCACGTTCAGGTCAGCGGTTTTAATAGCGGCGGCTACGCCCTGCTCGTCGCCGAAGTTCACCGCAGCAACCACAATGCCGTCTACCGCTTTCTCCCGGAAGAGCTTCCCCGCAACGTAGGCTTCCTTCAACGTCTCCACACAGCCAAGCTCGGTCATGCTCTCGTCGGGCACCACCACCTCGATGCCCACTTCGCGCATAGCGGCGATAGTTTCATTACGCATCTTCGCGGCGAGCTCATCGCTGAAGAAACCGCGGTTCGCTGCAATAAGTCCAAGTTTTATGGGTGGAAATTGCACCATGATATTCTCCTCCCCTCCACAAGCGTCCTGAACTTCCTCCGCTATTATGCTTCGCCTGCGCCGGTTGTTTTCCTGCTTGGGAACAGTACGCTTGCCTTATCGAGCGCTTCGGGGTACAATCCAGTAAAAGCCTTTCGGGGACAAAAGGAGTTCAAACAATGAACGACCATACCGTTACCGAACAGCAAGTACTGGATGCTCTGCGTTCGGTGATAGACCCTGACCTGCGCCGTGATATCGTCAGCTTAGGCTTTGTGAAGGACGTTAAGATTTGCGATGGCAACGTCGCATTTAAAATAGAACTAACCACCCCCGCCTGCCCTGTCAAGGACATGATGAAATCGCAAGCCACACAGGCAGTGCTCCAGATTCCCGGCGTGAAATCGGTCAACGTAGAGATGACCGCGAACGTGCGTTCCAGGCAAATCGGTGCGGAAGACCTGCTACCCGGTGTCAAACACGTGATAGCGGTCGCCAGTGGCAAAGGTGGAGTGGGCAAAAGCACAGTGGCGGTCAACCTGGCGGTGGCGCTGGCGCAGCTGGGAACGAAGGTCGGCTTGCTGGACGCGGACGTATACGGTCCGTCGGTGCCGCTTCTTATGGGCACGCGCGAAACGCCCCATGTCGTTAACGAAAAGATTATCCCCATTGAACGCTACGGCGTGCAGATGATGTCGCTGGGGTTTCTTTTGCCCGACGACCAGGCGGTGATATGGCGAGGTCCGATGGTGGCAGGCACGGTCAGGCAACTGCTTACCGATGTGGAATGGGGAGAAAAAGACTACCTGGTGGTAGACCTGCCACCAGGCACGGGCGACGCACCGATGACCCTCTCGCAATCGGTGCCTATTACCGGCGTGGTTATCGTGATGACCCCTCAAGATGTAGCGTTCACCATCGCAGGTAAGGCAGTAGCCATGTTCCGCAAGCTGGAAGAAGGCTTAGGACGGCAGATACCCATACTGGGTATTATCGAGAACATGTCCGGCTTCGCCTGCCCGCACTGTGGCGAGGTAACACCTGTGTTCGCAGGCAGGGGTGGAGAGTACGCCGCGGAGAGATTGGGGGTGCCCTTCCTCGGTTCCATCCCCCTTGATCCAAATATCTCGCTGAGCGGAGACGAGGGGGTACCCGCTATTGTCGCGCATCCGGAATCGGCGCAGGCGAAGGCGTTCCGCAGCATCGCGCAAGCGATGGCAGCGCAATGTAGTATCCAGAGTATGGCAGACCACACCCTTCTACGACACATCCCGCTGATCCGGAGGAGTTAAGCTCAGCGATGTCGCACCACACAAGACTGTTAGGCGCGCACATGCCTACAACCGGTGGACTGCACAGGGCGATTATATCGGGACATGAAATCGGGTGTACCGCCGTTCAGCTGTTCACCGCCAGCCCGCGCCAGTGGCGTGCGCGCCCCCTTTCGCAAGAAGAGATCCAGGCGTTTGCAAAAGCGCGTGAGGAGACGAACATCCACACTATCATCTCGCACGACTCGTACCTGATTAACCTCGCTGCACCGAATGGAGACATCCTGCAACGCAGCCGCGAAGCCTTTCTGGAGGAGTTACAGCGGGCGGAGTCTCTGAACATTCCCTGGGTCGTTACCCACATGGGAGCCTATCTTGACTCTTCTGAGGAAGATGGGCTGGCGGTGCTGGGTGAAAGCGTACGTTTATTACTACAGCAAACAGAGGGGATGAAAGCGGGTATCGCGCTGGAAACCACTGCCGGACAGGGTACCAACCTGGGCTACCGCTTCGAGCATCTCGCGCGTATTATCGACGCGGCGGGAGGCTCAGAGCGCATCGGGGTATGTTTCGACACCTGCCATGTGTTCGTGGCAGGATACGACATCCGCACCCCGGAGACATTGTCTGCCACGCTGGATGAGTTCGACAGGGTTATTGGGCTTGACCGGTTGAAAGTCATCCACGTGAACGACGCAAAGAAACCACTGGGTAGCCGTGTTGACCGCCACGAACATATCGGTGATGGGGAACTCGGAAGGGAAACTTTTCGTATCCTACTACAGGAGCCGCGGTTGACACATGTGCCGGTTATCCTGGAAACGCCGGACGCCGAAAAGATGCATCCCGAGAACTTGCGCCGGTTGAAGGAGCTGCTGGACGGTTCATGAAAGTGCGTGTTCTATTCTTCGGTCATCTGAAGGACCGATCGGGGGAGTGCGAGCAGGTTGACGCTCCCAGCTCTGCTACCGTTAAGGATGTGCTGGACATCCTTTGCGAGCGGCATCCCGAACTCCTGCAGTGGCTGGGGTTCACGCGAGTGGCTGTCAACATGGAGTACGCCTCTCCGGACACGCCGTTGCGCGAAGGCGACGAAGTTGCTTTGCTTCCGCCGATGAGTGGCGGGTAAGTGCGAGTTTACATTTTGTTATAGGAAATGTTTTTTCGAAAGATATTCAGTTTGTTAGATGAAGTGCTTGACTTTTGCGTAGTGTATGCTATAAGATAGAAGTGACAGGGTAAACCGTCAAACCATTATTACGCGCCCATGGCGGTCAAAACCAAACATGGAGGATTGCGACATGCCCGAGGCAAACGTGTACGGCTTTCAAGCCAGGCGTCCGAAGACCGAGCGTTTACTGACGCTGATGAAGGAGATCCACAAGCAAGAGGATTTGACACCCAAGCGGCTGGCGGAAAAGCTGGGAGTGTCTGAGCGTACCGTGTATCGCTACCTGCGCCTGCTGGAGAATAACGATTTGCTGGCGAAACGCTACAGTCGCAGGCAGAGGCAGTACGTTCTGGAACCACAGACATCGCTGGAACCGATTCGGTTCACTCCGCAGGAGGCGCTGGCGCTGGAGATTGCAGCGTCCAACCCGGCTATCATGCAGGGTAGTATCTTCGCCAAGGACCTGCAGAGCGCGATGAACAAAATCCGCAGTATGCTGGACGCAGCTACCCAGCGCGAGGTAGAGAGGCTAAAGCAGCACGTGAGCATCGACACCGATACCTACGCCAACTACTTCGCTTTCCAGACTATCATGCTCACGCTGCAAAACGCCTTCGCTTTGCGCCGCAAGGTGCGTATTCGCTACTGGGCAGCGTCCACCAACCAGGAAGAGGAGATTATTATCCACCCTCTGCATCTCACCTTCCGCGAGCACCACTGGTACCTGCTCGCCTTCTCGGAGCGACATGGCGAGGTGCGCCTGTTCCGCGTGTCCCGTATTCGCGAAGCCGAGATGTTGCCCCAGAAGTTCCGCAAGCCCACCCGCTTTGACCCCGATACCTGGTTCGAGCGGTCGTGGGGCGTGTGGGGCAAGACCGACGAGGTCATCGTGAAGATTAAGTTCTCGCCTCGCGTGGCGCATATCGTGAAGGACACGCACGGCAGACGATTCTACAAGATGGAGATGCAGCCTGATGGCAGCATGATCTGC
>BEHS01000078.1 GCA_002898895.1 bacterium HR16 | reverse complement strand
CACGAGGGAGTGCAGTTTGCAGGGCATCTCGGCGGGCAGGAGGCCAGCGCGGAACGCAAAGAGGCAATCCTGCTGGAGATTCTGGACCGCCTGACGCCGGGTACATGGCTGCTGGTAGACCATCCGGGGCTGAACACCCAGGAAATGCATGCGCTGGGACACATCGGGTATGAGCACGTCGCGGAGGAGCGCACGGCGGTAACTTACGCCTTTACCAGCGAGAAGGTAATGAAGCGCATCCGCGAGCGGGGTATCCATCTGATAAGTTACGCGGACCTGTATCGAGCGGAATAGAAAGTGATTGATATGAGCAGGCGCGGTCTCCTGAACTGGTTGAACTTCTCCCCCTGCCCCTCTCCCACAGGGAGAGGGGAGTTAGCCAGCGCAGGCTGGCTTCGTTTGCGCGGGAACGGCTTCAGTCGTGAAGACACCACATTCAACACAGCTCGGCAGGAACCTTGCCCTTCGGGAGCGCGCCATGTTTTTTGTCTTGCGATATGGGGCGTTCTGCTGTCGCTCCTGCTGTGCGTATCGGTAGCGCGCGCTGAAGACGAGAGCTTCGTTACTATCCGTCTGGCAAATATTCCCTTGCGCAGCGCAACAGGCGTGCAGAACCAGGCGGAGCTGGCGGTGTTCGACGCCTTCTTCCGCAAGCACCCAAACTATCGCTACGAGCGCGTCACCGGCCTGGCGCTCCCTGAAGGGCTGGCGGAGGCGCAGCAGATGATGGCGTTCGCAGGCGACCGCGCTCCCGACGTGTTTGACCTCAGCATCCGGCAGGTGCAGAACTACATCCGGCAGGGGCTAATCCTGCCTCTGGACGACCTGATTCGTGAGTATCGCAAGAAGCATCCCGAGTGGAAACCACCTTCGCTGGGGTTGACCGAGCACCACTACGACGCCGCACGCGGTCCCGACGGCAAACTGTACGCCATCGTGAGCGATTACTGGATACTGGGGTTGTGGTATCGGCGTGACCTGTTCGAGGAAGCAGGCATTGTACCCCCGCGCCCTCCCAAGGATTGGCAGGAGTACTTCGAGTTCGCACAGAGGCTTACCTACCCCGAGAAGCATGTGAAAGGAGCACGCTTCCAGACAGGGCAATACGGCACTGCCCTCCGCACCGGCTACACCGCGGGCTACATCTTCACCAACTTTGTGTATCAGGCGGGCGGCGACATGACCCTGCAGGAGCGTACGTGCCCTGTCGACGGCACGGTGAACGAGTTCAAGCAGGAGGACAAGCAGTGCCTGTGTCGCAAGTGCGGGCGAAGCCTGGCAGACCAGCCCCGTCGCTGGAAAGTAGCTTACGGGCGCGAGCCGGGGCAACGCGCGCTGCGCTTCTACAAACGCCTGCGATGGACGGAATGGGTACGCTGTCCCGATTGCCAGACGCCCAACAACCTGCCGGTGGCGGTCTGTCCGAAATGCAAAGAGGAGAACCCGATACGCACCCCGGTGGAGCGCATAGCGTGCCGCGTGTGCGGCACGGTGATACCGGTAAAGCCGGAGCAGACCCGCTTTCGGTGCAAAAAGTGCAAGCGTGATTTGCGCGGCGTGCCCGTGCACACCGGTGTGGTGCGTGTGGGTGGCGACCCGGTGGAGATGTTCCTGCGCGGCGAAATCGCCATGATGCTGGACCACATCAACCCACAGGTGATAGACCAGGTGCTCACGCAGGGCGGTTTGCGTCCCGACCAGATTGGGCTGGGTCCTCCGCCCAGCGCGGGAGAGGGCGGGGTACGCGCCGCGCTCACCGGTGGACGCGCCTGGTGCATCAGCGCACGTGCCGCACGCGACCCCAGGGTGCTTCAAGCTGCGTGGGAGTATCTCGTCTTTCGCTGCAGCGAGGAGGCACAGCGAATCATTACGGAGGTGTACGTTAAAGGCGGCTACCCGCACCTCATCCGCCCGCAGATGCTGAAGAAGTTCGGCTTCACGGAAGAGTACGAAGACTACGAGCCTACCTTCCGCAGGGCGATGGAGGAAGCCCCCAAATACGGGCGCATTCAGCCGCATGACCCCTATTACCAGCACGTGGAAGGGCACGAGCTGGCAGTGCCTATCGACACCATCCTCTACGAAGGTGGACAGTACAAGGACCCGGCGAAGGTCATCCAGACCAGTATGAATGAAGTGAACGCGAAGCTGTATCGCGTCGTACCGCAGGAGGTGGAACGCCGGCGCAACCTGGTGGGCACCATTATCTTCCTGCTGGTGGCTCCGCTGGTGGTGTACGGTTTCGTGTGGGCAATGCGCGAGCAGTCGGAAGTGCACGTGGGCGCGCTGCAGAAGAAGGCAAGCCAGGTGGTCGGCTCCGGAACGCGCCGCAGGGTCACCACCATGCTGGCATGGTCGATGATGTTACCTGCTTTGCTGACGGTGCTGCTGTGGCAGTACGTGCCTCTCATCCGCGGCACGCTGATGGCGTTCTACGACTACAAAATCTACGGCAACAGCCAGTTTATCGGTCTGGCGAACTTCATCGAGGTGATGACCAGCCCCGATTTCTGGAACTCGGTGCGGGCGACTGTGCTGTATGTGGGACTGAACCTCGCCATCGGCTTCGTCGCGCCTATCTTTCTGGCACTGCTACTGCATGAGGTGCCGCGAGGCAAAATCCTTTTCCGGGTTATCTTCTACCTGCCGGCGGTCACCACCGGACTGGTCATTATGTTCCTGTGGAAGATGTTCTACGACCCCACGCCCTACGGTTTCCTGAACCGCATCATGATGCCCATTCTGCACGCGCTGGGCGTGGTATCACCGGAGGTCAAATATATCGACTGGCTACACACGCCCGGGCTGGCGATGTTGTGTGTGGTGATACCCGGCGTGTGGGCGGGAGCAGGACCGGGTAGCCTGATTTACCTCGCCGCGCTGAAGACCGTGCCCGAAGACCTGTACGAAGCGATTGCGGTGGACGGGGGCAACTTCTGGCATAAGATATGGTACATTATGTTCCCCTCGCTCAAACCGCTCATTATGATTAACTTCATCGGCGCGTTCATCGGCAGCTTCCACGCCATGCAGAACGTGTTCGTGATGACAGGAGGTGGCCCCGCCAACTCCACAATGGTGCTGGGCATCCATATCTGGACGAACGCCTTCCTGTACCTGCGCTTCGGCTATGCAACCGCGATGGCATGGGTACTGGGTTCTGTGCTGATAGGCTTCACCATCCTGCAACTGCGCATCCTTAAGCGGGTGGAGTTCCGCGCAGCGCACGCGGTGGAGGGATGAGCGATGGCGCTGTTCGGACCGTGTGAACAACGCACTCTGACCGCTCGCGCGGTGTACGCCTTTATCTACACCGTGTTGATCGTGGGTTCGGTGACGATGATATACCCCTTCTTGCTCATGCTGGGCGCGTCCATCACCACCGACACCGACTTCGACGACTGGCGCGTTATTCCCGCCTACCTGCGCGATGACACTGCGCTGTTTCGTAAGTGGATGAACGACCGATACGGCACCGACTTCAACATCGCTCGCCGAATCCATCGGCTGGACATTACCAACTTTCGTTTTCTGGAAAAGATACCCGATTATCACGTCAACGACCCCAGAGTGCAGCAGCGCGTCGAGGACTGGCTGCAGTGCGTGAAGACTCTGCCCGACGAGTGGGTGAAGGCGCACTTCATCGACGATAAGCGCACCCGCCTGACCAACCAGCGCTATGCCCGCTGGCTCATCCGGCGTTACGAAAACAATATCGAGGCGTTCAATCAGCGCTACGGCACGGTGTACTCCAGCTTCACCGAGGTAGCACCCTTTGAATACGACCTCACGCACAAATCGCGCCGGGAGACATCGCCCTTGCGCGAGCTCTACCTTGAGTTTCGTCGCACGCTACCTGCGCATGACCTGATGGCAATACTGGCAACCGACGGCTTCCTTGCGTGGGTGGAGCGACATATCGGCGGCGTGGAGGAATTGAACGCTCTGCTGGGCACAAACTACAAATCGCTCAACGATGTGCTGTTCCCCACGCAGCGTCCGCAAGAACCTCGCTGGCAAAAACTGTGGGACCGTTACGTGCGCGAGCGGTTTCCCCTGCTCTTTGTGCGCGTGGAGGGCAACTGGGATGCGCAGTGGCAGAGCTTCTTGCGAGAGAGACACCCTCACCGTGACATAGACGCAAAGCTGTCCCGCTTTCCTGCTACGCTACCCCAGGATGATTTGCGCTTCGCCGACTGGGTACTGTTCGTCGATACCGTTGTGCCCCCTGAAGCCAAGCGGTTGACCACTGTCGAGGGACACTGGCGGGAGTGGTTGCGCAAGAAGTACCGCACGCTGCAGGCGGTGAACGCCGCACACGGGACCTCATGGAAAAGCTGGGACGAGATAGCTCCCCCTCGCGCCGAGACGGACGTGCTCACCTTCTGGCGCAACAGGGACGAGATTCGGCGCGAGTTCCTCACCCGCAACTACCGCCTGGTGCTGGACTATATCCTGTTTCACGGGCGCGCGCTGTGGAACACCTTCGTGCTGGTGCTGATGACGGTGCTGGGGCATTTGACGGTACAGCCGCTGGCGGCGTACGGGCTGTCGCGCTTTAACCTGCCTTATGCGCACAAGATTTTGCTCGCCCTGTTGGCAACGATGGCATTCCCCGCCGAGGTAGCGATGATCCCCAACTTCCTGCTCATTAAGGAGCTGGGCTTGCTGAACACCTACTGGGCACTGGTGTTGCCCGGGCTGGCGAGCGGTATGGGCATCTTCCTGCTGAAGGGTTACTTCGACAGCCTGCCGCAGGAGCTATACGAGGCGGCAATGCTGGACGGCGCGGGCGAGCTGCGCATGTTCTGGAACATCACCGTGCCGCTCTCTATGCCCATTCTGGCGGTGATTGCGCTGAGTGCGTTCACCTCCGCCTACGGCGGGTTTATGTGGGCGTTCCTCGTGGTGCAAAAGCCCGAGATGTGGACGATGATGGTCTTACTGTGGCAATTGGGACGCGATAGTTACCCCTGGGTGTGGATGGCGAGTCTGGTTATCGCTGCCCTGCCCACGTTGCTGGTGTTCATCTTTGCGCAGAAGATTATCCTGAGAGGTATCATCGTGCCGACGATGAAATAATAACGGTACGAAGCCCGGCGAGTGCTGGCGTGCCAGGGTTCCTCTTTTGGATGGCGAGGCTCCTGCCGAGCAGTTGGGTTTGTGGTCGCGACGGGGCGCGACCAAGGATGTTTGGAGGGATGCGCTCTGTCGTATCCTGAATGCGGTGGTCGTGACGGAGCGCGACCCTCCAGTGCCAGCATGTGGAGGGCAAGGCTCCTGCCGAGCCGACTTCGCCAGATTGAGGTGTCTTTACGGTTAAAGCCGTTCCTCGTCAAGCACAGCCAGCGCAGGCTGGCTGTGCAACCCTGCGAAGGCAGGGTTTGGTTTGAAGGGGTGCGGCTTTAGCCGCAAACCCGTACTCTGAGATTCTTCGCTCCGCTCAGAATGACGGGTTTGGTGTGCTTTTTGTCATGCTGAGCGTCAGCGAAGCATCTCAAGGTAGTGATAGAATGAGATTCTTCGCTCCGCTCAGAATGACGACCGTTTACTGTCATGCTGAGCGTCAGCGAAGCATCTCAACCCATCGTGACACCGAGATTCTTCGTTTGCGCTCAGAATGGCAGGAAAGCGGAACCGCTCCGCTTATACCTCAGTGGTCACGTGGAGCAAAGTATTACTACATGTCGGCAATAAGACTAAAATCGGTGGAGACCGGAGCAGTGAACAATCGTCAACAAGCAATCACCGTAACAGGTAGCATCCCGCCAGACCGGCTGGGCGTCGTTTTGCCGCACGAGCACGTGCTGGTGGACTTCATCGGCGCGGACAGGGTGAACAAGTCGCGGTACGACCCCGAAGAGGTGTATCGCGTTGCCCTTCCCTATCTGAAATCATTGAGGCAGGCGGGTTGTCGCACGCTGGTGGAGTGTACCCCTGCCTATCTGGGGCGCGACCCGCAACTGCTGCAACGCCTCAGCAAGGCGAGCGGGCTGTACATCCTGACCAATACGGGCTGGTACGGCGCGGCGAACGATAAATACCTGCCCGCAAAAGTCCATTCCCTCTCCGCCGAGCAAATCGCCAGCGAATGGATTACGGAAGCGCAGAAGGGTATTGAGGGCACAGGTATCCGACCCGGTTTCATCAAAATCGGTGTGGACCCCGAGCCGTCGGAGGTAGACATGCGCCTGCTGGAAGCGGCGGCATTCACCCACCGCAAAACGGGGCTAACCATCGCCTCGCATACGGGACCGGGCTCCGCCGCGCGCAAGCAGATAGAACGTCTGGAACAGATGGGAGTACATCCCTCCGCCTTCATCTGGGTTCACGCGCAGGTGGAGGGCGACAAATCCCTGCACGTATGGGCAGCGGAGCGCGGCGCGTGGGTGGAGTTTGACGGTGTATCCCCCGAAACGGTAGACCAGCATGTGGAGTTTATCCTGCACCTGCGCCAGAAGGGTTTGCTGAACCGGGTGCTGGTATCGCACGATGCGGGCTGGTATCACGTGGGCGAGCCGGGTGGAGGTATGTTTCGCGAGTATACCACCCTGTTCACGCACCTGATACCCGCCCTGCGCAAAGCGGGCTTCTCGGACGAAGAGATAGAGCAACTGACCACAAAGAACCCGCAAAGGGCATTTGCAGTAGGATAGGAGCACAGCTGTCTGTGGGGTGCAGGCAATCCCTACCCCTTCAGTCCGGTCAGCACGACGCCGCGGATGATATGCCGCTGGAAGAGCAGAAACATCACCAGCACGGGCAGGGTTGCCAGCACTGCCGTCGCCATCACCAGACCGTACTGCATACTGTATCGTCCTAAAAAGATGGTTAGCCCGACGGGCAGGGTGCGCATCTCTATCTCGTTGGTAGCAATCAGGGGAAGCATAAAGTCGTTCCACCCGCCCAGAAAAGAGAAAATCGCCAGCGTCGCCAGAGCGGGTTTACTGAGGGGCAAAATAATACGCCAGTAGATGCCTGCTCTACCACAGCCGTCAATCAGCGCAGCTTCCTCCATCTCGCGCGGGATGGTGAGGAAGAACTGCCTCAGCAGGAACACGCCGAACGCCCCTGCCAGCCCGGGCACAATCAGCGCGTAGTAGGTGTTGAACCAGTGCAGCTTCTGCAGGATGAGGAAGACGGGGATAATGGTCACCTGTCCGGGGATGATGAGCGTGGAGAGCACGATGAAGAAGAGCACGTTCCTGCCCGGAAACTCCAGCCGTGAGAAGGCGTACGCCGCCATGGAGCTGAGCAACAGGTAGGCGAGCGTGCCCGTGCCTGCCACGAACAGGCTGTTCCAGAACCAGCGCATTACCGGAGCCTCCTCTGCCCGCTTGAACAGCTCCTGAAAGTTCTGCAGGGTCGGCTCCTGCGGTATCCAGTGTGGAACCGGCTGGAAAATCTCATGCTCGGGCAGGATGGACATCACCAGCATCCATGCCACAGGCATCAGGAAAATGACAGCGGCTATCGTCATCAGCAGGTAAAGCAGAAGCCGGGCGAACGAAAAGCGCATCGGCTATTCCTCCCCCCTCGCCGAAAGTAGTCGGAACTGTAGCAGCGTGAAGCCCAGTACGATGACGAACATCACGTACGCCACCGCACAGGCGTAGCCCATGCGGTACAGGCTGAAGCCTGTCTGGTACATGTACAGCACCACCGTGAGCGTGCTGTAGTGCGGACCGCCGCCCGTCAGAATATAGCTCTGTCCAAACACCTGCGACGAGCCGATGAGCGACATCACCAGGCAGAACAACAGGGACGGCTTCAGCAGGGGCAGGGTAATGTGCCGGAACCGCCCCCAGGTGCTCGCTCCGTCGATGCGTGCCGCTTCATAATACTCTTCGGGGATTCCGCGCAAGCCCGCCAGATAGATGAGCATACTACCTCCTGCGCCCCACCAGATGCTCATGAGGGCAAGCGAAGGCATGGCAGACTGCGGGCTGTTGAGCCAGGGGATGGGCTGGAAATCGCCGGGCAGGTGCAGGAACTGCCACAGCACCTTCAGGTAGTAGTTGAGCAACCCGAACTCAGTGCTGTACATCCACCGCCAGATAATCGCCACCACTGCTACCGACAGGATGACGGGCAGATAGAAGATGGCTTTATACACGTTCTCGCCGCGGATACGCGCGTTCAACCCCAGCGCAAGCAGTAACGAGACCACATTGCCCGGAATCACCGTCAGCAGGGCAAAGTAGCCTGTGTTGAGCAGGGCGATTCCGAACAGGTCGTCGCGGAGCAGGGCGCGATAGTTGGCGAAGCCCACAAACGGTTTCTGCTCGCCCAGTACGTGCCAGTTGTGCAGGCTGATGAAGAAGCCCCACACCACCGGCACCAGTACGAACACCACAAAAAGCACCAGATAGGGCGCGATGAACAGGTAGCCCACCAGCGCTTCGTGTCTTCTATGTGCGGGAAGAGCCAGTAGTTTCATGGTCTGTCAAGCACCTGCTGGATTCGTCGTGCCGCCTCGTTCAGCGCATCCTGCGGCGTTTTGATGCCCAGCAGAGCGGCTTCGATGGCGGCGTCGTAGAACGGCATGATTTCGGTGGATTTGTGCGAAGCGGGTTCGAACACCACATACGGCAACTGCTTCGCGAAAGCGTACTGTACGCGCATCTGCCGGAAGCGAGGCTGATTCAGCAGGGAACGGCGCACGGGAACCTGCCCGCCCTCCGCCCAGTCGAGGCTGTGCTCGGAGAGGTAACGCATAAACCGCCAGACCAGTTGTGCCCGCTCCGGTGGGAGGTTTTTAGGCATACAGAGCATGTGCGAACCGCCCCACACCGCCCGCTTCGGACCGAAGGAGGGCACAGGCGCGCCTGCGTACTCCAGCCCCTTTTGTTCCTCTACGCTGGAGAGCATGTAGATACCCTCTATCGCCATCGCCACGCGCCCCTGCCGAAAGCCCATCCACGAGTCGAAGCCCTCAGGTTTGGGCGCGACGCGATATCGGTAGATGATGTCGCACATCTGCTGGGTGGCTTTCACCGCAGGAGGTTCGGCGAGGGCGGCGCGTTTCAGGTCGGGCGAAAGGATAGAACCGCCATGCTGGCTGATGAAGGTAATCCAGTTGGTGCGCAGCCAAGTGAAAGCGAACCCCCACTGGTCTGGGCGTCCGTCACCGTCCTTATCCTTTGTGAGCCGACTGGCGGCGTCCAAAAACTCTTCCCATGTCTCAGGTGGCTTGGGATTGCCCTGTGCATCCACGATACCCGCTTCACGGAACAGCTTCAAATTGTAGTACAGTCCCTGCGGGTGGCAGTCCAGCGGCAGTCCTACTTGTTGTCCCTCGTATTTTCCCGCCTGCCAGATGTTGGGTAGAAAATCGTCCACAGGGAACCCTTTATCGGCATCGATCAGGTCGTCCAGCGGGCGAAAGACGCCATATCGGGCGAACTCGGCAATGCGGTTGGCGTGGCAAATGAACACATCGGGCGCGCCGCCGTACGCCAAACCGAGCACCAGCTTATCATAGTAGGTTCCCCAGGGGATAATCTGCATCTTCACGCGAATGCCCGTTTCGCGCTCGAACTGCTTGACGATTTTCTCCATCGTCGCGCCGTCGGGGCCGGTGAAGCCGTTCCAGAAACGGATTTCGGCGATGACGGCGTTGCCGGAGTGCTTACCGGAAAAACATCCCGTGAGCAGCAGGCAGGCGAGACAAAGCATCAGCAGCAACATTTTGGGAGCGGGAGGCAGGACAAAACCTGACGCCCGTTCCCCCTTCCCTGCGAAGGAAGGAGGCGTTCGACTCGGTGCTCCCCTCTCCTCGCAGGAGAGGGGCCGGGGGTGAGGTTTTCTCCATCTCATCGCCGCACGAAACCCTTTCGACTGAAGAACCCTTTTTGTGTTTCGAGGAACAGTACCAGAACCTCTGCTTCCCTGCTACTTTGTTTCAGCACACCCACGCCGGGCATGTAGCATTTGTGTGTCTCGGCGTACACGGTTTGGGCGGGTTGGCTCCATGTCTTGCCGCCATCGGTGCTCCATGCACATTTCACGTCCATGTTCAGGTGTGGAGGAGGCGTGCCCGGCTTGTCAGGAGATTCTCTATCTTCATCGGTGATGAAGACACACAGCAGGCTGTCACCCAGCACTTTTGTCACCCATGGCGCCAGCGCCATGAATCGGGTATCTCGAGGCTGGTAGACCACCCGTCGTTCTTCACGTGCCCAGCTCCATGTGCGTCCCCCGTCGTACGATTCCACCCAGCGTATTACACCCGTGTGAGGAAAGAAGGTCTGCACACTCTCTATTACGCAGAGCAACCGCCCGCCGAATAGTTCTACCACACTGGGCATCCCGTCACGTGAGAGGTGCGCGGGGTTGTGCGCTCGACTCACGGTGACAGGGTTCCCCCACTGTTGTGTTTTGGGGTTCCAGGTATGCATCCGCACCCACTGGTGTCCTGAAAAACCTTCGCGCCAGGGGGTGTATTCATCATCATAGTAGCACTGAAGCACCCCACGCCGCGTCTCAAAGAGGAAAGGCGCCCACAAACCGCGGCTGGGGCCCTCGCCGGCAGGGCGCACTTCGAACACGGTGGAGTGGGTTATCCACGATTTCCCACCATCTTTGCTGACCGCCACCTTGATGGAATAATACGGTTTTTGCGCAAACTCCCCGCGATAGCGGTTGTGGCGGTAGACATAGAGCAGCTCACCGTTGCGTCGCAGGCACAGATTCCCGTCGCCGATGTCGGTAGACGGGTCGGGGTCGGAAACGATAGTGCCGATGCGTTGCCACGACCGCCCGCCATCCCTGCTACGTGAGAGAAGAACATGCACCCCATCAGAGCATGTTTCGGTGCGCGTGGCAAGCACATCACCGCCGGGCAGCACCAGAAATCCTTTCGCCCCCTCGGCGTGGTGTATCTCCGAAGACCAGGTAATCTGCATGACGCTCATCGTATCCTCGGTGCGAGTTTTGGCTCGGTGCTGGGACCGTTCACGACGGGCTTGCCGTTCTTCCACAACAACCTGTCCAGACGGAGCGTGCGCCCCAGCGGGTTGGAGCCATACAACGGTTCATTCTGGTCGTCCCAGGCATGATAGAGCATCCACATCTCACCCGAAGGCAGGCTGACGATGCACTGGTGCCCCGGGCTGTACACTTTGCCCGGCACGGTCTGCAGGATGCGCTCCGCTTTTGTGTAGGGTCCCTTCAGTGACGAGGCGGTAGCGTACGCCACCGCGTAACAGGCGTCCCGCTTGTAGCTCTGGAACCATCCGCCGGAGTAAAACAGGTAGTAGGTGCGGTTGCGGTAAAGCATGGTGGGGGCTTCCACAATGCCCTTCTCCCAATCCTGGTCAGGGCGGAGTAGCACCGTCTTCTGCTCGCTGACGCCCAGCAGGTCAGGGGTCATGCGGCGCATCACGATGGCGCGAGGGTCTTCCTCCGAGTATATCAGGTAAGGAGTTCCGTCCCTGTCAAAGAAGATGGTCGCGTCGATCACCCCTGCGCGGTTGTCGTCGCCGCGCACCAGTACCGCCCGGTGGGTGAACGGTCCCAGGGGGGTCGTAGAGGTAGCGATGCCGATATCGTGCTTGCCCGTCTGCGGGTTGCGGGCGGAGTAGGTCATATACAGCGTTCCCCGGTACTGTATCACCTCTGGCGCCCACAGGTGCTCACGCGACCACGGGGGACGGAATGCACTGCCCTTATGCGTCCAGTGCACCAGGTCTGGCGATTCCATCACCTGAAAATCATAACCGGATGAGTGCGTAGCGTAGGCATAGAACTTGCCTTTGTAAGAAAGCACATGTGGGTCGGGGAAATCGCGCGCATAGACCGGGTTGGTGTATGTTGCCATCGTGACCTCCGCAGGTGATGCCGTTGAAAAACCGGAGGGCGAACCTGCCGGTGAGCCGAAAACCTCCGGAAACGAACGGCTCGGACAGAGCCTCGCCCTCCATGTAGTGCCTTACCGGTTCTGACCTTCCTGATAGTTGCAGCGGTCATCCCAGCCGCTGAAGTTCTGCCTCCACATGGTGGGCGTTACGGTCTGCCCGCCCTTCTGTACATCGTCGCCGATGCGTCGCCAGGTCTGCCCCCACGTCATGTACTTGGCATGTCCATCGGCGAACACGTAGTTGGAGCCGCCCTGATTGCGCTGGGCGATGGTGCTGCCGGTGGTCTTGTTATGGCGTCCGTAGGCGACGTTGTTGGTGAAGTCGATGCACACGTAGCCCGGGTCGGCTTCCCATGTTGCGACCTGATGCCACTCCCAGTTGTTAACGCCCGGCACGCTTTCCACAATCTGGATGGATTCCGCGGGCTTCTCCAGCGCCGCCAGCTTCAGCGCGTTCCATGGTCCGTTCGGATAGTCACTGATGTTGATGCGGTACGAGCCGGGGATGTTGTCTGCCTCGGGTGCATCGGGCAGGTTGCTCCATGTGTCGTTCCACAGCCCGCGTGGATAGCTTTCGCTATCGGAGGGGCACTGATAAATCTGCTTGTTCTTCACGTAGGGCAGAAGCACATAATCCCAGCCCCACATCGGGTCCCTGTAGCCCCAGCACCGCGGGCATGAGGTATCAGGCTCGTCGTTGAACCACGCCTTGGGCAGATACTCATCGTGGTCCTGAGCAAACATCTGCAGAGCCAATCCCAGCTGCTTCATGTTAGACAGACAGGATGCTGCTCGTGCCTTCTCGCGAGCCTGGGCAAACACCGGGAACAGGATTGCCGCCAGTATCGCGATGATGGCGATGACGACGAGCAACTCGATTAGCGTAAACCCTTTACGCCTGGACATTTCGGTAACCTCCTTTGGTTTTGTTATGTTTGTTGACGCGACCATCAGCGGTCGCACATTGGTGCCGAACTCTTTGTACGAAAGAGAGTGGTATCTTTACCGTCCTCCGCCGGTGGCTGCACCGGGCGTTTGTGAGGGTTGCGCATACCCGGGTGGACGATACGCCTCCGGTGGATATTCGCCGGGTTTGCGCGCCCCGCTGGCAGTGAAATAGCGGTAACCGGCTATTGCCAGAATCGCCAGTATCACCACGATAACCGCTACCCCTACCCAGCCGGGTATCTCCCGTTTCAGACCAGATGAACTCACCTGTTCTCACCTCCTTCCTGCGTCACTACAGCTTCCGGGCGGCTGACTCGCCCTCTGGTCACATAGTGCAGACGCAACACCAGGTCCTGTTCGTAGTTACCGAAGCCTCGTCCGAACAGGTTGAAGCCGCCGATATGTTCAGCATCCGGCTTCACTCCGATGCGTACGATGATGGGATGGTGCGGCGCCAGCATCAAATCAGCAATGGTGGTTTCGGAAACAGGGGTGCCGTCCACGTAGCTGCCTTCCGTATCGACGGACCAGATTTTCAACATGCCGTACTGCGTCATGTAGTCGTTCCACCAGGGTGGGTTGAGCCTGCCGCGTCTGCCCCCGAAGTCGCCCGGTGATGTCCAAGTTCCGACCTCCACGCCGTTTATCCACACCGTGATGTCGGAGGGGTAGTCGTTGTCGTAGTTAGGCGCTTCGGAGCAGACCTCCATCAGCAGCTCCAGACGGCGTATCTCCACGCCGGCTCCCAGTGTGCAGGGGAAAACGTATTCCACAAACCCTTCCGCCATCCACAACAGCTGTGCTGTGGCGCGCTCGGGGTCAAAGAAGGATTGCGGGTCGTCCAGAAAGCCGATAATGCGGTCGGCGTTTGCCAGTCCGCAGGTAGGGGTGGGGTTTACCAGAGTGTATAATCCGACGGGCATCTCCACCTCTTCCACGCGGTCTTCTGGAGGGTTTGTGGGTTCGAAGGAGATAATGAAGCGGTCGTATGCCAGACGGCATCGCTTCTGCATTCCCTGCACACCCGGCTTGTACTCCGTTTTAATCAGTCCTATTTGCTCCAGCAGCTGAGCATGTTTAGTGATGGTGGGCTGAGAAGTGTTCAGCGCCTGAGCGAGCTCGTTGATGTTCATCTCGCTCTGCGCAAGCAGCTCCAGTATCCGCACCCTCGTTTCGGAAGCCAGCGCTTTAAACAGCTCCACGCCCTCGGAGCCGTGCACTTCCAGAATATGCGCCCGCATGGCACACCTCAAAAGCATAATGTAACGGCTATCATTATAACATCCTGCCTATGATTATGCAAGAGATTGCATGATTTTTTCGCAACCGGAGCCAAAAAACGGTGTTTTCACGAGTATCCTCTCCCGGCGGGAACTCTCTCGGTTGACAAAATGACCTTCTATCCCCCATAATGAGGAGGTGAGATTTTCTGCAGGAGGCAAGGATGAGCGCAACGCATGTCACAACAGCCGATTTCGATACTGAGGTGCTGCAGTCCAGCGTGCCCGTTCTGGTGGATTTCTGGGCGGTATGGTGTGGTCCGTGCCGGGCGATCGCCCCGCATGTAGACGCTATCTCCCGGGAATACGCCGACAGGGTGAAAGTGGTGAAAGTGAACGTGGACGAGGAGCCGGAGCTGGCACTGCGTTACGGCATTCAGAGCATACCCACCCTGCTATTCTTCAAGGATGGCAAGGTGCAGGATATGATAGTGGGCGTAGTGCCCAAGCAGACCATTATCGAGAAGCTGGAGGCGTTGCTGTAGCCGTATGGCGCGCATCGCCCCTTTTCACGGCGTGCGCTACACCCTTCCAGAACTACAGCAGTGTGTCGCGCCGCCATACGATGTGATTGCACCGCCGGAGCGTGAAAAGCTCCGGCAGTTCCCTTATAACATCACCCATCTCACCCTCCCCGACAGCTACGAATCGGCGGCGCGGCTATGGCGTGAATGGCAAGAGAAAGGCATACTGCAGGCTGACCCCTCTCCGGCGATGTACCTGCTGGAGCAGGAGTTCACCCATCCCGTTACCGGCGAACACCACCGACGCCTTGCGCTGGTATGTTTGATGGCGCTGGAGGAGTACGATGCGGGCGTGGTACTGCCCCATGAGAACACGCAGGCGCGAGCGAAAGAAGACCGCCTGCAGCTGCTGCGCGCCACCGAAGCCAACCTGGAGCCTATCTACGGACTGGTGGAGGGTGGTCTGTTCCCCGTGCTGGAAGAGCTGGTGCGCACCGCTCCTGTGGCAGCGGAGACGGAGTATACAGATGGGTTGCACCGCCTGTATCGAATAGAGGACGCTTCGAAGCTGGAGCAGTTAGCCTCTCTTGTCGCCCCCGCACGGGTGTGGATTGCGGATGGGCATCACCGCTACGAGACCTGCCTGCAGTACCGACGCGAGCGACGCGCCGCCGAAGGTAATCCCGCGACGCTGCAACCCTACGACTGGCTGATGATTGCACTGACCCCGCTGGATGACCCGGGCGTGGTGATACTGCCCACGCATCGCGTCGTCCCACAGGCTTTCGGGGACACATTGGCACGACTGCCCGACCACCTGTCGAGGTGGTTTGACATACACCCCTGCGCCCCACAGGAGGCGGCGTGCGCTCTGCGCGAGGGTAAATCCCGCCGAGGCTTCGCAGTGGTGATGCAAGGTGGAAAGGCGTTTACCGCGTGGCTCAGAGAAGATATCGCGCCGGAGACGCTTGTGCCTGGTGAGTACAGCGCGACCACCCGCCGGCTGGATGTAACCCTGCTGCAGGCTGTGGTGCTGGAACCGCTGTTCGGCATCACCCATCACCATCTGGAGCGCGCCGAGGGCATCCGCTACACTCGCGACGAGGCAGAGCCGGTAGAATGGGTGCTGCAAGGCGAGGCAGCGGTCGCTTTTCTGCTGAACCCGCCTACCGTGCAGGAGGTGCGCGAGGTCGCCCTTGCGGGCGAAAAAATGCCCCCTAAATCCACCTATT
>BEHS01000077.1 GCA_002898895.1 bacterium HR16 | reverse complement strand
CAGGTAGACCTGCGCGTTTCCACCCTGCCTATCCAGTACGGTGAGCGCGTGGTGATGCGCGTGCTGGACCGCGACCGCAGTCTCCGTCGTCTGGATGAACTGGGTTTCTCGCCTCGCAACCTGATGACGCTCCGCTGGTTACTGCAACAGCCGAACGGCATTATTCTGGTAACCGGTCCCACCGGTTCCGGCAAGACCACTACCCTGTATGCCGCTCTGCGTGAGATTCGGTCGGTGACCCGCAACATCATCACCTGCGAGGACCCGATTGAATACGAGCTGGAAGGCATTAACCAGTCCAATGTGAATGAGAAAGCAGGGCTAACCTTCGCAGCGCAGCTGCGCGCCATCCTGCGCCAGGACCCCGATGTGGTGCTGGTGGGTGAAATACGCGACCAGGAGACGGCGGAAATCGCCTGTCGCGCTGCGATGACCGGACACCTGGTGCTCTCCACCCTGCACACGAACGACGCTGTGGGCGCCATCCCCCGCCTGATGGATATGGGCGTGGAGCCGTTTCTCATCTCCTCATCGCTGGTGGGAGTGGTGGCTCAGCGGTTGTTGAGAGTGATTTGCCCGCACTGCAAGCAAGAATATGAACCCACCCTTGCGGAGCTACAGGTAATCGGGCGTCCGGTGGAAAAGCTTTACCGCGGGACAGGTTGTCCGGCATGTGGAGGACGCGGTTATCTCGGGCGCATCAGCGTGCATGAAATTCTGGTGGTAGACGATGAAATCCGCACTCTAACTATCCAGCACGCTCCCAGCAGCCAGATTCACGAGGTTGCCCTGCGCAAAGGGATGATACCGATGGCAGAAGACGGTATCGAAAAAGCGATACAGGGCATCACCACACTGGAGGAAGTGACCGCCAAAGCGTTTATCTCCTCCAATGCACCCCCTATCGATATATTGGAAGCGGCGTAGCCGGTCAGGGCACGGCAACCGGCAGGCGGTTCCGTGTTCTGCCACGCTGTGCCTGCAGGGGTATCAGGTAGTCTCTGGAGTTCACCGTCACCTCAAACCTGCCGGTGCGGTCTGCTTTCGAGCGAATATCGCCCACGGATACCTGCGCCCCGGGCAGGGTCACGCCCTGAATCACCACCTGCTTGTCCCTCCGCGACGAGCACCACGCTATCAGGGGTAGTGTCTTGTTTTGCAATGCCTCTATCGCCCGCGCTACTGCATCGCGTACCCTGTAGAGCCTTTCGGGGTCACGGGTGTAGTCCCCAAAGCCGGGCGTCACGAGGCGGGTATAGCCTTTTGCCCACGCTTTCGGGTCAAAGTCGGTCAACTGGAGCCGTTTCGCCACCTGCGCCGCCTCATCTTCCAGCAGGCACAGGTACTCGTAGTCCTCGATGCCCTCGCGCATGGCTTCGTACCGCAGGCTGCTGCGCGGCGCCTCCTTGCCCGGATACACAATCCAGTTGTCCCCCGGAGCCAGCTGCTCGTCGAACGGTTGACCCCAGAAGTTGTAACCCCAGTGCAGAAAGCCTGTGGTGCCCGTCCAGTGGTTGAGCCAGTGCAGGACGCGCGTTTTAATAAGCGGATAGTCTATCAGCCGGTTGGGATACTTGCCTTGCGGCACCCAGGCGACGTAGAACCAGAGCTCTGCCCCACGCTGCTGTGCACTCTGGAACTGCTGGAACCACTGCTCCAGAAAGTTCAGCTGGGGGACCCATACCTCCAGGTAGCCCTCCAGATTGGGCACGTGGATGGCGTCGATGCGCCGCAGGTCGGGTGCAAGGCGTTTGACCCGCTCCGAAAGCTGTTTCCACGAGTCGACGTTCACCTCTATCGGCTCGTCCGCCACATGTATCATGCAACGCTCCAGCCAGCCTTTCTGACGCAGATGCTCCTGCAGGGCCGGTAGCCACTCCTCCGGAGGAATCCACTCGGTTTGTCCGGTCGCCTCGTTTTCACAGCGCAGGGGATAGGCAATGAAGGTTTTGTCTTCCCATTGTCCGTGTTCGCGCCCGCCGACATGCTGCAGCTCGATGAACTCGAAGCCGGCATCCAGGTATGTTTGCACCCAGCGGTCGAGCACGCTGAAGTCGAAGCGCAGTTTGCCATCTGCCCCGCGTATCGCTTTGTTAGTTCCCCAGGGAACCCACGTGTGATGATGGTATCGACGCATCAGTCGGGCGGTGCGCGCCAGCAACTGCCAGAACCCTTCGGACAGATACTCTACCCCGTGCTGCTTCGCCATCTCGCCGTCGTTCATCCACACGGTGACTTTCAGGCGCGTGCGCTCCGGGAAGGTGAAGTTGTAGACAGTGAGGCGCACCGGAACCTCTATCCGTCCGCTTTGCAGGCGCACGGTAACCGTTCCGTGATATTCTCCTGCCGGAGCGTTCTCGGGAATCTGCCACTGTACGTAGATGGGCTGATTCTGCTCCGGTTGTAGAGCGATGCTCGTTTCTTCCAGCAAGCCGTCGGGAAAATCGGCGGGAGCTTTGCGCGCCAGCTCTTCCTGCGGGGTGGCTGTGGAGTTCTTGCCCACGCGGTGATATTCTACGAAAGCATAACGAAATGCGGTTGCGGGGATAGTGCCCCTGCCGCCCTGCCTGCGCAGGGAGGAGCACTCCACGCCTTCTACCCGCTCGGCGGTGGACGCCCGCACCACTATCTGCGCCCCCACCCGCTGATTGCGCGCGGCGGATACCACCACCTCGCGGCGTACCCCGGCAGGCGGAGGGGTATCACGAAAGACATTGTGCAGGGCGTGCGTGCACCACCACTGCATGTTCGGTTGCGCCAGGGAGGACAGAAGGATTACCACCAGCATCATCCGTTCTCACCTTTTCAGATAGAGTGTTCTCTTCTTCGCCAATGGAACGCTGGCGTCCTGTGTGTATTGCTTCCAAACAATTGTGTGGAGGGCGAGGCTCCGTCCGGGCGATACGAAATACCCCACCTCATCTACCTGTGGATGGCCCACCCACCTGACCTCCCCCGTGGACGGGGGGATACCCCCCACCTGACCTCCCCCGTGGACGGGGGAGGAACTGCTCCCTCCCCGCTCGCGGGGAGGGCTGGGGTGGGGGGCTCAACCGGCTCACCCAGAGGTTTGCCCTCCATCGCGGAACGTGAAGATTCACGCCTGACAGACCAGCAGCTGCGCTACCTTCCCTCTTCCTTCACCCATGGCGGCTGGTGGTTCGGGTTCTTACGCCAGGCGTCGATGTCTACCGTAACGCTAATACCATCTGACCTTCGCCACGAAGATGTCGGTATCGCCTGCATGCGTGCCGAACAGCTCGCTGGTCGTTGCGCCGACCACGTAGAAAACACCCGGCTCCCGACGGCTCCACACGGCGGCTCCAATAGTGTCCCACCCTGTGCTGCCCCACGTCCATGTCCGAACCACATCACCAGCAGCATTCAACTGCGCAATCCATGCATCTCCTTCCCCGACACCCGGGGTATCCCCCCGTTTGAAACTGCCTCCAGAATTGCCCAGCAGAATGGCGTTGCCGAATGCATCCACCAGAACCTCCGCTGGAGCCGGTTTCTCCTGACGGGGCACTATCACCCGATACCACAGCCGGTTGCCATTGATATCATAGCGAGCCAGGAACACATCTTCGCCTTCCGAGGCGGTCTCCCCGATATCCGCCGCACCCATCACGTAGATAGTGTCTCCTCCTACCCCAAGGGTGGTCGCGCGGTCATACTCCGGGGTGCCCATCACCCTGCCCCAAAGAAGGTTGCAATCAGGAGAAAACTTCGCCAAGAAGCCATCCGGCGCATCATCCTCTGTGCCGCCGAACAAGGAGATGTCGCGGTGGGTAGATTGCCCTGCCAAGTAGATGTTGCCCTGCCCATCTAAGTAAAGCTGCTTCGGCGCGAAATGCCTCCGCGAGAACTGCTTGCCCCATAGCACCTCTCCATCCGAGCGTAGCTTCAACAGGAAGGGTTCGAAGTCGATGTCATCGTTTGTCGCAAACCAACTACCATCTGTCACGCCAGCCAGCACCACATTGCCCTGACCATCGACTCCCCCCGCCCAGACCTGTTCTCGTTCCTCACTGCCCATCTGCCTGCTCCACACCACATTACCCTGCGGGTTCACCTTGATGACGAAGATGTCTGAGCAAGCCTTGGTGGGGTCAGGGTTGGTGGCAAAGAGGTCTCCCCAGGTGAAACCAAACACGTAGACGTTTCCCTCCGAGTCGATAGCTAAGCCCGTGCAAGCTTCTTCCTGCGGGGTTCCCCATTGCTTTGCCCACAGCCGGTTGCCATAGCGGTCTACCTTCAGCAGGAACACATCCTCCTCACCCGCGTTGGTTCCTGCCAGGTTGCCCTTCGTGATGCCTGCCAGATATAAGTTATCCTCAGCGTCGGCGACAATCCACCCTGCGCCATCATATTTGTCTGAGCCCAACTGCGCTCCCCACAGGACTTCGGGCATCTGCGATCTGCTGCCAGTGGTAAAAGCACCTGTCGCAACGGTAAACCCCGCAGTGCCCGATGCCCGTGAGGTGCGCCACAGCGATATGGCGATCACGATGCCAGCCAGTGCACACAGCGCAGGTATTGACCAGAAGAGGCATCTGGTAGTTTTCATGCCTGTCACCTCCTAATCTTTCCACGGGGCGTTCGCCCCGATGATGTTGTGGATAGTCCTGCCATCCGACCTTGGCGCGCTGGTGGACTCCCTCTCCACCACATTGCCCCGCTTGTCCTTTCTTCGGTAGGCAAACTGAGTGGAACCCCCACCGTCCAGCATCATGGCGTTGAGATGCCTCTGCTCGAACTCCACCCTGAACCGCTGACGCATGATGGATGGTAAGGTGTCTGTGATGAAACGGGCGACCTCATCCCATGTGGCAGAGGTTGTTGTAATCAGCCACACATGGTCCACGCCTCCCAGCGCAGCCCACGCAATCGCAGTGCGTGGTCGCTGAGTTGCCGCATCAGGCCAATCAACGCTGTCGGTTGCGGATTGTGCTTGCCCTTGCCAGACAAGACGTCCCAGTTCGCCAAGCCATAGCTGTATGCCTGTTTAATCCTATGGTGCGCAACATACTCAGCCTGCTCCTGCTGTTGCCTTGGCTCATCGCGCGGTGTCTTGATAGTAGTTTTAGAGTTACGCTCCACCATTCGCTCCACACCGAACCGCTTCCTATCAGTGGTGAAGCCAAAGCACCACCGCCACTTGCGACATGGCTCGTGGTCTGTGCTCCACTGACCATTTGCGTACTCGCCGATGGCATTTATGGCATTTTAGGACACATTGGGATTGAAAAAGCCACCGTTGATCGCTGCCCGTACCTCACTGTTAGCAACCCCAGCAGCCCAGTTGATTGCTGCATACGATTGCACTATTTTGCCCAGCCGTAACACCGTTTCCATCACCTCACGACGACACCACGCAATGTGGTAGCTCCCTTCCTGAATGTAGACAATGGGTATCAGGTTGTACACGGCATTCCGAGGCCGGGTAGGCTTGCGGTGGTTAGCTTTCTCCTTGCCAGCATGGTCATCTACTAGGTGGATCAGGAAACGGTAAATGCCACCTTTGCCCATCACGCTCACCGGTACCGGCACAATCACCCCATGCTTGATCCCTCCGGCACTCGCGCGTAAACCATCCATCGCCTCGTTGTGTTCCAAACAGCGCAACGCGGTGATGTCCCAGCTGTATACCGGGTTCAACTCCGGGTCATACAGCCGTATTGTACCACCGCTGGCGTTGGTATCCAGGCTATCCCTCAGCACATACCACCGGATAAAGTAGAGATGCGCATCATCCGTTTCGTCTTCCGGTGTCCCTTTGTCGTCATAGCCCCAGTACTCTGCATACAACAGAGGCTCGTTGTTCTCGTCATACGCCCGCTCAGCGAACAGGTAATCCGACCGATTGCTGTCCCTATCCGGTGGGGCACTGCCGTATACATACGCCGAAAGGCGATACAGGTATATCCCACGCGGAGCGGTGCTGCCATCGTCTAACTTGCCATCCCATGTCCATTCCCACGTGCCCGGACGCGCCACGTTCTCGAACTCCTTCACCAACACCGGGTTCTGGTTATCATCACTGCGGAATATCTCCAGCTTCACCGTGCAGGCGTCACTTCGCTCACGAGGGGGTGTATATGCGATTACATGGTATTACCCTTTGCGCGAAATGTCAATGGGTTGCCTTGGGATTGGCTGTCTGGAGGGTTCACCTCCTGGTGAGCCGAAAATCTTTGACACATACCGCTTATACGTATGTAGACGCTTCGTCGTGACTGAAAACCCGGAGGAGGACGTATGGTTATCCTGTATATTACCCTCAATACCGACGAGGAGGCGCGAGCGATTTCCCGCGCCCTGCTGGAGAAACGTCTGGCAGTGTGCACCAACTGGTTCCCCATCACCTGCGCGTATCGCTGGAAAGGCGACATCGTGGAGGAACCCGAAACGGTGCTTATCGTCAAAACGCTGCCCGAACTGTACGAAGCGGTCACCGAAGAGGTGCGCCGGCACGTCACCTACACAAACTTCATGGCGCAACTCGACGTGCCGAAAATCAATAATGAGTTTGCCGAATGGCTGAAAGAGGAACTTGGTAACGAAAGCGAGAATCTATTGGGCAATTAAGGGATGCTTCACTGCGTTCAGCATGACAAGATTGGGCGTGTCATTCTGAGCGAAGCGAAGAATCTCCGCATGGAGGTGACGTGGTGCCGACGGCGTGGCGCGTGCTGGTGGGGGTGATTTTTCTTGGCTTTGTGGCTGTGCGAACGCTGGCACAGGCGCCGGAGCCTGTCGCTCCACTGCCGACCCTGCAGGCATTGCGCTGGGATGAGAGCGTGTTACACATCGTCGCCTCGGGCAAAGTGACCTTCCATACCTTCACTCTGCGCGAGCCGTTGCGCGTGGTTATCGACATCTCGCCCTGTACCCTGCCCCAAGAAACCGTCGAATCAGAAGGCGATACCCCTACCGCCGTGGAGCGTTTGCGCTGGGCGCAGTTCAAGGAGGGAGTGGTGCGCGTGGTGCTGGGCCTGCGCGAGAATACCCAGTATGCGCTTTCCACCGCCGCCAGCGGAAACGAAGCCATGCTCGCGCTGGGAAGCTCGCCCGCAGAGGAAAACAGGAAGCCACGCCCCGCAACATCGTCCGCCAAACCGGCTACGCTTCCCCCGCCTCCCGCCGAACTGGTGCGAATGGAGTGGGAGCATGACAAGGACGGGGCGCGCCTGCGCATGACGCTCAGTCGAAAGGTGCTGGTGCGTTTGCGCCCGCTCAAAGAGGGCTACAGTACCCTGCTGGAGCTGCCTCAGGTAAAGCCGGGCACCGACTTGCCTGCCGACTGGAGCGTGAAACATCCGCTTATCGAAGAGGTGCAGTTCTCTCCGGACGAAAAGGGCGTACGTTCTGCGCTACTTGTCCGTACCACCCGCGCTGCCAGCCTGAGCGTGGAGTACGATAAGCAACAACCGGTCATCACGCTGGCAGTGAACCGCCCACGCAACGCGCACGGCAAGATCTCTGAGAAGCATATCGTGATTGACCCCGGGCATGGTGGCACGTCCAAAGGGGCGGTAGGACGGGATAAGGACTCGGTCGTGTACGAAAAAGATATCAATCTGGCTATCGCCCAAAGGGTGCAGGCGTTACTGCAGAAGGAGAAAGCCACCGTCACCATGACGCGCGAGGACGACAGCACTGTGGACCTGTACGACCGCCCCAAGCTGGCGAACGAGAAAGGCGCGGACTTTTTCATCAGCATCCACTGCGATTCCACGCCTGCCCCCAACTCCGCCAGCGGCACCACCACCTATTACCACGCCTCTGACCCGGACGGACGCGCACTGGCTCAGGCGATACAGAAGCACCTCGCCGCCGTAACGGGGTTGCCCAATCGCGGCGCACAGACCGACACCGCCATTTACCAGTCAGGCTTTGCGGTACTTCGCCGCAGCGAGATGCCTGCGGTATTGATTGAGGTGGCGTATATCAATAACGATAAGGACCGCGCGAAGTTGAAGGACCCGAAGTTCCAGCAGAAGGTGGCAGAGGCGATCGTAGCGGGATTGAAGGCGTATATCGAGGGGGAAAAGGGGTCTCAGGTAGCGCAACAGGATGTAAAGATTCGTCCCGCCTCGGACGAGAAGGACACCGTTCCCCCGGTGCAGATACCGGAGCAGCTGTAACATGAGAGCATTGCGCTGGATACTGGTTGTGGTGTTGCTGGCTGTGCTGGCGTTCGGAACGGGATACTGGTACACCAGCCGTCGCCCCCACTTAGCCCCCAGGCCAACCGGGGTGACCACCAGGCCGTCGGTGGTGGTGTACGTACCGCATTTTGCGGACACTCGCACCGAGTGGGAAGCGAAGCCTGTACCCGTCGGTGAAGGCGAGGACCCACTGCGTGTCGCGCTGGAGCATTTGTTGATTACCCGCGATACTCCCTTCCCCCAGGGCACACGCCTGCTGCGGGTGAGCGTCAAAGATGGGGTGGCGGAAGTGGATTTCAGCCGCGAGCTGTTAGAGAACTTCCCCGGCGGTTCCACCACCGAATCGTGGATAGTAGAAAGTCTGTGCAGGACGCTTGCGCAGTTCTCGGACGTCGAGAAAGTGCGGATACTGGTAGAGGGCAAGCGGGTAGAAACAATCGGCGAACATATAGACATCGGCGAGCCGATACCGGTGCGCTAGATGGATGACGCAAACTACTGGTGTCTGCTAGTCGTCAGAGTATATGGACCGATAAGAAAGTAGCAATCAGCGGAGAATAATCACTCTATGCAGACATTCACGGAGGCACAACAGAAGCCGGGTTTGCTTCACGGAGTCTATTCGTACCGTGAGGCGGCTCGCTTGCTCAACGTCAGCACCCAGCGCGTGGCACGGTGGGCAGACGGCTATCTCTTTGAGGTAAAGTACGGTTGGCGGTTTTCTGCTCCCGTTTTGCAATCACCTGCACACCGCCATGGCGTGCTTTCATTTCCAGAGTTGATGGAGCTGTTTTTCGTCAGGGAGTATTCCGGTCTGGGGGTTCGCCTGCAACATATTCGCGCAACTGCGGAGGCACTGGCGAGAGAGGTGGGTCCCTTCCCATTTACTAAAAAGCAACTGCTTGTAGGTGGTCGGGAACTGCTAGTGCGCCAGAGCGAAGATATCCTGCGTCGCCCGGACATCGGTCAGCTGGTAGCGGATTTTGCCGAGTCGCTTCTTCATCATGTAGAAATCGAGGCGGATGAGGTTAGTCGGTACTATCCGCCAACTTTCGAGAGGGAAGTGCTTCTGGATAAGCATATTCGGGCGGGCGAGCCGGTGGTTTGGGAATCCGGGTATTCCATTCCGACACGAATCATCTACGCTTTGTGGGAAGCGGAGCAAGACGTGGATTCGGTGGCGGACTACTTCAATATTTCCCCCCACAAAGTCTCCGTAGCTATCAGGTATGAGAGCGAATGGCGGTTGGTCGCGTAAGACTGCTTTTTGATGAGAACATCTCACATCGGCTGGTGGATTTTCTCCATCACGAATCGCGCCTTGCAGAGATGCACCATCTTCGAACGATGGGTTGGAGCGGGAAAAAAGACGTGGAGTGGATACCGATGGCCGTGGAGAGGGAATTCGTAATCGTTACTGGCGACCGTAATGAGGTGACACGAGGCATCATCACCGAGGATTTGAAGCAGATGGGTGCTCGAGTCATCCTGTTAGGACGGTTCTGGGATCATTTGCCCCGCTGGGAGCGTGCTAAGTGGCTGGTACGTCACATAGAGATGATTGTGGATCTGGCTCAAACGATGACCGTTGGCTCTGCTGTGCTTGTCCACAAGCGTGGACATAAGGTTTCTCTATAGCCTCCTCTCGCTCAACACAAACACCCCTGAGTCCGCCTCCCCCGTGCGGTTGAGGTGTTCGGTCAGGCGGGCAAACTCCCGCCATTGGGCGCGGGTGTGCATGTCGGGGCGATGCTGACTGCCGGGGATGCCTTTGCGATACAGCTCGCTGGCATGCAGGTGCAGGGGCAAGGCGTCAAACCCAGTATACTCCACCGTATATCCACATCGCTCCGCCAGAGCTTTCAGCCCCTGTACGGAAGGGATGCTCAGATGGCGTGGGGCGTCCAGCTGGAACCAGTCGGTGCCGTAGTGCTTCCAGTGGTACGAGCCTGCCAGCGGTAAGCGTACCAGCACCCTGCCACCGGGCTTGAGTAACTGCTTCGCCAGCGTGAGTTCTCCTTCAGGGTCGGGCACATGTTCCAGCACGTGATGATACATCAGCACATCATACGGAGGGGGGTGTGCCTCCACATGTTCCCTCAGAGTGCGCCGGTAAACGGGAACCTTGCCCCCGATGGGTTTATCAGAGGGGTAATACGGGTCAATGCCCTCCACGTGACGGAAACCCACCTGATGCATGATGAGCAGTAGCAACCCGCTACCGCATCCCACATCCAGCACGCGCGCGTCAGGCGAAAGGTTCAGCAAGCGGATACTGCGCACGCGCGGGTCCTGCTGGGGATGCGCCAGCAGCACCAGCCTGCCCAGCAACCCCCTGCCCGTTGCTACCGTACGGTCGCGCCAGGTACGGATGACGCCCAGCAGCCCCTTGTAGTAGCTGTCGGGCAGGGTGTTGTAGGCGTCATATTCGGGAGGATAGTAGCGCAGCAGGTCATCGGGGGGATGGAGGATTTGCAGAGAACCGCATCCCGCGCATTCGGCATATTCGAACTCGCCCTCCATGCCGAACAGCCGCTCCCGCGCAGTGAAGGTGCGCGGTGTGTCAACGGAACGACACCAGATGCATCGGTAGGTCATCGTGAAAAACAATAACGTGTGTTGATTGCCCACAGTATACGCCACAAGGATTTCGGTGTCAAGGTATTTCGGGAAGGACACGGATACACACGGATGTAACCGATGGACACGGATGTATCCGTGTCCCCTCACTTCTGTTGACGCCTGTTCCCGCTACCCGGATACAGATTGAGGTGATTTCCCATGTGGACGTATTCTCCTGAGCAGATTCTACGGGTGGCACAGCAGTGGTGGGGTTGGACACCGCACTCTGCACAAAGCGAGTGGATGCTGGACACCCATCCGGTGAAGGTGGCAGCGTGCGGCAGGCGGTGGGGCAAAACCGAATCGCTGGCGGTGGAGACGGCTGCGCTTGCTCTGCTGCAGCCGGGCATCCGGCAGGTTATCGTCGCCCCCACGCTGGACCAGGCGCGCATCCTCTTCGACCGCACGCTGGAGCTGCTTCAAGTGTGGGCAGAGCGGACGGGAGGCAAACTGCTCGTCTGCACCACCCCATATCCCCGCGTGCGCGTCAACGGCAGTGAGGTCACCGCCCGCAGTGCCTATCGACAGGCGCGTTCTCTGCGCGGCAGAAGCGCACACCGTATCGTAGTAGACGAAGCCGCCTACCTTACCGAAGAGGTCATCCCACAGGTGCTGATGCCCATGCTGGCGGACGCCGAGGGGCAACTGGTGTTGCTTTCCACCCCCTTCGGCAGAAACCACTTCTGGGAATGGTTCCAGCGGGGGCAGTCGGGTGCAGTGTGCCGCAGCTTCCGCTTCCCCACATCCAGTAACCCGCGTATCTCCACCGCTTTCCTGCAACTCCAGCGTCAGCTGCTTACCGAACGGCAATTTGCCATTGAATACGAGGCGCAGTTCGTGGACGACGCCGGAGCGGTTTTCCCACAGGCGGTCATCGAGGCGTGTATCCAGCCCAGCCTTTCGGATACCAGACCCGAATCGGCGCCAACGGTTGCCGGACTGGACTGGGGGCGCTATCACGACTTCACCGCGCTGGTGGTACTGCGCGAGTCCGACGGGCGTCTGCAGGCGGTGCACGTAGAACGTCTGCCCGGCACAGCATGGCAGGTGCAGATAGACCGTCTGATGCAACGCCTGAGCGCATGGCGGGCGCGCACCGTGTGTTGCGACGCTACCGGAGTTGGTGACCCGTTGGCGGAGACGTTGCAACAGCGTCTCAGCGACAATCGGACGGGTATCCGTGTGGAGCCGGTGGTCTTCACCGCTTCCACGAAGCGGACGATGATAGAGTCCCTCGCACTGGCGATGGAACAGGGGCGAGTAGCGATACCCCCTCACCCGGACCTGCTGCGCGAACTACATGCTTTCACCGCCAGCCGCACCACCGCGGGGCACATCCGCCTGCAGGCGCAGGGAAACGAGCACGATGACCTGGTGATCGCGCTGGCTCTGGCGTTTCACTCTGCGGGCAAGAGCGCATTTGGTGCACCTGCGGTGCGCCCGCTTACCAGCGGTAGACGCAGGGAGTGTGAACAGATGAAGACAGTGATGTATAATAGGGGCTGAGGTGGTGAGAGAACAGAGTGCTCAGCATCCCATACGATAGCCTTACACTGGCAGCAGTGGTGCACGCCTTGCAACCTCTGCAGGGTGGACGGGTTCAGCACATCGCACAACCCGCCGAACACGACATCCTGCTGACCGTGTACGTGCGCGGTGTGGGCGAGGTGTACTGGCTCATCAGCTGCTCGCCGCAGTGGGCACGCACCTATCTGCTCTCACATCGCCTGCCCAATCCGCCTCAGCCGCCACCCTTCTGCATGGCACTTCGCAAATACCTGCAGGGCGGCACCATCCTGACCATCGCCCAGCGACGGTTTGACCGCATACTGGATGTGGAAGTCAAAGGGCATGAAGGGCATACCTACCTGCTGAGCGTGGAGCTGATGGGCAGGCACAGCAACATTATCCTGATTGCCCCCGATGAGCGCATCCTGCACGCTGCCAAGATGGTCTCCTCCCGCATCAGCCGTGTGCGCGAGGTGTTGCCGGGCAAACCGTATACACCCCCACCCGCGGAAGAGCGTCCCGACCCGCGCGCGGTGAGTGAGGAGCAGTTTTTGACCCGATTTCAGCAGGACAACCCGCAAGACCCTGCCGAGTGGTTACGCACCTGCTTCGAGGGTATCAGCGGTTTTCTGGCGGGCGAGATAGTGGCGCGGGCGCAGCGGCTGGACAATGGGATGAGCGATGTTACCCTCTGGAGGGCGTTCCGCTCGGTGTTCGAAGCGGCAAACAGGGGGGAATGGGAACCGGTACTGGTGCGCGATGAGGAGCATCGCCCTGTTGGCGCGTATCCCATCCCGTTGGCGTGCCTGCCGGAAGAGCAGCAGCACCCGCGCAGTAATATCCATGTCGCCTTAGAAAACTACTATGCGGTCGCCATCCCCCGCGCGGAGATGGAACAGCAGAAACGCACCCTGCAGGGCATCCTGCAGCGAGTGCTTCAGGCACGGCGCAGTGCCTTGCAGCAGCTGGAACAGGGAGTGCAGGAACGCACCAAAGCAGAACAGTATCGACGCTGGGGCGAGACCCTGCTGGCATTCCTGTCGCAGGTTCCCAGAGGCGCGGAGAAGGTAACCCTGCCCGACCTGTATGGCACGGACGAATCCACCCTCACCATCCCATTAGACCCCACTCTATCCCCTCAGCAGAACGCGGAGCGATACTTCGCGCGCGCCCGTCACGTGGAGCAAAACGCCGAACGGCTGGAGGCGATGCGCCACCGTTTGCAAACCGAAGAGATGCTGGTGCAGGACGCATTGCGACGGCTCGAGTCGGTGCGTGAACTATCGGAGTTAACCGCTTTGCGGGAGGAGATGGCGGCGCGCGGCTGGTTCAACCCCACCGCAGGCGTCTCTGGTGAGGCGACGCCAAGACCCCAGGGAGAGTTTGAGGGCAAACGCATTCGCGTCCACATCGCGCCGGGTGGGTGGCAGGTGCTGGTGGGCGAGAACGCCGAGGCGAACGACTACCTGGTAACGCGCGTGGCACAACCGAACGACTGGTGGCTGCATGTGCGGGCAGGTACGGGTGCGCACGTGGTGATACGCACAAACAACAATCCGCAGGCGGTGCCGCGACAGGTGATAGAGTTTGCCGCGCAACTCGCCGCCGCCAACAGCCCGCAGCGACATTCTTCGATTGTGCCGGTAGATGTCACCCTGCGCAAGTACGTGCGCCGTCCGCGCGGTGCACAGCCCGGCTTCGTTACCTACACGCACGAGAAGACGTTGCACGTGTCGCCACAAGAAGGGTAGTCCTCTCAATCGTCTACGCCGAAAGGGTGGTAGAAGCCTGCAAGGGATAGTTCCGCTACTCTACTCCTGCCCTGCTCCGCCTTATGTTGACTCATGCCCTGTATTGAGGCTACAATAAAGAGTAACGCTTTCGCAGGGGGGAATCTTCACTATGAGCCAAGTCCGACGTGCGCTGCTCAGCGTCTCCGATAAAACGGGTATTGTGCCCTTCGCTAAAGCCCTGCATGAGGCGGGTGTGCAAATCATCTCCACAGGCGGTACCGCCCGAACCCTTCAGGAAGCGGGTATTCCCGTAACGCCAGTAGAACAGGTCACCGGCTTTCCCGAGATGATGGAAGGACGGGTAAAGACCCTGCACCCTGCCATCCACGCAGGCATTCTCGCCGACCGTCGCAAGCCTGAACATCTGCAGGCACTGCAAGCGGCAGGCATTGAACCGATTGACCTTGTGTGCGTGAACCTGTATCCCTTTGAGAGCACAATCGCCCGTCCCGATGTGACACTGGATGAGGCGATAGAAAATATCGACATCGGCGGTCCGACGATGGTGCGCGCCGCCGCTAAGAATCATGAGAGCGTCGCCGTTGTGGTAGACCCCGCCGACTACGAATCTATCATTGAAGAGATGCAGGCAAGCGGAGGCGCGATTAGCCTGGAGACGCGGCGTCGGCTGGCGGCAAAGGCGTTCGCGCACACTGCCTTTTATGATGCACAAATCGCTGCGTACCTGCGACAGCAGTTCATCCCCGAAACCCTCTTCCCGCAGGAGTTTACCGTCGCCTTGCGCAAGGCACAGGAACTGCGCTACGGCGAGAACCCCCACCAGCAGGCGGCGTTTTATCGCTTTCCGGGCTTCACCGAGCCCAGCATCGCCACCGCACGCCAGCTGCACGGAAAGGAGCTGTCCTACAACAACCTGCTGGACTGCGACGCCGCGCTGGAGCTGGTCAAAGAGTTCGCCACCGACCGACCCGCCTGCGTCATTATCAAACACACCAACCCCTGCGGTGTAGCGGTAGCAGACACCCTGCCCGAAGCGGTTGAGCGTGCCCGCATGGCAGACCCTGTTTCCGCCTTCGGGGGCATTATGGCGTTGAATCGACCGGTAGACGCCGAGACCGCCGAGAAGATTACCGCTCCCAACACCTTCTTCGAATGCCTCATCGCGCCGGCGTTTGCAGAGGACGCCCTGCCCATTCTCACCGAGAAGAAGAAGTGGGGGGCGAATCTGCGCCTGCTGGAGGTGGGTGAGTTAACGCCACCACAGGAAGGGCTCATCCTGCGCGGGTTGACGGGAAGCGTGCTGGTACAAACACGCGACGTGCAACTGCTGAATCTGCAGATATTGACGGGAAAACAGCAACCCGGCACCTACGACCTGCGCGACCTGAAGCGCGAGGCGTTAACGCTGGTCACCAAACGCCAGCCTACCGACGAGGAGCTGGAGCAGCTGCTGTTCGCATGGAAGGTGGTCAAACACGTGAAATCCAACGCCATTGTTCTGGCGAAGGACTGGGTGATTGTGGGCGTCGGTGCAGGACAGATGAATCGCGTGCAGTCGGTGAGACTGGCGTGCGAAGCGGCAGGCGAGCGAGCGAAAGGCTCGGTGCTGGCATCGGACGCTTTCTTCCCCTTCCCCGATAACGTCGAAGCGGCGGCTATCGCCGGCGTGACAGCGATTATCCAGCCCGGTGGCTCGGTGAAGGACCATGAGGTGATTGCAGCGGCGGACAGGCTCGGTCTGGCTATGGTATTCACCGGCATGCGCCACTTCCGGCACTGAGATGGGGATGCTGACTATCTTCCTCGCGTCGGTGCTGGCGGGGATTCTGGGTGCGCTCCTGGGGCT
>BEHS01000076.1 GCA_002898895.1 bacterium HR16 | reverse complement strand
AGTGCTGCCGATGAAAGAAGGTCAACAGTTCGTACTGGACACCGAGCCAGAAAGCATCACACTGGACGACTGGTGCTCGCAGGGTTATCCCTTCTACTGCGGGTCACAGCGGTTCACGTGGGAGGTACGCCTGCCCGGAGAGGCGCAGCGCGTGGTGCTGGAGTGTCAGAAGCCACATGCGCCGGTGTGCAGCGTGCATGTCAACGGGCAGTACGCCGGTTTGCTGGCGTGGCATCCGTACGAAGTAGACATCACCGACCTCGTGCATGAAGGCGAGAACGAAATCACGGTGGAGGTCTTTACCAGCCCGCGTAACCTGCTCGGACCGTTGCACCACCAGCAGGGTGAGCTGTACGGCGTGGGACCGGAAAGCTTCACCGCCGGAGATGCGTGGACAGACGAGTATCGGTTCGTGCCATACGGACTGCTCACTCCGCCTCGCATCCTGATTTACGAGTAGCCAGGGCTCTTTTCCAAAGAGAGCACTCTCCGGTGGAGTTTTGTCTCACTGCGGCACCGCGTGGTGTGCTATAATCATTGCAGAGGTGATAGCAATGAGTACGCAGGCGCCCGCAAAAAAGATGAGTCTGGACGAGTTCCTGCAGTGGCTGGACGAAGACACCCATGCGGAGTGGGTAGATGGTGAGGTATTGCTGATGAGCCCTATCTCAGGAGAACACCAAGGCATTTCGGAGTTTCTTTTGGTAGTAATCAGCACGTTCGTGCGTTCCAATCAGCTCGGGGAAGTGCGTTACGAACCGTTCCAGATGCGTCTGGCGAACTCCAGCCGCTCCCCGGACATCCTGTTCGTCTCCAACGCCAACCTGCACCGACTGAAAGAGACCTATCTGGACGGCGCAGCCGATTTGGTAGTGGAGGTCATCAGCCCCGAAAGCCGTGCGCGTGACCGAGGGGAGAAGTTCTATGAATACGAAGCAGCGGGCGTGCGCGAATACTGGCTGATAGACCCCGAACGCAAGCAGGCGGAGTTTTACCAGCTGACGGAAGGCGGGGTGTACCATACTGTGCTGGCGACGTCGCAAGGGGTGTACCATAGTAGAGTGCTGGACGGGTTGTGGCTGCAGGTGGAGTGGCTATGGCAGCAGCCCAAGCCAACGATTATCGATGTACTGAACCAATGGGGTATGTTCTCCCCGTAGGGCGCAGCACCGCAAAGGCAGGGGCGAGTAACTATCCGCCCCTATCCACCCTTCTCCGCATCCATTTTGGAACCTGTTGCGCAACGGTTTCCCTGCCTGTACAATAGAAGCATCACGGAGGTGGTCAAATGCAGGAGGCGATGAATCAGGCAAACGTGCTTGTTCAGGCGCTGCCGTACATGCAACGCTATAGCGGCAAGTGCTTCGTGGTGAAGTACGGCGGCGCTGCGATGATAGATGAACGCCTGAAAGCGCAGGTGATGCAGGATATCGTGCTGCTGCGCACCGTCGGCATCAAGCCGGTGCTGGTGCACGGCGGGGGCAAAGAGGTCAGCGAAGTTATGCAGCGCATGGGTTTGCAACCGCGTTTTACAGGCGGGTTGCGCGTCACCGACGCTGAGACGATGGAGATTGTGGAGATGGTGCTGGCGGGCACCACCAACAAAGGCATCGTGTCGTTAATACATCGCGCCGGTGGCAAGGCGGTGGGCTTAAGCGGCAAGGACGGTAACCTGCTGGTGGCAAAGAAGCTCACGCCCGATGGTCAGGATATCGGTTACGTGGGCGAGGTGGTGCGGGTGAACCCGGAAGTGATCACAGTGCTTTCTGAATCGGGGTATATTCCGGTTATCTCCTCGGTGGCTATCGGCGAGGACGGACAGAGCTACAACGTCAACGCCGACCACGCCGCCGGAGCCATCGCCGCCGCGTTGAAGGCAGAGAAGCTGATTGTGTTGACGGACGTGCCCGGCGTGCTTGCCAACCTGAAAGACCCCGCCTCGCTGATTTCGGAGATGAGCATCGCTGAGGCAGAGGAGCTGCTGCGCAACGGTAAAGCGGAAAGCGGTATGGCGCCCAAGCTGGAAGCGTGTATCACCGCCCTGCGCGGTGGTGTACAGCGGGCGCATATTATCGACGGTCGTCAGCCCCACGCGATACTGATAGAGGTATTCACCGACCGCGGCGTTGGCACCATGGTGAAGCCGTGAGACATGCCTCGTTGGCGATAGTGCTGTTGCTGATGGGTATCGCCCCTTGCGTTCTCGCCCGGCAACCCGTGACGGCGGTTGTCATCATGGAGGGCGTGACATGGCAGCATATCGAGCGGGGGGAAGCAGGTGCGCTGTACGTGCTGGCACGACATGGTGCTGTCGGGTTGATGAGCGTTGGCAGGGCGAAAGATACTGCAACAGGCTTTGCTATCACCCTGCAGACAGGCAGGCGTTTTACGCTCACGCGGGGAGCCTCCGCCGAGCTGCTCAAGGAAAGGTACCCGCGTGTGCGCTGGTTAGCGGAGGAGCTTGCGCGCGCCGGCATTGAGGTGCAGGTGCGTGTGGAACCACCGCAGGAGAGCTTGCGAACCCTGCTTGCGCAGCCACCCCCTCCCCCGTCTCCTTCCGCACAGGTGCAGATATGGTGGTTTCGCAACAATCTGTCCACCGTGAGCAAGCGGTTGGAACAGGCTATCGGCTCGCTGGACCCGGAACGGGACCGGGTGTTGATTATCGGTTTACCGCCATCCGGAGAGCAGCTGGCCCCTGTCATCGTGGCGGGGAGTGGGCTTCCGACGGGCGTTCTCACCTCCGCGACAACGCGCACCGCCGGTCTCGTTTCCGATATGGACATCGCCCCGACGCTTCGGCAGTGGCATGGGTTACCCCTGCAGGTTGGCGAGCATCCGGTGCGCGTGCTGGCTGAGGACGACGCTTTTGCCAGAGTGCAATCGCTCGCGCAGCGGTGTCGCTGGAACGCGCAGGGTCTCATACCGGTCGGCGTCTTACAGGTAGCGGGCGGACTGATTGCGGTGCTGACCGCTCTGCGCGCGATACAGACGCAAAAGGCATCCCGTCGGGCGCGACTACTGCTTTCGGTAGCGACAGGCGCATTGTTGTCGTTGCCTGCGGGAACGGTGCTGGCACCCTATTTACCCGCCGGCGCACTGTGGCAGTACGTGGGCATGGTTCTGCTGTCGGCGATATGGCTATCGTTGCTGGCGCACTGGGGAGTACGGGATGAGCCGTTTTGCGCCTACATCCGCGCCTGCGCGCTGACCTCACTGGTCGTTCTCGCCGATGCCATCGGTGGGCAACATGGCGTGAAGAACTCGATGTACAGTGCGTACGCGCTGTCGGGTATCCGCTTCTACGGGGTCGGCAACGAGCTGATGGGCGTGCTGGTAGGCTGTGCGCTGGCGTGGGGGCTTTACGGCTTGCCCACTCTGTTAAGAGGCATCCTCTGGGCAGCGGTTGCTGTGGTGCTGGCAGTGCCTGTGTGGGGAGCGAACGTAGGTGGTTTGCTCACTTCCGCAGTGGGACTGGGTTGTGCATGGGAGGGCAAGCTGGCTCATGGCAAGCGGCTCCTGTTGCGATGTACAGGCTGGATGATAGCCGGTGTGATCGCTGCGATGGCGGTCATGTGGCTGGACAGCCTGAGCGCATTGCCCTCGCATGCGGGCGAGGTGTGGCTGCGCTGGCGCACCGAGGGTTGGGAGGCAGTAACGGAAACCTTCTCTTCCAAAATCGCCTTAACGGCGCGCGTGCTGCTCAGTCCGTTCGCGTGGGGTGTACTGCTGGTAATCGGAGTCGCGCTGTGGAGGATGCGGCGCAGTGGGTTACTCACCGTCTTCAGCAACGGCAAACGGAGCGAGTATCTACCCTGGCTGGCGTGCATCGTGGCAGCGTTTGCGTTTAACGATTCGGGATTTGTACCCGCCGCGGCGATACTCGGCGTCGGTGTGGGAGCAGTGCTCATGCGCAAACTGCAGGAGGTGAAAGATGGTTCGCCTGGCTGATTTGACCGGCTATCTGGACGATTACCTTGCCGTCCGCGAAGTGCCCGACTATCCCAACGCCTTGAACGGCTTGCAGGTGGAGGGAAAGGAAGAGGTGCATCGCGTGCTGACGGCAGTAGACGCTTCCGTTGCTTCGATAGAAGAGGCGGTGTCGTGGGGCGCGGAGTTGCTCATCGTACACCACGGACTGTTCTGGAACGGCTTACAGCCGATTGTGGGGCGGTTTCGGAAGCGACTGCAGCCTCTACTGCGCGAGGGGATTAGCCTCTATTCGGTGCATCTGCCTCTGGACGTGCATCCCGAGGTAGGTAACAACGCTCTGCTGGCGCGCACGCTGGGGTTAGAACCCTCCGGGCGGTTTGGCGACTACCAGGGCACGCCGATCGGCGTTGTCTGCGAGACGGAGCTGCCTCTTGCCGAGATGGTGTCGCGTCTGGAAGCGAAACTGCAGACGCAGGTGAAAGTCATTCCCTTTGGCGGAAGCATGGTGCGACGTGTCGGCATCGTTACCGGCGGGGCTGGGCAGACACGCATCCTCACCGAGGCATACGAGCGAGGTATCGACACGCTTCTCACGGGCGAAGGAGCGCATCACACCTATCTGGATGCTGAGGAACTGGGCATCAATCTGTTATATGCGGGACACTACGCGACCGAAACGCTGGGCGTGCGCGCGCTGGGTGAGCATCTACGCAAGATGTTCGGGCTGGAGCACCGCTTCTTTGACCACCCGACGGGTTTGTAAGCCCGTGTTTGCCTCCTGTTGCGCCGTTCGCCATGCCCACCACCATGCCAGCATCGCCGCAGCCGCCACAACGCCCGAGTCGTTCAGCAGAAGCAACGCCAGCGCGCCCACCCACACAGGCACGGGCGCACCCTTCAATCCCGCCAAACCGACCAGCAACAGAGGCGTCCACGCACTACTGACCAGCAGGGTTATGTTCATCCGCAGCTTGCGCTCTACAGTAAGTAACAGCGTCGGGGTGTGTTGAAGCGCCCAGCCCAGATGGGTAGGAGAAGGAGACGAGATTTCCCAGAATACTACCCCAAGCAAAACCACGCCAACAGCCACCGCTGCGAACAGGCGCAGTCTGCGTGAAAGGAATGCGCTACTCAGCGCGACGCCGAGCGCGGAGAGCAGTGCACCGACGTTTGCTCCCCAGGAGGGAGCACCTGTTGCCAATGCGGTCAGTAGCCAGCGTAAGAGGCTCCAGCCTGCACTTTCCGCCAGCAGGAACCCGCTTTGTGCTCCAAACAGGCTGCCCGCTAACTCGTTGCCCACACCGTAGAAGCGCGCTCCCTCTTGCAAGACGTAACCAAAACCGCTCCAGCGCAAGAGGTTACCTCCGCGCAGCAGGTCTACCCCTGCGAAGATAATCAACACTGCGGACAGCCCGTGCAGAGATAGACCTAAGGGAAAGCGCGAAAGCACGCCCAGTAGCACTATCATGCATGACGCCCAGATACCCCACCTTACCGCCGGAGAGATACCGCCCAGTGGGAAGCAGATAAGCACCGGCGCAAGCGATACCCCCAGCACCGGCAGCAGGCAGGGAAACAACCACAGAGTGCGGATAATCCTGCCGAAAGACCACCGTATCAGCACTGCCAGCAGTAGCGCCGCCGCCTGAAGCATCGGCAGAGTACCTATGGTGCGGTTCCACCACATCTGCCGCATCAGCGACTCGTACAGCCGTTGAGTTGCCTGTGCTGGCTCGTCATCGGGGACTACCTGCGCTGGCGAACCGACTACGCCAGAGGGGAGTTTGGTGCATCCAAAGTGAGACAGCCACGTTGCGGTAAGGTCGGGCAAGGTGATGAAACCGGGCAAGCGGGTGGAGTTTGCCGCCAGCAACCCCGTTCCGTTCCTGCCCAGGCGCATTACCCACCCCAACCGTGAGCCGTTCCCCACTTCGTGCTGAGACGGTACGGGACAGAGTAGATACAGAGCATCCAGGGGCTGAGTGAGGTTAATTTGCAGCTGCCGTGTCACATCCTCCAGCTGCTCCGGTTTTACACCGCTGGCGTCGATCCACAACATCAGGCGTGAATGCCCCCGTATGACGAACTGTGCTACCCGAAGCAGAGTTGCCCAATCGGGGACGAGCCGTGTATCCGGTTCGGGGAAAGGCGCACCTGCCAGCAACATGGGCGAGTCGATGCGTGTGGTCAAGTAGCGGAACCGCACCCTCTGCGCTTTCAACTCCTCCGGTAGCAGCCCGATCACCACCGGATACCCCCATCGGCTGTTCAACTGCACCAGCTGCCGGAGCCGTTCCATGCCGTCCACGGGCAGGCTGTTCGGCACGAGAGCGCGTGTGCCCGCGTTCAAGGTAAGATACGCACTGCGCTCCCACTGCTCTGGCGACAGAGATGCGGGACGTTGTGCTGGCGAGGACGCCACCCGGCTTAACACCAGCGCCTGTGCGCCGGGCATGTCCGCAGTCTGGCGAATCAACGAGGGCACGTTCTCCGGTTGCAGGCAAAGCACCACCACCCGCTGTGCGGTAGCGGAGGTAAGCAGGAACAACAGTCCAATCAATATGCCTATTCGATGAACAATCACAACACTCTGTTCACGCCGGAGAACGTAGCTTCCTTCCAAACGCTGTGGATGGTCGCGCTCCAAAATGGACGGCTCGGATGGAGCGAGGGATTGTCCCCTTGCCGGGCCTGGAGGGCGAACCTCCGGGTGAGCCGGTTCAACCCCCGTCATCCCCGCGAGCGGAGAGGAAGCCTTTCCTCCCCCGTCCACGGGGGAGGAAAAGGTGGGGGGTATTTCGTACGGCTCGGCGGAGCCTCGCCCTCCACAAGGAACTATGGCGCAGCCTGTGGGGTGCGGCGCGGGCTACTTCGCCAGCGCCTTCTTTGCGTATTCGCGAGCCGATTCGAGCTGTCCGGCGGAGCCAAGCAGTTCGTTTCTGCTGGCGATGAACTTGGCGTACTCCTGCATGAAGATTTTGCCCGGTTCGCGCAGATCGAACTTGTCGCAGTGGTCGCGGAAGAACTCGCGATGCACGCGGCACCACACGAGGCGTCCGTCGGTGTCGATGTTAATCTTGCACACGCCAAGCTTGGCGGCGGGCAGGTACTGCGAGGGGTCTACTCCCTTGGTGCCCTTCAAGCAACCGCCTGCGGCGTTGATGCGCTCTACCTCCTCTTGCGGCACCGACGACGAGCCGTGCATCACCAGCGGGAAGCCGGGCAGACGCTTCTGGATTGCCTCGACGCGGTCCAGATGGATGCGCTGCGAGCCGCTGAACTTGTATGCGCCGTGGCTGGTACCAATAGCCACCGCGAGGCTATCGCAGCCGGTGCGCTTGACGAACTCCTCCGCTTCGGCAGGGTCGGTCAGGCGAGCATCCTTCTCGTCTACTGAGATATGCTCTTCTACACCGCCCAACATGCCGAGCTCCGCTTCCACGCTGATTCCCTTTGCGTGTGCTGCATCCACCACGCGTTTTGTGACCGCGATGTTCTCTTCGAAGGGCAGATGCGAGCCGTCGATCATCACCGACGAGTAGAACCCGCTCTCAATGCAGTCGTAGCAGGTCTGCTCATCGCCGTGGTCCAGATGCACCGCGAACAGTGCGTCCGGCCAGATTTGCTCCGCCGTACGGATAATCGCCTCTAACATGCGTTTATCGGTGTAAGAGCGCGCGCCTTTGCTAATCTGGATGATGAAAGGCGCCTGCGACTCCATATTACCCCGGAACAGCCCCATTGCTTGCTCGAGGTTGTTGATGTTGTAAGCGCCGAGCGCATACTTGCCGTATGCGTGCTCGAACAGTACGCGGGTTGGAACGATCATGGTCTGGTCTCCTTCTTCCTCCCTGCAGATTGCGGCACCCTGTTATCAGGGTCTTTTCGCCGGCAAATGCGCTTTTCCCTGTCACAAGGTGCGCGGATGTTCCGCAAGCTGGATTCTTTACCAGAAGTATTATATCACTGTTTAGAAGCGTGTTTTGTATTCCAGCGTGCCTGCCAGCTCGTTGCGCGACAGTCCCGAGGGCACGCGGTGCTGGTAGTTCGTCAGGCGCAGGCTCAGGTTGAGAAAGTGTTCGTCGTCCAGCTGCCAGCCGTAACGCAGGTGGAAGGAGTGTGCCGTGCCCTTATTACCCTGGTAGTTGACGGAGTCGAGGCTGTAACCGACCTCGCCGCTGGCAAGGGCGGAGAGTTTGCCTGCGATACTCAGCAGTGCGCGGCGGATTATTTGCCGTTTCGTATAATCGGTTTCAATGCGGTATTCCCCGTTGAGCATCTGACGAGCGTTCAGACGAGAGCTCAGTTTCCAGACATCCAGCCCTATTGGCTGCACACGGTTGTTGCCCTGTTCGGGCAGGGTCAGGAACTGGTGGCTGAGCGAGGTATTCGGGTTCACCTGCCAGTCCAGTGAGTACCGCCGAACATGCCACGTTTCCATGTTAGGCTGTTCGATCATGCGGTAGTACACTTCCCCTTTGAAGTTGCTCATCGGGGCGACGGTGAACTGGTAGGTGCGCATCACCAACCTGTCCGCTGCCTGCGGGATGAAGGCGGAGGTATATTCCGCCAGCAGGCTGTGCTTGCCCAGGTTCGCGGTGATACGTCCGGTACGGGTCTCTTTCTGCCAGTTCGCGCGGTCTGCCAGCGCAGCGTACGCACCGGTGAACTGGATATTGGTCAGTCCCAGCGCGTTGAACGGCTTCAGCGAAGAAACGGAGATTTCGCTTTGCGCTTTGGTGTTCGCGCGGTCTACACGCAGCTCGTCGTATTTGCCCGTCACGTTCACGAAGTTCAGCACCGGTCCCGACAGGGCGAAGCTCTTCAAGAGGCTTCCGGTATCGGTGCTGGTGGTGCGGCGGGACAGGCTCATGGCAAAGGTAAGGTCTTTGCGCAGTAGCCACTGTGAGGCAACCGTGCGTATCAGCTCGGAGGGGCGATCGCTGCGCCCAAACCGCTGTTCGGTGAACTGCATGATAGCGCTTCGGGAGACGGGCGTTTGCACCTGCACGGTATCTGCCAGGTCGTAGTAGCCATCGGTACGGCGCAGGTGCTTCTGCTCCACGACGAACCACATCGGTCGGCTCTTATCGGATTCCACACGCCAGAAGTTGGTCAGTGTGGAGACAGGTTGCAGCAGTACGCCGTCGTCGTCAATCCGGTCGCGATACGCCGAGAACTTCAGCCCTTTGCCCAGAGCGTGGTCAATGGTGGTTGTCTCGCGCCACTGGCGATGCAGCACCTCCGTCGCGCCGTCGCGGTTGGTGCGGTCGTTCAGGTGTGTAATGCGTGTGGTTGCCCGTGGCTGGTACTGGAAATACAGCCGCTGGCGTCGGTGCATCTGTTGCACCTGCGCGTTGCGTGAGTCGATCCAGAAGCCTTCGAACCACAGCGTTTTACTTACCTGCCACTGCGCCGACAGGTCGAAGTATTTGAAGCCGAGCAAACCGCTCAGATCGTTTCGGTCGCTCTCCGTCAGGTCACCGATGCGCGAGAAGGCAGGGTCTACCTGTTTCAGGCTGGCGAACAACGACAGACGCGGTGTGCGCAGGGCGTAAGACTGCCTGATGACCGATCCCTGTGAATCGCGGATATTGCCGAACAATGCGCTTAACGACACGTCCTTGTCCAGCGCGAAGCGCGTGCTGATAAGCCTTCGCTCTATGCCGGTCTCGCCTGCATAGAGTTTGCGCTCGGGGTCGGTAAGGTCGCCCAATCGGCTGAAGCCTTCGCTGATGCTTTGTTGCTGGTAAGCCACTTCGAACTTCGGACTGGTATAAGCGACCTGCGTGCGCTTCACGTCGCCGCTGGCGTCTTCTACTGTCGTCTTGACCACGCTAACCTGTGTGTTGGCGGCGGCGGTCATGTTCACCCGCAGGGTTTCACGCTGCAGTCCTGCCTCGCGCAGTATCTGTTTTCTATCGTTGTCGGTTACGGCGTTCGCGCCCGGTTCCACCTGCTGACGCGCCAGCAGAGCCATCTGGTTTATCTCGTCCGGCGCCAGGTTTGCAATGGCGAAGCCGGAGTCGGTGCTCTGCCGGGTGTAGTTCACCTGCACCGTCTGGGTGTTCAACGACACCTGCCGGAAGTTCAGGTTGCCCGTTTCGGTGCGGATGGTCTGCTGCATGAACAGCGAAGGCAGGTTCGTGCCCTTGAACGGCGGCAGTTCCGCCCTCAGGAAAGAGCGTACCCACCCGCGTTCCTTCGCCCACTGTGCCCGCTGCGCTTCGGCGAGGTCGTTGAAGCGGGTGAACTCTTTGCCGATTTCCTGCGTGCTATAGGTCAGCTTCAATCCGGCGGTCTGCAGCAGATAGGTGTTCAGTTCGATGCCGCTGCTGGTATCCAGAATGCGTTGACGCTCATAGCTCAATTGCGAATTGCCGCTCAGATGGAGCAGAGCAGAGAGCGTGTCGCGTGTTAGCCCGCGCTCCTTTGCCCATTGTGCCCGCTGGTCCTCACGCAGGTCGTTGAACCGCTGGAACAGGGGGTCAATCTTGCGCTCACTGTAGCGCAGTTCCATCTGCCTGGTCTGCACGCTGTACTGCGCCTGACGGATTTCGCCTTTGCCGTCGGCGATGCGGCTGATATCAGTTTGCAGGTTCATGCCGCCCACGACGTAGCCCAATCCGTAGCTCACCCGGCGCATTCCCCGTTCCTTCTCCAGCCAGCCGAGCAGCTGTTCCGGTGCCGCTTTCTGCTCGCGCAGAGCCGCAAAGCCGGCAAACCGCTGTCCTACGTCCTGGTACATGCCCCGCAGCTGTAATCCGCCCAGGCTCCAGTTCAGGTTCTGCAGGATGAGACGGTCTGAGCCGGCGGCGGCTTGTGTGTTGGGGCGCGCAGGTGCACCCGGCTGTAGTGTGGGGTCTGCTACTGCTTGCACTGCCCTCTGCGAGGAGAAGAACAGCAAGCCTTCCATTGCGCTGTTGCCGGTGAGATGCAGGCGAGTCTGCATCCCGTAGGTATCGGTTTGCAGGGTGGTACCATCCTCGCGACGCAGGAACGCGCTGGAGCTGTACACCATGTTCAGCTGGCTCTGTCGAAACTGCAACATCATCGAGGGCGCCTGCAGCAATCCGCGCTGTTCACTGGAGCCGGGCACGTAACGGTACTGTACCCGTATCGTCTGTGAGGTGCGCACCGGTTCGGTAAAGAAGAGAGTGCCTGTAGTGTAGTCGATGGTATAGTCGCGGTTGCGCTGCAGGGTGCGAGCGTCTACCGTCACACGCTCGCTTTCGGGCACAATGTTTCCGTAGCGCAACAGGTAACCCGCCCGGGTGCCGTTGCCCCGCAGTAAGTCGGCGTTTGCCTGCCCGACCTGCGAGCCGTTCGTTGCCGACTTAGGTGCGGTGATGCGCCCCTCCGCCAGGGGAATAGGGGCAGGCGAGCTCCCCTGTGCCCACGCGGGGTTTATCGTCGCGAAGGCAAGTATCGTAAGGAATATGGTGCGAACCGACGATCTCATCAGAACCGCACGGTGATAACGTCCACATCCACCTGCTTACGCTGCAACTTGCGTTTTATCTGCCCATTCCATTGTTCCTGATTGCGGATGCGGATTTGCTCTCTCAGAGCCTCCAGCCCACTGGTGCTCTGATTTAGCACCTCAGCGGGAATGGTAAAGCGCGTCGCGACGGTCTTGCTTTCTGACTCCTCCGGCTGAGTAGCAACCTGTTCGTTTGTGCCTGCTGGCGGGCTGGTGACATCGATGTGAGGTACATCTTCCTCGATCACCGGCTCTCCCTGCAGTGCATCGACAGGGGCAGGCTCCGGCGTAATCGGTGTACGCGCCACAGTGACCCACTTGAACTCCCTCTTGGGGGACGAAGTCCTGGGCGACGCAGGCGCAGCAGGCTGTTTCACCGTCCGACGTTGCGTGTCCAAAGCAGTCTTACCGGATGCTACCACAGTAACCGGTGCAGAAGGGGGATGAGGCTTCTTTGCCTGCAGTGTTTTGGCAGGCCCTCGCCTCTCCGTAACATTGGAAACGAAGGTGTTCACCGCCTGCGGCACCTGTCTGGGTAGCAATTGCCAGGCAATCAACACGAGTGCGGTTGCAGCCGTTGCCAACGAGACACGCCAGACCACCTTCCTCCAGTTCATCGCCAGTTTCTCGCTCCAGGTGGGCTGGTCCACGGTTGCAGACAGTATCCGCGCCTTCAGCATGGGCGGAGGTTCGTAACGAGGCAGAAGCTTCATGCTCTGGCGCAGTGATTGCAGTTCTACCAGCGTTTGCTGACAGGATGCACACCCTTCAACGTGAGCTTCTACGCGCTCGCGCTCGCCCGGCGGTAAGCAATCGTCTACATACGCCGACAGCGCCGTCCACCACTCCACGCATACTTTCATTTATTGCCACCTTCTCTCTGCTCGACAGCGGTCGTGAGATCCCTTACTTTTCATATATTTTAGATGAGCACCATTGCCTAATGTTTCAAGTTTGACAAGAGCGAAGAGTAAATTTGTCGGTCTCTGTGCTCACAATATTCCCCTGCTGCACAGCCTTCTCCTGTATACTCGTAAAAGTACGGGTTTTTTGTCTAATATATGCCATTTGCTTGACTAAAATGTGCGAAGACGCTTAGAATAGGAGTAACGTTACTTCTTTACGAAAGGAAGGGAGGTTCACATGTTTCGCACTTTACTGGTGACCGTTTTACTGTTGATCGCTGCAGCAATGGCGAACGCCCAGATTAGGGTAACGGCACAGCCTGTGCCTGCCGGTGTGAATCTGAACAACAACGGGCTGGCTCCGCAGGTGGCTCCCGACTACAGCAACACCACCAACCCCACCAATTACTATTTTCCAGGTGGTGCAGGAGCCATCGTGGCGGATGATGTACATCGCACCACCAGCCTGCCGATCGCGCAGATTTCGTTCGGCTACTATGCGCCGAGCAACGCACCTGATGTGACCATGTACATCTACGATCTCAACGGGTACAATCTGCCAGCTCCCTTGCTGGCGTCGTACAGCCTGGGTACGCTCTCAGGTGCGGGAGCGTATGCTTACACCATCACGCTTGCCACACCGCTGGCTGCTCCAGCCGACCTCTGGATAGGCTTCTCGTTCAGTGTTGCGGATGCCGGGCTGCTCATCTACGACCCGCCTACCATCGGTTCCAGCGAGGACGTGTTCATGCAAGATAATAGCGGGTTGTGGTATTTTGGGGGCAACCCGAAGGCGAACTTCTACCTGGAGACGGTTCCCGTACCTGAGCCTGCCAGCCTGCTGGCGCTGGGCAGTGGAGTGATGGGATTGTTTACTCTGCGCCGACGCCGCGCGTAGGGCGTTCCGCTTCCAGAGAGAGGGTCACGCCGGTGCGTGACCCTCTTTTTGTTCGGGAAGGGATGTTTATCGAAAGCGCAGAATAGTTACCCTTGACATGGGGGGTGTTTCTGCTTATAATGACGCAGGGCTGTTGGCAATGGTGCCCGGCACATGAGCGACACGGAGCAAGCAACACGGTACACCCTGCAGTGGAGGGTGCATCTATTGCATCAGCAGCCGCAGAAGGCGTGGTTGGCAGGAGCGATAATGCTGTTCGCTTCGGTAGTGGTAGGAGTAGCTTTTCGTGGTGCAGGGATGGGGTTGCTGGCTCTGATATTGCTTTGGTTGGCGACGCGCGATTACTGGCTACCGGTGCGCTACTACGTGAACGAGAAGGGCGCAGGAGTACGGTACCTTGGAGCGGCGTTCGAGGTCCCGTGGGAGCGTGTGAAATACGTGACGATAACATCTGAGGGCGCAAAGCTGAGCCCGTTGCCGCCCCGTTCGCGCCTGGAACCGTTTCGGGGGGTATATCTGCGTTTTGCGGACAATCGCGAGCAGGTGCTGGAGGCGATTGCGTTTTGGAGAGAACAGACCGCTGGCAAGAGGACGAACTGAGCGACGAGGAGCGCGACGCTATTCTGGAACGCATCGCACAGGGGATTGTGCGTCGCGGGATGGCGGCTCCAGCGGTGCTGTTTCTGGAACTGAACAAACCCCTTTCGTTCGTCGCCAGCCAGTCTCTTATTGTGCTCACGCCGTTTCTCGCACCTTTTGTAGGGATAGACAACGTGCATCGCTACAGTCGGCTGCTGGAAAGGCGAGAGAACGTGGAACGGCTAATCGAACGCATCGAACAGCTAGAACATGAGAGAGGACAGGAGCCATCCGGTCATGCAACACGCCTTTGAGAAAATTTGGCCCGTGCTGATTGTGGAGGTACTGACGGCAGTTATCATTATCTGGCGAATCATCTCCGCCCAGCGTGGCAAAGAGCTCTTCATCCGACGTATTCCGGGTCTGAACGCAATCGACGAAGCCATCGGGCGTGCTACCGAAATGGGGCGTCCGGTGCTGATGGTGCCCGGCATCGGTGGTTTCAGCATCATCGCCTTGCAGGCGCTGAGCATCTTCAGCTACATCGCCCGCTCCACGGCGAAGTTCGGCAACCGTATCCTGATGCCGGTAGCCGACCCGACGGTGTACACCGTTGCCGAAGAGGTCATTCGCGACGCCTATCAGGCGGAGGGGCATCCAGAACGCTTTGACCCCGACTCTATCCGCTTCCTGTCCGACCGTCAGTTTGCCTTCGCTTCCGGCGTGGCGGGATTGATTCAGCGTGAGAAAATCGCCAGCTCCTTCATGTTCGGTGAGTTCTTCGCCGAGTCGCTCATCTTTGCCGAAACCGGCAACATGGTTGGAGCGATTCAGGTAGCGGGCACGGTACAGACCACTCAGATTCCTTTCTTCATCGCTGCGTGCGACTACACCATCATCGGTGACGAGTACTACGCCGCCAGCGCATACATCTCGCGTAACCCGACGATGCTGGGCAGTCTGGTCGGTCAGGACTTCGGCAAGCTGTTGATTACCATACTGTTCGTGGTGGGTACAGGTGCCGCCACTGTTGCCGCTTTGAATGTGCCTACTTTGGGTGAGGCAGGCAAATGGTTTGTGGACCTGTTTACCATTCATTAAGCTAGGGGGGGACGATGCTGGAACCAATTGTTCGTTTCTTCGCGCCCAAGCCGTTGAGCGTGCTGCCGTACTATGTGGCGGGCGCTGTGCTCTTCAGCATCCTGGTGGTCATTCTGCTGATAAACCTGCCCTCGCGGGCGAGGAAGCCTCTTATCGCTATTGTAACTTTTCTTGCCGGACTTTTCTACGCCGCCGAGTTCTTCTGGCCCATTGACAAAGCAACCAACAAGAACTTCCTGACCGATTATCTGGTGCCTGCCAGCAAGCTGGGAAGCCTGCTGGGCGGCATGACGCTTACTCTGGGTATTCTCAGCCTGTTAAGGGTGCACGGTCGCAATATCGTGCGTCTGCGTTCCGGATGGTACAACAGCCTCGCTTTGTTGACCGCGATGGTGGCGATGGTCATCTTCGGTCTGATAGACAATTACGGCACTAACGCCACAGCCAAGAAAGTCTTTAACGTGCTCTTCGAGGGAATGCTCATTAACATGGACGCCACGATGTTCTCGCTGATTGCGTTCTATATCGTTTCGGCATCGTACCGTGCGTTCCGCATCCGCTCCATCGAAGCCACCATCCTGATGATTACTGCCTTCCTTGTGATGCTGGGGCAGGTTCCGATAGGGAACGCATTAACCGACTGGCTGCCCAAAGACGGATGGATTGCCTCGTTGCGGGTGGAGAACATCAAACAGTGGATACTTTCTCAGGTTAACGCAGCAGCATTGCGCGCTATCGCGTTTGGATTGGGAGTAGGTGGTCTGGCGATTTCTCTACGCATCTGGTTAAGCCTCGAACGCGGCGCATACTTTGAGAAGGAGATTTAGGCGATGGCAATGACACCGGAGACATCGAAACCGCGTGACTTCTGGGAGCGTCTTCAGGCAATAGACAGGCGAGTGCTGTACACCTTGCTGCTTGTTGTGATTACTTTGCCGCTGTTCAAGCCCATTCGTCTGCCGATGGTTACCATGCCGTCCACGCAAAAGCTGTATCAAGCCATCGAGTC
>BEHS01000075.1 GCA_002898895.1 bacterium HR16 | reverse complement strand
GTAAAGGTAAGGGGAAATAAGCCATGATAGAGCATAAACATGTTGCCCCCCGTCAACGGGGACGATTGCTGCGTCATGCACGGGTACGCAAGAAAATCCGCGGTACGGCGGAGCGTCCGCGCCTGGCGGTGTTCCGCAGCTTGAAATATATCTACGCGCAGGTGATAGATGACGAGAAGGGGCATACCATTGCCGCCGCCTCGTCGCTGGAGCCTGCTTTGCGCAATTCGCTTGCCAAGACCGACAACATCGAAGCCGCCAGGGCGGTCGGTCGGCTGATTGCGGAGCGCGCCATCGATGCGGGAGTGCGGCACGTGGTTTTTGACCGCGGCGGCTACAAGTATCATGGGCGCGTGAAGGCGCTGGCGGATGCAGCACGAGAAGGGGGACTGGAGTTCTAACGATGGCACGAATAGACGCGGATACACTGAATCTGCAGGAGCGCGTTATCCGTACAAACCGCGTGCAGAAGACACACAAGGGCGGTCGTACGATGAGCTGGAACGCGCTGGTTGTGGTTGGCGATGGCCAGGGGCACGTCGGCGCAGGGCTGGGCAAAGCTCGCGCTATTCCCGATGCCATCCGCAAAGGCGTGGAAGATGCCAAAAAGCGATTGATTGAGGTGCCCATCGTGGGCACGTCCATTCCCCATCAGGTGGTCACCTCTTTTGGGGCGAGCACGGTGATACTGAAGCCTGCCTCGCCCGGTACGGGAGTGGTGGCAGGCACGTCGATGCGCGCTATTCTGGAAGCCGCCGGCATCAAGGACGTGCTGGGCAAGTGCCTGGGCTCCAGAAACCCCATCAACGTGGCGTGGGCGACCATCAAGGCGTTGCAGATGCTCAAGCGTGTGGAGCATGTGGCGCAGATGCGCGGCAAGCAACCCGAACAGGTGGTGCCCTGGATGCGCAAATATCTGGAAGGCAAGGAGGAGGGAACCGCAGATGGCTCTTAAGATTACCCTCGTCCGCAGTCCCATTGGCTATAGCAAGCGGCAGAAGCGTACGGTGGAAGCGCTGGGGCTGCGACGCCTTCACCAGAGCGTAATACAGCCGGATAACCCTGCCATCCGAGGCATGGTGCGCAAGATAAGTCATCTGGTCACTGTGGAAGAAGTAGCTGAGAACGCGGTCACAGAGGAGGCTGCGAATGTTTCTGCATGAACTCAAACCCAACCCCGGCGCTACCCACCGCCGCAAGCGCATAGGACGCGGCATCGGTTCGGGGCATGGCAAAACCGCCGGTCGCGGTACCAAGGGGCAAAAAGCGCGCGACCAGGTGCCGTTGACCTTTGAAGGTGGTCAGACCCCCCTGCACCGCCGCCTGCCTCGCCTGAAGGGGTTCAAGAACCCCACCCGCAAGGAGTACACGATTATCAATGTGGCTCTGCTGGAAGAGCGTTTCGAGGCGGGCGAGGTGGTGACACCCGAGCTGTTGCTGGAGCGTCGAATCATTAAGAAGCTTGAGAAAGACGGCTTGAAGGTGCTCGGTGAGGGCGAATTGACCAAAGCGCTCACCGTGCGTGCGCATAAATTCAGCAAATCTGCCGAGCAGAAGATTACCGCTGCGGGAGGCAGTGTGGAGGCGATATAACCATGCTAGAGACACTGGTAGCGGCATGGAAGTTACCCGACTTGCGCCAGCGCATCCTGTTCGTGTTCGGCGCGTTTGCGGTGTACACTGTGGGGTTGCATATCCCCGTGCCCGGCATCGACCACGCGAAGATGGAACAGCTGTTCGCACAAGGTGGCGTGTTCGGGCTGGTGGACGTGTTCTCCGGGGGTGCGCTGCGCAAGTTCACCATCTTCGCGATGGGCATTGTGCCCTACATTAACGCCTCAATCATCATGCAGCTGCTGGTGGCGGCTATCCCCCAGTGGAAAGAGCTGCAGAAAGAGGGCGAGACCGGGCGCAAAGAGATTGCCAAGCGTACCCGCTACCTGACGGTGGCACTGGCTTTCCTGCAGTCGCTGGGCATCAGCATCACGCTGGTGCGCTCACAGATTCTCACCGCGAACTGGTGGCAGTTGATGGTCACCGCAACCGTGCTGACCGCAGGCACAATGTTCCTGTTGTGGCTGGGTGAGCAGATTACCGACAAAGGCGTGGGCAACGGTGTATCGCTCATCATCTTCGCCAGTATCACCGCCAGCCTGCCATGGCAGATATCCAAAGTGTGGGAATCGGTCTCGCTACTTCAAGCGTGGACGAGCCTTATCCTGCTGGCAGTGGTGTTTCTGGGCACTATTGTGGGCATTGTGTACGTCACGCAGGCTCAGCGCAAGATTCCCATCCAGCACGCTCGGCGCATCGTCGGGATGCGACAGGTTGGTGGTCACAGCTCCTTCCTGCCGCTCAAAATCGCGATGGCGGGCGTCATCCCGATTATCTTTGCCATTTCGCTGATGCTGCTGCCAATGACCATTGCTACTGCCATCCCGGGAGATACCGGATGGGTGTATTACCTGAAGCGAGCGGCGCAGTGGCTGGCGCCGGGCGATAACGCACTCGCCTTGCTGATGTATGGGATTGTCATCGTGATTTTCACCTACTTCTACACGGCGGTGCAGTTCGACGTGAACGACATCGCGGACAACCTGAAGAAGTACGTCAGTTACATTCCGGGCATCCGCCCGGGCAAGCCGACGGCGGACTATCTGGACAAAGTGGTATCGCGCATCACCTTCGCAGGCGCGCTGTTTTTGGCTGCGGTAGCAGTTATCCAGTACATTGCCCCCGCAATCACCGGCGTAGATATCGGCACCTTCTCGCTGGTGGGAGGCACCTCCCTGTTGATTGTGGTGGGCGTGGCACTGGAGACGATGCAGAGCATCGAAGCGCAGCTGCTGATGCGCAACTACGAGGGCTTCTTGCGCGAATAGTCCCATCCCTGCCAGATAATAAAGGGTGTGCTGCAGGGAAAGGAACTGTGCAGCTTGGCAACCGATAGGAGCGAGAAGAAGCTGATGATATGGATATTTTTGGGTGCCCCGGGTGCCGGTAAGGGCACGCAGGCGGAGCGCCTGCGGGGGGATTTCGGTTTCGTGCAGATTAGCACGGGTGAGATGCTGCGAGAAGCCATCAGGGCAGGTACGGAACTGGGCAAGAGCGTGCAGGGATATGTGACGCGCGGCGAGCTGGTTCCCGATGACCTCATGGCAGCGGTGCTGCAAGAAAGACTGGCGCAGGGAAACACCGGCAACGGTGTGATACTGGACGGCTTTCCTCGCACGGTACGACAGGCAGAGATGCTGGAAGAGATTCTGGCAAGGCACTGCTGGCAGCTGTGCGGGGTGGTGTATCTGGATACATCGGAGGAGGTTATCCTGCAGCGGCTGGGTGGCAGACGGATTTGTCCCCGATGCGGGGCAAATTACCATGTTGTGACCATGCCGCCAAAGGTAGAAGGTCGCTGTGACCGCTGTGGGGCGGAGCTGGTTGTACGTCCTGACGATGCGCCGGAAGCCGTCCGCAAGCGGCTCGAGGTGTATCGCAAGCAGACCGAACCGCTGGTGACCTTTTATAGTCAGCGAGGGTTGCTGGAACGCATAAACGCCAGTGGCGAAGCGGAGGAGGTGTACCAGGCGGTGAAAGCTGCCGTCGCACGTCGCTGGCAACGGTGTTTGGCAGGCGGATGATTATCATCAAGAGCCCGGCAGAGATAGAGAAGATACGTGCGGCAGGCAGGGTCCTGGCGCGTATTCTGCGCACGTTGAGCGAGTCGATAACGCCCGGAGTGACGACAACGGCGGATTTGGACGCGCTGGCAGCCATTCTGGTGAAAGAGGTGGGGGGACGTGCGGCGTTCAAAGGCTATATGGGCTATCCTGCCCATATCTGCACCTCGGTGAATCAGCAGGTGGTGCATGGGCTGCCATCAAACAGGGTGCTGATGCCGGGCGATATTCTGAGCATCGATATGGGTGTGGAGCTGGACGGCTACTACGCCGATGCGGCAATTACCGTGCCTATCGGTGAGATAACGCCGGAGGCACGACGTTTGCTGGACATCACGCGCCAGGCGTTGTATGTAGGTATCGACCAGGCGCAGGTAGGCAAGCGCATCGGCGATATCGCTTCCGCCATCCAGAAATTCGTGGAAAGGCACGGCTATTCGGTCGTGCGCGAGCTGGTGGGGCATGGTGTAGGCAGGAAGATACATGAGGACCCGCCTGTGCCCAACTATGGCAAGCCGGGCAGTGGACCGGTGTTGCGGGAAGGCATGACACTGGCGATTGAGCCGATGGTCAATCAGGGCAAACCGCAGGTACACTGCCTTTCGGACAAGTGGACGATAGTGACAGAGGACGGCAAGCTCTCTGCTCACTTTGAACATACAGTCGCCATCACCCGTAAGGGACCGTTGATCCTTACGGTGGAATGAGCACACACCCGTTGGATCGGGTGGGGACAGGGGCTATGGCAAAGAAGCAAGAGCCTGTCGAGAAGGAGAAAGGGCTTCAGGTAGAGGGCACGGTGGTGGAAACCCTTCCCAACGCGATGTTTCGCGTGCAGATTCAGGAAGGGCACATCGTGCTGGCGCACGTCTCGGGCAAAATGCGGATGCACTTCATCAGAATCTTGCCCGGAGACCGTGTGCTGGTAGAGCTGTCGCCCTATGACCTGTCTCGCGGGCGGATTATCTATCGCTACAAGTAGCGCGTGGTCGCCCGGTTAAGAGGGAGAGCACTTGCCGAAAGGGGGATACTTTCGGTATAATAGGTGTTTGCGTGTCCTTTTGGGCTTTGCATTCGGGCTGAAGCGTAAGAAGGGGTTCAGACCATGAAAGTTAGAGCATCGGTGAAGAAAATCTGTAACGATTGCAAAATCATACGGCGCAGGGGTGTGGTTCGGGTCATCTGCAAAAAGAACCCGAAACACAAGCAGCGTCAGGGGTAAGGAGGCGACACGTTGGCACGCATCGCTGGTGTAGACTTGCCACGAGATAAAAAGATCGAGTACGCGCTGCCGTATATCTACGGCATCGGGCTATCCAGCGCGCGCAAAATACTGGCGCAGTGCGGTATAGACCCTTCTACCCGTGTGCGTCAGCTCACGGAGGGTGAAATCAGCCGCCTGCGCGAGGTGATTGACCGCGAGTATCGCGTGGAAGGTGAGCTTCGCCGCGAGGTACAGCAAAACATCCGTCGGCTCATCGAAATCGGCTGCTATCGCGGCTTGAGGCATCGTCGTGGGTTGCCGGTGCGGGGTCAGCGCACACGCACCAACGCTCGCACACGCAAAGGTCCGCGCCGCACCGTGGGCACGAAGCGCAAGAAGAAGTAATACAGGAGGCATTCTCAGATGGCAAGAAAGGTTGTTACCACTCGACAAAAGACGAAGCCAAAGAAGAACATCGTTCACGGTGTCGCGCACATTCAGTCTACCTTTAATAATACCATCGTGGCGATTACCGACGTGAAGGGCGACCTGATAGCGTGGTCCAGCGCGGGGGTGGTCGGCTTTAAGGGTGCACGCAAGGGAACCCCCTTCGCAGCGCAGATGGCGGCGGAGGACTGCGCGCGCAAGGCGATGGAACATGGCGTGCGTAAGGTGGATGTAGAGGTCAAGGGACCCGGTCCCGGTCGCGAGACCGCCATCCGTGCGTTGCAAGCAGCGGGGCTGGATATACTCACTATCAAAGACGTGACGCCGGTACCTCATAACGGCTGTCGTCCGCCCAAGCGTCGCCGGGTGTAAAGGAGCAGGAGGAGTTTCATTCGATGGGTATTGCATCACCGAAGTGTCGTCTATGCCGCCGTGAAGGCGTGAAGCTGTTTCTGAAGGGCGAGCGCTGCTACACCAAAAAGTGTGCGATAGAGCGAGAGAGCCGTCGCAAGCCACCCGGGCAGCACGGTGCCATGGCAGTCAGCAAGAAGCTGACCGACTACGGCAAACAGTTGCGCGAAAAGCAAAAGCTGCGGCGTATCTACCGCATGGAAGAGCGCCCGTTCCGCACCTATGTGGAGGAAGCCATCCGCCGCCCGGGTGTGGCGGGTGAGAACCTGCTGCAACTGCTGGAGATGCGATTGGATAACGTGGTCTATCGGCTGGGACTGGCGGTATCGCGCGACCAGGCACGACAGCTGGTATCTCACGGCTTCTTTACCGTCAACGGACGGAAGGTGAATATCCCTTCGTATCAGGTGCGTCCGGGTGACGAGATAGCAGTTGCAGAAAACAAACGCGGCTCCGAGCCGATACAGAGTAACCTGCAGAAACGCGGAGCGCATATTCCTGACTGGCTCTCCTTCGACGTGACAACGCTGACGGGGCGCGTGCTGGCACGCCCGACCCGCGAGCAGATCGATACCGACGTCGAAGAGCAAATGATTATCGAGTTCTACTCGCGATAACGACAGATTGTGGGGCATTGACCTGCCCCACTGCATCATACAGGCGAGATGGACAAAATGCCGTAAGGAGGCAGAGAGTCCCAACATGGCAGAACCATTTCTTGTGCCGCACATCGAAGCCATCGAGCAAAGCGGCACCTACGGTAAATTTGTGGTAGAACCTCTGGAGCGGGGCTTTGCTACGACGCTGGGCAATGCCTTGCGGCGCGTGCTGCTGTCATCCATTCCGGGGGCAGCGGTGACCGCTATTAAGGTGGAGAAAGTACTGCACGAGTTCTCCACCATCCCCGGCGTCAAGGAAGATACCACCGAGCTCATCCTGAACATCAAGGAGCTGGCAGTGCGCGCGCCGGGCGGTGGGAGGCCCAACGAGGTGATTACGCTAACGGTGGATGCACGCGGGCCCGGCGTGGTAACCGGTGCGGACGTGCGCTGCCCGAACGATGTGGAGGTCGTCAACCCCGAGGTGTATCTGGCGACCATCAGCGAGGAGGGGGCAACCCTTCGGATGGAGCTGTACGTGCAGCGAGGACGGGGTTACATTGCACCGGAGAAAGTCGCTCTGCCGGATGCTCTGGCGAAGACCATCGGCGTGATACCTATCGGTGCGATGTTCTCGCCCGTCCGCAAGGTGAATTATATCGTGGAATCCACGCGCGTCGGCTTTAAGACCGACCTGGAGAGGCTCACGCTGGAAGTGTGGACGAACGGCACCATCTATCCGGTGCACGCATTGCAAGAGTCTGCGCGCATCCTGCGTGATTTCATGGATATGTTCGTGCGCATGGATGCCAGCTCCTCCTTGCCCTTGCCGCCAGAGACGACACTACTGCCTGCCAATGTGCCGGATGTGCGCGTGGAGGAGCTCGATTTCTCGGTGCGCACCTATAACTGCCTGAAAAGGGCAGGTATCAGTAGTGTGCGCGACCTCGTCCACCGCACCCAGCACGAGCTGATGAGCATCCGCAACTTTGGAAAGCGGTCACTGTACGAGGTCAGAGAGAAGCTGGCGCAGCTGGGATTGACCCTGCGCGGTGAGAATCTGGAGCAGGTGCTGGAAGAACTGGCAGCCACAGCCGGCGCGCACAAAGAGGAAGAAGAGGAAGGCAAGGAGTAACCTATGCGACACCTGGTTGGTCATCGTAAACTGGGACTGCCCAGCGACCAGCGTCGTGCGTTGCTGCACGGGCTGACGCAGCAGTTGTTTATTCATGAAGCCATTCGCACCACCGATACGCGCGCGAAAGAGGTGCGTTCCATCGCGGAAAAGATTATCACGCTCGCGAAGCGGAACGACCTGCACTCGCGACGGCTAGCACGACGCATCCTGAAATCCGAAAGCCTGGTCAAACGGGTGTTCGATGAGATTGCGCCGCGCTATGCCAGCCGAAACGGCGGCTACACGCGCATGGTGCGTCTGGGTACCCGTCGTGGCGACGGCGCGATGCTGGTGTTGCTGGAGCTTATCCAGTGAGAGTTCTGTATGCGTACCATTGCCGTGGTCATCGAGTATGATGGCACGGATTTCGCAGGCTTTCAGGTACAGCGTGGCAAACGCACCGTACAGGCAGAGCTCTGCCGGGCGGTGCAGAAGGTAACCAAGCAATCGGTACCTGTTATCGGCGCAAGCCGGACAGATGCAGGCGCGCACGCCACCGGGCAGGTGGTGCATTTTCGCACCCTGTGCCGAATTCCGGTGGAGAGAGTGCCTGCCGCACTGAACAGCGTGTTGCCGCGAGACATTGCAGCGCGCTATGCGTGGGAAGCGGATGAAACCTTCCACGCGCGATACAGTGCCCGTTCGCGGGTGTACCGTTATACGATATGGAACCATCCGGTGCGTTCTGCCTTGATGGAGCGGTACGCCTATCGGGTAAGCCAGCCTCTGGACGTGGAGGCGATGCAGCAAGCGGTAAGGTATCTTGTCGGCAAGCATGACTTTGCCGCTTTCGCCTCGGAGGTCGGGCGATACCGAAACACTGTGCGCGAGGTGTACAGCGCGCAGTTGCAAGCACGCCTGCCGCTGGTGTGGCTGCGTATCGAGGCAAACGGCTTCTTGCAGGGTATGGTGCGTGCCATTATGGGCACATTGATAGAGATAGGATTGGGCAAACGCGCGCCCGAAACGGTGGAGCAGCTGCTGCAAAGCGGCGTGAGAGGCGATGCAGGTTTTAACGTACCGGCACATGGATTGTGTCTGGTACGGGTGAATTACGATGAGAGCACTATTCTGAGGAGCGAACAACAGGCGGGTAAAGGGCTATGACTATGAAAACCTATTCAACCAAGCCATCGGACATAAAACGCGAGTGGTTCGTGGTGGATGCGACGGATAAGCCGCTGGGTCGCCTGGCGGCGGAGGTGGCAAAGATTCTGCGAGGTAAGCACAAGCCTATCTTCGCCCCGCATCTGGACACGGGCGACTTTGTGATTGTGGTTAACGCCAGTAAGGTGAAGCTGACAGGTCACAAAAACGAGGAACTCATCTACTGGCACACGATGTGGCCCGGTGGGTTGCGCTCGGTGTCGCGGGGCAAGCTGATTGCCGAAAAACCGGAGCGGGCGATACGCCGTGCGGTGAAGGGTATGCTGCCGCATAATAAGCTCGGTGCGGCGATGATTCGCAAGCTCAAGGTATACGCCGGCGCCGAGCATCCGCATGAGGCACAACAGCCGAAGCCTCTGGAGATTAAGGTGTAGTGAGGGAGGATATGGCAGAAGAGCAGGTACGCTATTATGCAACCGGTCGTCGCAAGACGGCGGTCGCGCGAGTGTGGCTGATGCCGGGCACAGGTAACATCATTATCAACGGCAAGCCTGCACGCGAGTATCTGGGCAGGTTCACGCTGGAAGCGATGGTGAAGCAGCCCTTCGTGGTAACCAATACCGAGGGGCAGTTCGACGTCATCGCCCACTGTAAGGGTGGCGGTATCAGCGGGCATGCCGGTGCGGTGCGTATGGGTATCGCCCGGGCGCTGATTCAGGCGAAACCGGAACTGCGCCCCATCCTGCGTCAGCTGGGCATCGTCACGCGCGACCCGCGCGTCAAAGAGCGCAAGAAGTATGGGCGCAAACGTGCCCGACGCGCGTTCCAGTACGTCAAGCGCTAAGTGGATGTGCGCGAAGGTTTCAGCTTAGCGAACACACACGGCTAAAGCCGTTCCCTTGCAGGCAAGATCCTGCCTTCGCAGAGTTATATGCAGGTTGGCTTCGTCTGAGGGGAGCGGCTTTAGCCGTAAAATCGGTCACTCCGAATGCCATCGCTTCGTCCCCGGTACTGATTGCGGTGTCTGTCCATATTATACCACCATTGACTTTCGCCTTGCCCTGCGTTACATTATGCTTGGACGACGACAGAGGAGGGAGGACACCGATGAACCAGACTCTACAGAACTGGCTACAGGAACAGCTGGAGGAGCTCAAGCGCCAGCATCTTTATAAAGTTCCGCCCATCCTGCAAAGCGCGCCGGGAGGACGGGTGTTGCTGAACGGCAAAGAGGTTGTGAACATGTCCTCCAATAACTATCTGGGTTTATGCACACATCCCCGTATGAAGCAAGCGGCTATCGAGGCGATAGAGAAGTGGGGCGTGGGCGCAGGCGCGGTGCGCTGGATTGGTGGCACGATGAGCATCCACGATGAGCTGGAGCAGAAGCTCGCTCAGTTCAAGAAAACAGAAGCGGTGCTCGTGTTCCAGTCGGGCTTCGCGGCGAACTCCGGCACTATCCCTGCGGTGATGCAGGAAGGCGACGTGATTATCTCCGACGAGTTGAACCACGCCAGCATCATCGACGGCGTTCGGCTCAGCGGCGCAGCGTACAAGAAGAGCGAAGGCTACGTGTATCGCCACAAGGATATGAACCATCTGGAGGAGATTCTCAAGCGGTGCGGGCACTTCAAGAAGCGCATGATTATCACCGACGGCGTGTTCAGCATGGACGGCGACATCGCGCCTCTGCCTGACATCGTGGCTCTGGCGGAGAAGTACGACGCGCTGGTAATGGTGGATGATGCCCATGCCAGCGGTGTGTTAGGTGAGCACGGTTCGGGAACCACCTCGCACTTTGGGCTGTACGGGCGTGTGGACATCCAGCTGGGTACGCTCTCCAAAGCGTTTGGCGTCATCGGGGGATACATTGCCGGTTCGCGTCTGCTAAAGGAGTGGCTGATTAACCGCGGTCGCCCCTACCTGTTCAGCACCGCACATCCGCCGGCGGTGGTTGCCGCGCTGATTGCGGCGGTGGACATCTTGATGACCGACCCCGAACCGATGGGGAGGCTGTGGGAGAACACCCGCTACTGGAAAGAGAACCTGCAAAAGCTGGGCTTCGACACGATGGGCAGTGAGACGCCGATTACCCCCATCTACATCGGCGAAGAGGAGAAGGCGCAGAAGATGCAGCAGAGGCTGTTCGAGGAGGGTGTATTCGCGCTGGGCATTGTCTATCCTACCGTGCCGCGGGGCAAGGCGCGTATCCGCACGATGCCCTCTGCAGTGCATACCCGCAAAGACCTGGACGACGCACTGGAAGCCTTCGCCAAAGTGGGCAAGGAGATGGGACTCATTTAGTTAGCCCAACCGACAAACCTCTCCCCTCGGCTTTACAACGTGCCGATCGGGAGAGGTTCTCCTGCAGACAAACGCTTTGCTGTTCCGTTACCTGGTCGGTGCAGGGGGAGTCATGGGAGAGCCGGTTCCCATCTGTATTCGCCTTTGCACATCAGGCGGTGGTCCACCTTCTGCGCTGGGAATGCTCGATGGGGATTTGGTCTTCCAGTAGAACACAGCTCCCACAACAACCAGTATCACTACGATGACGATTACCACTACCGAAGGTGGAATCTCCTTGCGCATTGTCGGTATCCTCCCAAAGCAGGGGGTAGCGACCGCTACCCCCGTTTTGCTTCATCTAGCGATACGCTGGCGGAATAGCATTGGCAAGCGCCACCAGGTCATACGCTCCGCCAGGGGAGACACAGTACGGACTGCCAGCGGGGCAGTCGGTGTTCGGGTCGTTGCTCAGGTTCCACATGAAGCCGTTCGCCTGGATGGTCTGTTGCAGGCGTAAGAACTTCGCGTGCCCGTCGGCAAATACCCAGTTACCGCCTTTGTTGTGCCAGAACGGCAGACTACCACCGCCCTGGTCGTAGTTCCAGCCGAATGTCCATGTGCCGAGATCCGGCCAGAAGTCCCGCGTCTCCAGAATCATGAGGGTATTGGCCGGGAACGAAAAGGCGGCGAGCCCAACCACGTAACGACCGTTGGCGTTGAACACGTCGCCGTTAACGCCGTAGTTCGCCTGTCCCTTCATACGACGTGGGCTTGCGTTGAAATCATCGATGGTCATACTCACGTCGCACACGCACCCGGTCGGGCTCACCCACAGGTCCCAGTAGAACTCGTTGAGCGAACGGGGTGCGGAAGGGCACAGGAACATCTGGTCGTTCTTCATGTAGGGCATCACCACGCACCGCCAGGTGGAGTGAGTGCCCCCATCGTGCCAGATTCGGTTAGGTGCGAACTTCTCATCGTAGTCCTGCACATACATCAGCGCCGCCAACCCAATCTGCTTCATGTTGCTGAGGCAGCTGGTAGTGCGGGCTTTCTCCCGTGCCTGAGCAAACACAGGGAACAGGATGGCTGCCAGTATCGCGATAATCGCGATAACCACAAGCAGCTCAATCAAGGTAAAGCCGGTGTGACGCTTCATATCGATAAACCTCCTTCCAAAGGGTTTGCGTCCGAAGTTATTGGATAGAAGCGGGCAGGCAGTCGCACGATTGCGGGCGTTGAGATATGCCCTTCCAGCAGGGAACGCAGACGTTCGGCGGCTTGCTTGCCCAAATCGTAGGATTGCTGCACCAGGCGATGTATGCGTCGTGCGGTCTGCGGAAGCAAGGACAGACTGTCCTGGAAGCTGAGTATTTGCAGTTCGTCAGGCACGCTTATCTTCAGGTTCGCGCATGCTTCTAGCGTTGCCATCAAGTGGTAATCGTTGAGGCAGAACACTGCGCGTAGCGAAGGGGTTTCGTGGCGTAAAGCAACCAGGGCATCCGCGACCATCTGGGTGAAAGATGCTTGATAGCAAGCAGGAACTGCAGGAAACCAGCGTACCCAGCGTTCTGGTTGGGTAAAACCGGCTTCTCGCAAGGCATTATAATATGCCTGGTATCTTTCTTTGATAGACGAGACGTGCAGGTACGGATGTGACAGGTGTGCGATAGGGCTGGCACCTTGCGCTATCAGGTAGCGCAACGCCTCAAGGGTAGAAGCGTAATTGTCGGTCACAAAGGCGTCGATGGGTACGCCTTCTGGGTAGCGGTCGATGCAGACGATGTGGGTTCCCGTCTCCAGCAAACGTGCTATGAGTGGTGTATTCTCCGGTTCACAGGTTGGAAAAAGGATAATGCCGTCGGCCTCTTTCGCCATACGACGCAGGTAATGTGCCTCTTTAGCAGGTTCGCCCCGTGTGTCACACACAATCAGGTGGGTTTCTTCCGGCAATCCGGCATGAATGCCTCGCAGATACGACATCTCCAGCGAATCGTGCGAGTGATGCGCCAGCAACGCAACGCATCCAGTGCGCCGTGGTTTGATCGGCGTGACGACAGTGCCGGTACGTCGTCTCCTTTCCACCAGTCCCATTCGTTGCAGTTCATGCAGGGCGCGATGTGCTGTCGCGCGGGATACGCCCCATTGTTGCGCCAGCGCACTTTCCGAAGGCAGACGGTCGCCCGGGCGTCGGCGTCCTGTTTCGATGTCTGCGCGGAATGCTTCTACAATTTGTTGCCACCGCGTCGTCGCCATGAAGTATTACCCTGATGTTTTCGTAATTTGATTGTAGTATATAAGCTTTATTCACAATTGTCAAGGGTTTTTAATGGGAGTTCTCAGCGCGAAGAGCAGCTACGGGGAAATAGCCAGACTGGTGTGGTAATAAGCGGGAGGTAAACTACTGGTACGTCAAATCCCATTTTGTGAAGGGCAAGGCCCCTGCCGAGCGGTTAGCCCTCTATAGTCCCCCGCAAGAGGGGACCGCCCCGTGTGCTGGGCGGCAGGGGGGAGGTGATTTCATCTCACTGGGAAGTTCTCTTCTATACCAGTGATGACAAGATTCATGTTTGACGGACTACCTCCACAATCTCTTCACCGGCTCGCCGGTGAGCATCTCGTGTGTCTCGCGAAGCAGGGTGGGGATGTCCAGCTTCAGCGGGCATCGAGGCAGGCAGTCGCCACAGTCGGTGCAGGCATCCGCCTGTACGCCCGGGAACCAGTGTCCACCGTTGCCGAACAGGTTGTAGCGGAACTTGCCGAACTCTATCATGTCAAACGCTTTCGCCATATTGCGCAGGCGCAGCACCTCGGGGATGTGAATGTCTTCCGGGCAGGGAAGACACTCGAAGCAGTAGGAGCAATAGGTATCGCCCAGCTCCCGCTTCATGGTATCATCCATGCGCTGCAGGATTGCCTGCTCTTCCGGCGTGAGCGGTTCCACGCGGTCTGCCATGCGCAGGTGGGCATCCCACTCCTCCGGCTTACCTGCGCCGACGGTCAGGGTGCTCACCGCCGGGTCGCTCAGCAGGAACCGCTGGTTGATTTCAATAGGTGTGTAGGGGGCGGTGGTTTGTCTCAGCTTCTCGGGCGCGATGTGCAGCTGTCCGCCTTTATCGGTGGGTGAGATAATGAGCACGCCCATATCCAGCTCTTCTGCCAGCCGAATCGCCGGATAGTTGCGCTGGTTGAAGTAATAGTAATGCAGGTTGACCGATTCGAACTCGCCGGTGCGCATGGTATCCAGTATCACTTCCAGCGGCGCGTGCGTGGAAAAGCCCAAGTGGCGTACTATCCCCTCTTTCATCGCCTGTCGGATGCCGTCCAGACAACCGCCCTTACGCACGGAGAGTTCGAGCAGTTCGTAGGTGTTGATGCCGTGAATATCCAGATTGTCGATATAGCTGACGCCCATGCGCTGGCAAGATTCGTCGATATACCGACGCATCTCATCGGCGGACTGTGTGGGGGTGATTTTGGTGGTGATAACCAGCTCTTCGCGCTTGACAGGGAGATGTGGCAACCATAGCCCAATGAGGTGTTCGCTGTTACCGTAGCCCCGCGCGGTTTCGAAATGGTTTACTCCCACCTCCAGCGCGCGCTTCATGGTGAGAAAAGCGTTTTCCTCCGCCTTTTTGCGCTCCTCTGGTGATAAGTCACCGAAAGGAATACGCATCGCGCCGAAGGTAAGTACCGAAATGCGCAAATTGGTCCTGCCAAACCGACGGTACTGCATCCTGCCACCCTCTTGTTTTTCCTTAGGTTTAGCGTGGAGAGGATTTTTTCCTGCAAGGAATATAACACGCCCCCTTATCCCTACCTGCTTGTAATGGCGAAGAATTTCCCTATAACAGAAGACAGCCTTCCGCCTCACAGGGTTAACGCATGGCAAATAGATAGCATAAGTTGAAAATATATATCTACACTCGTATAATAGAGACGACCCTCAAGAAAGGGGTAGTTCCATGTCTCCCAAGCACAGGAGTGAGACTTATGCGACTGCGGAGATCTTTCCAATCCGCTACCTTGCGTGCTATCGAGTGGAAGCAGATACTTCTGCTTATTCCCCTGGTGCTGGTACCTGTCATAACGTGGAAGTACGTTCTGTGGCGAGAGCGCCAGAAGGATTTGCCAGTCGTTGAGCGGGCGAAGCGTGATCAGGTGAGAATGCATCGCTATCTGGTGATGCTGAGCCAGAATCGACTGGGCATCGCGATAGGTAAACCCCTTCCTTCTCTCTTTCCACCGGAGACTGAAATCTACGGTAGTATCCCCGGCAGGCAACAGAAGCGGCCATTACTGTTATGGTCGCCTTCCCTGTATGAAGGTTGTCCGACATGGGAACCGAAGAACTGGCATGTATGGAAGCAAGTGCTGGGTGCCTGCCCTGATCTCCATCTGGTGGGCGTGCACGTGACTAATATGCGCGATGCACAAGCAGTTCGGCGCAACCTCCGACAGCTGATTGACCGACTGAAGCATCCGCGCGTGGGGTTCGCGCTTATCGCCAATGATGAGTGGTGGGTAGATGCTGGTACGATGAGCAAGAACCCCTTCGACGCGGACCAGGCTATACTGGTCGATAACAACCGCATCGTGCGCTATGTGATATGGTTAAAGCCTTGCTTGCCCTCGGAAGAAGAGGGCAAGCAGATAGCCGACTGGTGTCGTACCTTGACAGAGGGGAGGTAAAGAACGCGTTGCGCGGACTTCGGCAAGGTATCACGCTCATGGAGTTGCTGGTAGTACTGAGTGTTATCGCTACACTATCTGCGCTGTTATTTCCAATGGTATCGCAGTCACTGCGCCGGAGCTATGTCACCAGCTGCCAGTCTCAGCTGAGACAGATCGGTCAGGCACTAAAGATGTATATGGCGGACTGTGGAGAGGATGAGTGGCCCTGCCATCTGCGTCTGCTGGTACCCGGCTATCTCTCAGAGGATTTGCTGATATGCCCTTGGGAACGTGCGGTGGCTTCTGGTGCTATCAGGCGTTTTCTGGATGAGCATCCGGGCATTGCTCGTCCGTGGAGTTCGTATCAGCTCTTCTGTCGAGCGGGCCTGGATGACCCCCGGCTCGGTTTGCCTCTTACCTATAGCGAGGTGTTGCGCCGTCGCG
>BEHS01000074.1 GCA_002898895.1 bacterium HR16 | reverse complement strand
GCTTTGCAATCCTCCGTAGGGATCATCGGTAAAAGGTTACTGCCCCTTATAGCCCCCACCCCAGCCCTCCCCGCGGGCGGGGAGCAGTTCCTCCCCCCTTCACGGGGGAGGCCAGGTGGGGGGCAACCTCCCGCATTCACGGAGATGTCAGGTAGAGGCATTTCGCGCGGCTCGGCAGGAGCCTCGCCCCCCATGTACAGACTGCTACCCCATAACCTGCGCCTGTATCTCCTTCAATACCTGTGCCGAGCGGCGCAGTGCCTGCAGTTCTTCGTCCGCCAGTTTCATCTCTATCTGCTTCTCCACACCCCTGCGTCCGACGATGGTCGGCACGCTCAGGCATACGTCGTCGATGCCGTACAGACCCATCTGCAGGCTGGACACAGGCAGTATCTGCTGTCTGTCAAGCAGGATGGCATGTACGACCTCGCGGATTGCCAGCCCTACTGCGTAGCCTGCGCCACCTTTCAGCCGGATAACTTCCGCGCCGCTCTTTTTGGTGAACTCGAAAATCTCCTGCATCTTGGCGGGGTCGTAGCCGGGCAGGCTCTGCAAGGGCACACCGTTAGCGGTAGCGGTAGACCATACTGGCACCATGCTATCGCCGTGTTCGCCCAGAATCAACGCCTTGACATCAGTAGCAGCCACCCCGAAATACTCCGCCAGCAGAGAGCGGAAACGTGTGGTGTCCAGCACGGTGCCCAGTCCCATCACCCGCTGGGGCGGCAGGGTGAACTCTTTGACCGCCAGATAGGTCAGGATGTCTACCGGGTTCGAAACCACCAGCAGTATCGCGTGGTCGGGCAAAGGTACCTGCTTCAGCTCCTGCAGGATACTGCGAAACAGCGATACGTTACGGTTAATCAGCTCGAGGCGGCTCTCGTCAGGCTTGCGCCGCAGGCCTGCCGTGATAATCACGATGTCGGAGCCGGCAGCGGCATCGGTACCGCCCGCGTAAATCTTCTGCGATGCGGACAGCGCTGCTCCATGTCGCAGGTCCAGCGCTTCGCCCTCCGCCAGCTCACGAGCCACGTCGATAACGACCAGCTCCTTCGCCACGCCGCCCATCTGCAGTGCGTACAGCGTGTTGGAACCAACACGCCCGCCTCCACCGATGATACTTACTTTCATGGTAACACCCTCCTTTTTGCCTCGTCGTTGAGGTTTGGCTTATAGAATGTATCTGCTTAAATCCTCGCTGCGCAGCACGTCTTCCAGTTGCTGGCGCACATACTCAGCAGTGATAGTCACTGTCTGTCCAGCAAACTCGCTGGCACGGAAGGAGATGTCCTCCAGTACGCGCTCCATAATGGTGTGTAAACGTCGCGCGCCGATGTTCTCACTGGTGGTGTTCACCTGCGCAGCAACCGCTGCAATCTCGCGCACCGCATCGTCGGTGAACTCCAGATTCACGCCCTCGGTCGCCAGCAGTTCCCTGTACTGTTTCACCAGCGCATTTTGCGGTTCGGTAAGAATGCGCACGAAATCCTGCTCGGTCAGGCTGTCGAGCTCCACGCGAATGGGTAACCGTCCCTGCAGTTCGGGGATAAGGTCACTGGGTTTAGAAACGTGGAACGCTCCCGCGGCGATGAACAGGATATGGTTGGTGCGCACCGCCCCGAATTTGGTCATGACGGTGGAACCCTCGATAATGGGCAGCAGGTCGCGCTGCACACCCTCGCGCGACACATCGGGACCGAAACCCTGCTCGCGCCCGGCGATTTTGTCCAGCTCGTCGATGAAGATGATGCCGCTCTCCTCAGTGCGACGGATGGCTTCGCGGATGACCTGCTCGCGGTCAATCAGTTCGCGCGCCGCTTCCTGGGCGAGAATCTGTTTCGCCTCACGAATGGTTACCTGAGTGCTGCGACGTCGCCCGCCCATCATGCCGCGCAGCATATCGGGGATGTCCAGCCCCATCTCTTCCATGCCCTGCGGACCGAAAACCTGCACAAAGGGCACAGGCGGGGAGGATTGTTCCACCTCTATCTCTATCTTCTCATCGTCCATCGCCCCACTGCGCACGCGCTCTATCAGCTTCTCGCGCATACGGCGTTCACGCTCGCGCCGCTCCTTTGCCGCCAGCGAGACGGGCTCTTCCTCTTCTTCTTTAAACTCCTCCTCGTAGAGCGCACGGAACAGCCTTTCAAACGGGGTAGCACCCTGGATGGGGCGGCGCGAGCGCCGGGGCATCAAGCGGTCGACAATGCGCTCGATGGCTATCTCCTCAGCGCGCTCCTGCACCTCCTGCACCTTCTCCGCTTCCACCATGCGCACAGCGGTCTGCACCAGGTCGCGGATCATCGAGTCCACATCACGCCCCACATAACCCACCTCGGTGAACTTGGTAGCTTCCACCTTCAGGAAGGGAGCTTTGACCAGCTGAGCAATGCGGCGGGCGATTTCGGTTTTACCCACACCGGTGGGACCAATCATCAGGATGTTCTTGGGGATGACCTCCTCGCGCAGGTCCTCAGGCAAACATTTACGCCGGTAACGGTTGCGCAGGGCGATTGCTACCGCGCGCTTCGCCTTTTGTTGTCCGATGATATATTTATCCAGCTCTTCTACGATTCGCTGGGGTGTGAGGTCTTCTTCCATCGTTCGCTCCTTTGGGATACTCATTCGATGCATTCACAATATACTTTATCGTTTGTGTAGATACACAGCTCCGCCGCGATACGCATCGCTTCCAGGGCTATCTCTTTTGCGGTCAACGGCGTATGGCGCATCAGGGCACGCGCAGCAGCGGCGGCATACGCTCCTCCACTGCCGATAGCCAGCACGTTATCGTCCGGTTCGATCACGTTGCCGTCGCCGGAGACGAGTAGCAGGTCCTCCCGGTCCGCCACAATCATCATCGCTTCAAGGTGCCGCAGCACGCGGTCGGTGCGCCATTCTTTGGCGAACTCGACGGCGGCACGGCGCAGGTTGCCGTTAGCAGCTTCGAGTTTGGCTTCGAAACGGTCGGCAAGAGCCTGCGCATCCGCAACCGCCCCAGCAAACCCAGCCAGCACGCGATCGTGGTACATGCGACGGATTTTGCGGGCGGTATGTTTCAGGATAGTATCGCTATAGGTTACCTGTCCGTCGGCAGCAATAGCAACCTGCCCATCGCGGCGTACGGCGACGACGGTCGTATGATGCCAGGTCATCCCAGAACTCCTGCGGATGTTTTCTCCATCCTTAAGTATAGCACATCTGGCTCGCTGTTGGCTTGCCTGCAACCGGTGCGTTTATTCACTGGAACAGTGTATGAGGAGACAAACGAACGGTTTGTCAAATCTCATTCCTGGGGAGGGCGAGGCTCCTGCCGAGCCGTCCATTTGGGGTCACGACAGAGCGCAACCCTCCAATACCGGCGCGTGGAGGGCGAGGCTCCTGCCGAGCCGTACAAAATGCCCCACCTGACCGCCCCCGTGCGCGGGGAGAAGCGTTGTGTCCCCCTGCTTGCGGGAGGACGACAGGGGGGCTAACCGCTCGGCAGGAACCTCACCCCCCAAAAGGACGAACCTTGACGCGCCAGGAGAGGACGCGCCTGTCCTTGTTGCTACAGCACCCACCCTTTGCGATAGGCTGGACGAATAATCCTGTCCGCCTTCGGGCAGTTGACCGCCTTCATGCGCCTGGCATCCCAGTTGATTCGCTCGCCCGTGATAATCGCCAGGTTACCCAGCAAGGCGGTTTCGGTGAGCGCACTGGCGTAATCGAAGTTGGACATGGCGGGCGGTCCCCCCTTACAGGCGTTAATCCACTCCTGATGGTGCCCCGGCGAGCGAGGAATAGAGGGCGCCGGCGGCTGGTAGTTGGCGAACTTTTCACGCGGCAGCAGCACAAAAGGCGTGCCGTAGTCGCCCGGGCTGTATAGCGTGCCCTCGCTGCCGATAAGCAACAGACCGCTGTCCGCCATCTGCTCACCCTGCAACAACTCGACGGGCGGCTTCTGCCCGCCGTCATACCACACCATCTTGCAGGGCGGCAGGCTACCACGCTGGGGGAACTGATAGCGCACGATAGACCACTTCGGGAAGGTCTCGCCGTTCACTCCCGACGTTTCCGCTTCGATAGACACGGGATCGCGCAGGTTCAACGCCCAGAACGCCATGTTCATGGTGTGGCATGCCATATCACCGATTGCACCAGTGCCGAAGTCTATCCAGCCACGCCATCTAAACGGGTGGTATGCCTCATGATAAGGGCGTTTGGGAGCCGGCCCCAGCCACAGGTCCCAGTCCAGCCCATCGGGGATAATCATCTCCTCTTTGGGTCTTGCAATGCCCTGGGGCCAGATGGGACGGTTGCTCCACACGTGAATCTCGGTCACTTTACCCAGCACACCCGACTGAATCACCTCTACGCCCTGGCGCAGTTCGTTGGAGGCGGTACCCTGGTTGCCCATCTGGGTAGCCACCTTGTAACGACGTGCCAGGTCGCGCAGCATTCTCGCCTCCCAGATGGTGCGGGTGAGAGGCTTTTCGCAATACACGTGTTTGCCCATGCGTATCGCCATCGCCGCTGCTACCGCGTGCGTGTGGTCGGGCGTACTCACGACGACCGCGTCGATCTCCTTGCGCATCTTCTCCAGCATCTTGCGAAAGTCCTTAAAGAACTTCGCGCTAGGCACAGCCTGCTGTGCGCTGTGCGCAAGGCGTTCATCGACGTCGCACAGAGCAACGATGTTTTCGCTCAGCACACCGTCCAGATTACCGCGCCCTCTGCCTCCTGCGCCGATCATGGCGATGTTCAGCTTCTCGTTCTGCGGAAAGCCGAACACCATCCTGCTATCGCGCAGGAACAGGAAGCTAAAACCTCCAATCGCAGCTCCCTTCAGAAAGGTGCGCCTGTCGATCTTCTGGGACATTACTCTGCTACCTCCTTTGTGTTCTCGGCTTCTCAAGGTGTGTACCCAGGCTTTTCTGCGGTACTTTTCCCTTCTCCGTTCAGGAATCCTGCAGATGACTGGACGCGATTCTGAAGGGCGCTTTTACCCGAAGCGATTTTCCCCGAGAAAGATGCCCAGCGCAAGGACACCCTTCTTTGTGCTATAATGAAGGCGAGGTGATGCCAAATGGCACAGCAGGTATTGATACAGCCCGCACGCCCACTGCCCCCAGGCAAAATCAGCTACGAACAGTTCCTGGAGTGGCTGGACGAAGACACGTGGGCAGAGTGGGTAGACGGCGAGGTAGAATTGATGAGCCCTGTTTCGCTACAGCATAGCGACGTTTTGGCATTTCTCATATCGCTCCTCCGAGTGTACGTCAGCACTAAGGGGCTTGGGGTTGTTGTGACAGAACCTTTCCAGATGAAGACAGGGGCTGACCTGCCCGGTCGCTCGCCCGATATTCTGTTCGTGAGTGCTGCCCGTAGAGGTCTGCTCCAGCGCACCTACCTGGATGGACCGGCAGACCTGGTGGTGGAAATCATCAGCCCGGAAAGCGAACAGCGCGACCGCGTGCAGAAGTTTTCGGAGTATGAACGAGGTGGTGTGCGCGAATACTGGCTCATAGACCCCGAAAAACGGCTGGCAGAGTTCTACGTACTGAACGAAGAGGGAAAGTATGTGCTGCAGATGAAAGGTGAGAGAGGAGAGTATCGCAGTACCGTGCTGGAAGGTTTTTGGATGAGGGTAGAATGGCTATGGGATTTGCCTCCTGAGATGCAGGTTGTGAAAGAGTGGGGACTTGTGTAGCGAGGTATCGTCATGCCCGAGTACGACATCAGCCGCGCCTTTGAGATTATCGCCGAGCGCAAAATCGCCGAGGCGATGGAAGAGGGGAAGTTTGACGACCTTCCGGGCAAAGGACAACCCCTGGAAATAGACCCACAGTGGCTGGTTCCTCCCCACCTTCGCATTGCCGCCACGATTTTGCACAACGCGGAAATCCTGCCCGAGTGGGCGCAGACCGACCGTGAAATCGTGATGGCTCGCGAGGCGATTGCTATTCTGCGTCGACGTGCGGCAATGGAGTATCCTTTGCGTCGTGAAAAACCCGTTTTCTCCGACTGGTACGCGAACATCCTGCAGAGCCTGCTGCGCCTGATGCGTCGGGTGAACGACCTCATTCTGCAATATAACATCAGCTCGCCGGTCAGCCTGCACGTCCATGCGCCGTTTGCCATCGAGCGCGAGATAACCGCTTTTCTGGCGGAGTTTCCGCCCCCTGAGTCGCTGGATATGGAGCAGGTGATAGCAGGAGCAAGCGCGGGTAGTGGCGCGGTGCGCGTGGAAGCACAGGCTCACTATGAAGCGCTGAGGAACAAGCGTGAGGAGGCGTCGTAGATGCAGACGAGCAATCGCGAACTGGCTGAGGTGTTTCGCTTTCTGGCGAACGCGCTGGAGTGGCAGGGCGAGAACGCCTTTAAGGTGCGCGCCTACCGTCTCGCCGCCGATACGCTGGAGGGGCTGAACGAGCCGGTAGAGGAGCTGGTCGCCCGCAACGCCCTGCGTGACCTGCCGCACATCGGCGAGGCGGTGGACAAGAAGGTGCGTCAATATCTGGTGGAAGGCACATTCCCTGCCCTGGAGCGTGTCAAGGAGCAGGTTCCCGCAGGCGTTCAGGCACTGCTGAGGCTTCCCGGCATGACAGGACGCGCGGCACGTGCGCTGCAGGAGCGGTCGGGAATCGAGGACGTGGAAGCGTTCCGCCGTGCTATGGAGGATGGCTCCCTGCAGAGGGAAAAGTGGACGCCTGCAGTAAGGGAGGCGATAAGCAAAGCGGTGGAGGCTCTCCAGCTACCTATCCATTCGTCGTAAAATGTCGTGTGCGAGCTGTGCAAAGAGCTCTTTGAGTTGAACAGGCTGAAATGGCTGAAGCATTTGCACCGGCCAGCGTTCCGGTTCGTCGGGGAAGGTAGATACTCTCGTCAGCGCGACAGACATCCAGTACGGGTCAAATCCCGTGTCCTTTTGTGCTGCCATATCCATCATTTCCCAAAAGTCCACCTCTTGAAGGATGAAGAAGAGGTCTACAGCATCTCTCGGCTCCGCCCTCCCGAAGAAAGCTAATAGCTTGTCCACCACGATGTCTTGATAATCGTTGACCCGCCCCAAGGCAGTTTGGACAGGCTCGGCAAAACGAAAAGGGCTATCGTACGCTAGCTGGATGCGGAGACTGTCTCCCTCAAAGATGAGCTCGTATTCCGCAAAACTCTCCATTCGACGCACCGGTCGCAGCGAAAACCCCTGCTGTACGAGTGCGGTTTCCATGAAAAGGGCGAAGGGGCGTATCAGTCCCGTTTCGGTCGTGAAAAGGTCGAGGTCGTATGAGAGGCGATGTCCCAGATAAAACTCTGCCAGCGCCGTCCCTCCGGTTAGATAAAAGGCAGTAGCATCCGGCAACTCATTAAATCGGGTCAGAAACTCTCTCTGTGCCTTGTTCAGAACACCGTGTGGAATCGGTTCTTTTTCGAGCATGGAAGTAGCTCTCCCAGAGTTGATGAAGCAAGGGGGGCAGGTCCAGCTCCGGTAACAGCCTCTCCACCTCATCCCAATCCAGGCTGGCAACATCCTCCGCGCGACCGTACATCAGCACCTGGCGGATGTACCATCGCCTCTGCCATTCATCGGTGAGGTCTATCTGGTCTTTGCTCCAGAGGATATGTCGTGGTATCATGTCCATCCCGTTGTCCCCTTGATGTCGTCCGATATGGTATTATAAGGGAGAGAGCGCACCGCGTCAAGCAAGCGTTGAGACATGGAAGCGGGTTGGGCACATCGCATACCGCTACCGCCAGAGTTCTACCTCCAGCCCACGCTGGAGGTCGCCCGCGCTTTGCTGGGACAGATACTGGTACACGAAACGGACGAGGGCGTCACTGCGGGCGTCATCGTGGAAACAGAGGCGTATCTCACGGGCGACCCCGCCAACCATGCCTCGCGCGGCAAGACGGCGCGCAACGCGGCGATGTTCGGACCGCCCGGCATCGCCTACGTGTATCAAGTGCATACCCACCACTGCCTTAACGCTGTGACCGCGCCAGAAGGCGTCGGCGAAGCGGTGCTCATCCGCGCGATAGAGCCGATAGAGGGCATCGAACTGATGCAGCGGCGACGCGGCGTGACGGATATCCGCTTGCTTACCTCGGGACCGGGCAGATTGACGCAGGCGATGGACATTACGCTGGCGCAGAGCTTCTGCCCGCTTTACGAAGGGCGTCTGCGCATTGTGAAGGGAGAAGGCGTCCCCCCCGAACGGGTTACCCAGACCACCCGCATCGGCATTCGTGTGTGGGCGGACAAGCCGTGGCGGTTCTACATCACAGAAAATCTCTTCGTTTCCAGAAAGTAGCTTGTCAAACGTGAACCTTCTGCACCAGCCTGCCGTCACGCAGGGAATACACCCGGTCGGCGTCGGCGAGCATCTCGGGGTCGTGGGTGACCACCACCACCGCGCCTCTTTCGCGATAGTCCGCCAGCAGTCGGATGACCGCATGCCCGTTGATGTGGTCTAACGAGGCGGTCGGTTCATCGGCGAAGATAATCTGTGGCTGATGCACCATCGCCCGCGCCACGCATACTCGTTGCCTCTCACCGCCCGATAGCTTGTGCGGATAGCGGTTGGCAAGGTGCGATAGCCCCAGCTGCTCGAACAGCTCCAGCGCACGTCCGTACGCCTCGCGGTCGCCCGGAACCGCCACCAGCACGTTCTCCAGCGCGGTGAGATAGGGCAAGAGGTAGGGTTGCTGGAACACAAAGCCGAACTCACGTCGGCGCAGTTGCATCCGTTCGCGTTCGCTCAGCAGGTGGATCACCCGGTTGCGGTAGCGCACTTCGCCGCTGGTGGGCAGTTTCAGCCCGCTCATCAGGTACAGCAGACTGCTCTTGCCCGACCCCGACGGTCCCATGATGCCGACGAACTCGCCCTGTTTGACCTCTACCGACACGCGGTCCACCGCCAGCACCACCCGATCCGCTTCGCGATACGCCAATGTCACTTCGTCGGTTACCAGCATCGCCCTACACCTTCCGCTCGATGACCAGCACGGGGTCCATCGCCAGCAGGCGCGGACCCACCGACATCGCTGCGAACGCCAGCACCGCAATCGGCACAGGAACGGTGTATTGGTACGCCTGCCAGTCCATCGGCTGTAACAGCATCCCACGCGGTTCGAACACCCACCAGTACAGCCCCCACAAGATGCCCATGCTCAACAGCACCCCTACCGTCCAGCCCAATGCCACTAAAAGCGCGGTCTCCCGTACCACCCGCCACAGTAACATCCCGCGTGTGTAGCCCATCGCGGCGAGCAATGCAAACTCCGGCAGTCTCTGCATAAAGAAGATGTTGGAGAGCATCCCCATCATGATGGCAATCACCAGCACCACTATGGCAATCACGATGTTCATAATCAGATACAGATTCCTCAGCGAGGAGCGCAGTTCCCGAACCAGCTGCCCGAACGTGAACAGGCGTACCTGTCGTTTGTCCAGTGCCTTGCTCAGCCGTCTGTCCAGCTCGGGTTGCTGGTCGGGAGTGGGCGCCGCCACCACAATCTCCTCCAGTGGTGGGAAATAGTTCTTCTGCACAAACTCTTTGGAGGTGACTGCGAACCAGTTCTCGCCGTCCAGCAGTCCCACCAGCTTCACCGGCACGGGAGCGAAGCTATCCTCGATGTTGGGCGCAAGCACCACATCGCCGACTTTCAGGTTGCGGTTGCGCGCAATGCCCACCGACAGCGCACACGCCGCCTCGCCCTCGCGGGGAAGCCTGCCCTCCACCAACTTCATGCGCGTCAGACGGAGCATCTTCGGCATCTCCTCCTGAGTTAAGCCGAATAACACGAACGGGAACTTGCCGAAGATGGTGTGGATGTTGGTAAAGCACACGCTGATGCGATAAATCTGCTTAGCCATAGGCTCGGCGCGGATGGTCATCTCTGCGCGAGGGTCTACCCGGTTGCCGTTGCGAGGCACCGCCACCAGAAAATAGCGGTTGTAGCCGTACACGGTGAGCACGGTGAGGTCGATACTGCGGATAATAGTTACCACCGTGCCGATAAGCACCACCGACAGCACGATAACCAGAGCCACCGGCGCAGTGCGCGACAGGTTGCGCCGAAAAAAGAGCCACGCGGAGAGCGGATTGGTGGCTGCGGAAATCGGTGGGATAGCTTCCCTCTTTTCTGCCGTCTGCATGTCTTCAGTATACTTGAGCTGAGGGGAGCAAAATCAAGAGAGGCTACCAGTCGCTCTTGCGGTACTCGCTCCACACCTGCCGGTACTGCTCTATGGTTTGCCGGGCGATGCGCTTCCAGTTATAGAGCGTTTTCACGCGCCTGTACGCTTCCTTGACCATCTCCTGCGCCCGCTCGGGGTTTTGCAGCACTTCCAGAATGCCCCACGCGAGGCTATCGGAGTTGTTGAGCCAGGTGACGATGCCCGTCACGTTGTGCTCCACCACCTCTTTCAAGCCCCCCGCATCGGAGACCACAACGGGAATGCGCGCTGCCATCGCCTCCAGCGCAACGATGCCGAACGGCTCGTACAGGCTGGGGAACACCGCCACGTCGGCGATGCGGTAGATGCGCAACAGCACATCGTCGGGCACGAAGCCCGTGAAGTATACATGCGGGGCAACGCCCAGCCAGTTCGCCAGTTGCACCAGATGGTCGCGATACCCACCACCCACAATCAGCAGTTTCACCTTCGGGTAGACGACACGCACTTTGGGCAACGCTTCCAGCAGAACATGCGCACCCTTCTCGCGCACCATCCTGCCCACAAAGAAGAGTATCTTCTCATCGGGCGCGGCGTAGTTGCTGCGAAACGCCTGTCGCTCCGCTTCATCGAACTTGAACTCGAACTTGGTGGTGTCCACGCCGTTGGGGATAACCACAATCTTGTCAGACGGCGTTTGCAGAGCGAACTCCACCTCGCCCTTCATGTACCAGGAACAACATATCACCCGCCATGCCTCGTAGCTGAGCTGCCACTCCACGCTGGCGATGTAACGCTGCAGGTCATTATGCAGCCCGTTGTTGCGCCCGTACTCGGTGGCGTGGATGGTAGCGATGAGAGGCAGGCGATAGGTGTGTTTGAGGTACGCACCGCTATAATGCGCCAGCCAGTCGTGCGCGTGCAGCAACACACCGTCGGCGAACGCCCGCGATTTGAAGGGCTTGCCCTCCTGTTGCCAGCCGTTCAGCAGCTCCTCTGCTTTCGCTTGCATAGAGCGGTTGAGCAGTTGCACCCAGTGCACGAAGTCGTTGGCGTGCTCGGTAACCGCTACGCGATGCACATGCAGGAGGTCGTGTTGCCGTTCATAGGCGGGCGCGCCCGGGAACTCGGCGGTGATGACGTGTACCTCTATGTCTTCCTCCGCCAGCGCGTGTCCCAGCTCGTACACATGTCGCGCGATGCCTCCCACTATCTTCGGAGGGTATTCCCACGAGAGCATGATGATTCGCATTGGATATCGCCTAACCTCCTGTTGGATAACCGATATTCTATCAATCCCGCTCGCTATTCCTGTTATCCTGAGCGGAGCGAAGAATCTCAGAGATGCTTCACTTCGTTCAGCATGACAAAAAGGATGAGATGCTTCGCTGACGCTCAGCATGACACGAAACGATTGTCATTCTGAGCGAAGCGAAGAATCTCAGAGATGCTTCACTGCGTTCAGCATGACAAAAAGGATGAGATGCTTCGCTATCGCTCAGCATGACACGAAACAATTGTCATTCTGAGCGAAGCGAAGAATCTCAGAGATGCTTCACTGCGTTCAGCATGACAAAAAGGATGAGATGCTTCGCTATCGCTCAGCATGACAAAATAGACTGATTGTCAAATTTTATCCCTGCTGGAGGGCGAACCTTCCGGTGAGCCGATTCGCCCCACCCAACCTCCCCGCACGCGGGGAGGAGCGTCATGTCCCCCAGCTTGCGGGGGGACGACAGGGGGGCTAACGGCCCGGACGGAGCCTCGCCATCCAGAAAGGTCAGAACCTCCCATCTCTAACCTCATAGTGGGTAGGCTTGTTCAAGGTGGGAAGCCCCTGCATCACCCAGTATGCCACCCACTGTATGACGGTATCCACCGCCACCGTCGGATAACCGAACAGGCGATGCGCTCTGCCCGCGTTGCTGAGCAGGGCAGTTTCCGCCTCCACGCCCTCAAAGCGAGGTTCCTTGCCCATCAGCTCGCCCAGACGATGTGCCAGATGGCGAATAGAGAGCGTTTCGGGACCGGTAGCGTTTAGCACCAGAGGCGGCGACTGCGCCAGATGTAAACACCGCAACGCCCACGCACAGGCATCGCCCTGCCATATCACGTTCACACACCCCATTGCCAGCGGAACAGGCTCGCCCGCCCATACCTTCTGCGCTACATCCAGAATGATGCCGTAGCGCAGCTCCACCGCGTAATTCAGGCGGTAGATGACCATGGGAGTAGCATAGCGTGCGGAGAAGTACTCGAAAACGCGCTCCCTGCCCAGCGCGGATTGCGCGTACTCCCCGATGGGCGCAGGAGGTGTCTCTTCGGTTGCCCCACCGCTTGTCACCGGAACCAGCGGATACACATTGCCGGTGGAGAACGCCACAAGTCGCGACCGGCGAAACCGGTTTGCGACGTAAGCAGGGGCAATAGTGTTCATCGCCCAGGTGAGCGGTTCCGCGCCGGTGGTGCCGAACTTCATCCCCGCCATGAACACCACGTTGGGCGCATCGGGCAGGTCGTTCACAGCGTCTGCGTCCAGCAGGTCGCAGGCAACGGTCTGCACTCCCGCCTGTTCCAGTCGCTCACGCACCTCCGGTTGCGAAAAGCGGGCAACGCCGATTACCTTCGCGGTATTGCCCGCCTCGTCCATCGCGCGACGCGCCATCCTTGCCAGAGTGGGACCCATCTTGCCTCCCACGCCCAGCACCAGCAGGTCGCCCTGCAATTGCTGAAAGAGCTGCACCACCTCCGGCGTGGGGCGCGACAAGCGTTCTTCCAGCTCCTCTACACTGGTTATGGGCGGTTGCGAAATCTGCTGTTGCGCCATCCGGTTTTGCCTGCTCGGTCAAGTTGTCACTTGATTCGCTTTGCAACCGCCCTTATCCTGCAGGTCTGTCTACGACCTCGCCTCAATCAGTTGCCACTCCGCCTCGGTGAGGCTGGTTTTGCCCTGCGGGGAGACCTGCACCGCCACACGCTCCAGCTGTATCAGCACGTTGTCGCCCAGCGAGAGGTACTGGCGAAGCTCCGGGCGTTTGCGCAGGAGGGCGAAATGCGCCTCGCTGAACGCCTGAATGGCAATTACCTGCTGACCGCTCCGGTACCGGCTGTCCACCCACTGCGCGCCCTGCTGATAGAAGGTACGCCTGCCGATATTGCGCACCACCTGCTGAGCGCGCTCGGCGACTTCGGCGGACATGTCGGTTAAGCCCAGGCTCTCCTGCCTCTGCGTGACTACTCCTACCATGCCCGGCACGGGGGGCGGAGCGGCTACACCACCGGAGCCCTGCCGCTGGAGGGTTTGCGCCTGCGTGCTGGCTCCCACGGCAGCTGCGCCGGAAAGTGGAGCCATGCCGAACACCAAACCCTGCGCACGCAAGCGCATCCTGCGGTCGTCCGCCTGCGCCATAATCATGTCCTCGTCTATCAGGAAGGAGGTGAACTCGGTGACCACGCCGTACTCCTTCGCGAGGCGGACTATCTCATCGATGACCTCCTGGTTACGGTGCAGGCGCACCTCGTCGAGCAGGTAGCCGATTTTGCGCACCGCCCACAGGCGCGGGATGAAGTCCATGCTTTCGGCACGCTCGGGGAAGTCCACCACATGCCGGATGCGCTCCTGCTGTTGACGCGACATCGCCTCCAGCACCACCGCGCCGCGCCCACTGCCTTTGTAGCGACCGGTGACTACAATCTGGTCGCCTGCGAACAGGTCGGGGATGTCGCGCGGGTACACATCGTACGCCTCCACGCCCTCGCAAAACAGCTTCAGGTCGGCCAGAACGGGCACGTTGATGGCGTTATAGAAGGCGGAGACGCGCGCTTCGATGTTCTCTTCAGGGCGCACGTAGCTGGAGATGCCCCGGTTCTGCTGGCACAGCCTGTCCAGCAGGTGCACGTTGACATCATAGCCCACCCCGAACGAGAAGATACGGATGCGACGGTTGGGGTTCAGCTCGTTCACCGCGTTCAGGATGCGGTTGGGGTCGGTCTCGCCCACGGTGGGCAAGCCATCGGTGAGGAACACCACTGCCTGCAGGGCGTTCGTCTCCTCTTTGGGGAACAGGCGCAGAGCCTCTCGCAGCGCATCCGCGATGTTGGTGCCTCCCTGTGCGGTTAACGCCTCCACCTCTCGCACCGCTCTGTCCACATTCTCACGGGTGACGGCAACCAGTCCGTCGAACAGTTTGTGCGGTTGCTCGTTGAACAGGATGAGGTTGAAGCGGTCTTCGGGCTGCAGGTTGCGCACGCAGTACGCCAGCGCCTCTTTCGCCTGTTTGATTTTCTCGCCCGCCTTACTGCCCGTGCGGTCAAACACGAACACTATCTGCTTGGGCAGTTTGGGCGGTTTCTGCCCGCCGCCGGGCGCGAGCAACATCACGAAGTACCCGTCTCCCCCCGCGCGGTAGGTGAGCACGCGCAGGTCGTACTTCTCGGAGGAGGTGCTGTAGTATATCTGCAGGTCGCGTTCGGGAAGGATGCTCTCCGCGCTCCACTCGATAACTGCGCGATTGGCGCCCTCACGCTTCACCACCGCTTCGGGATGGGAGGCGCAGTACACGTTGGTCAACGGTGCGCTGGTCGCCAGTTCCACCCGCACGCGCAGGTAGCCCAGCGGTTTGGAGACCGCTCGTGTCGCCCGCAAAGGTAGCAGGTAGCGGTTCACCTCACCCTCGCGCCGCAGGGTCTCGGTGTAGCGCAGCTGGATGCGCCGTTCGCCCCTGGGCGGGATGGGAAACACGCGGGCGCGAAGCAGGTTGCGCTCGGCGAACTCGAGCAGGGCGGGGTCGCGCCGTCGGCGCACGATGTTCTCGTAGATGCGCCGAGCCTCCTCTTTGGGCAGGAGACGCGCCTCCACCGCGCGGTCGCCCACGGTGAGCGTGAAACGGGTGACCGCCGCGCCCTCGGGCACAGGGAACCAGTATTCCCCTTCCTGGGGCACGTCGGTGGTGTTCACGAAGGTCTGGTCGATGGTGGTCTCCGCCACACCGTCGCGGATGGAGACGTTCACCAGATGCTGCTTCACCTGGAACGGCTGGATGCGTCCGTCATCGGGCGGGATGAGCACACCCTGCGCCATCGCCAGCGAGGCGAGGCATACCAGCAAAACGCCGACAATCACGGGAGTGCGCATGGTTTTGTCCTCCTTTGCGAAGGTACTGCGCTTTTTAGACGATGCAACAGGGGAAAGGGTTATGGAGAAGATGGAGGCTCATCTGGGAATGGGTTGTAAGGGTAAACCGGGTTAGTATGAACCGTACCAGCTGTCATTCTGAGCGGAGCGAAGAATCTCCGAGATGCTTCACTGCGTTCAGCATGACAAGAGGATGAGATGCTTCGCTAACGCTCAGCATGACAAAACAGGTTGAAGTCCAGAACACGCATATCCCAAAAGAACCCCACGATTGAAATCATGGGCTATGAAGGGAGCAAAACCCGCCTGCGCGGATTAAAAAACCTGTGAAGACAGGTTTATCCTCACCATAGCCCACCATTTCAATGGTGGGAAGAACACGCATATCCCAAAAGAACCCCACGATTGGTGAATTTTGAGAAAATAGTCGTATTTATCCCCTCATCTCCTTTCCCACAGCTTTGGGAGGGGTCCTGGAGGCAAGGGGTATTCAACCTAACCCCCTGTCCCCCTTCCCTACAAGGGAAGATTCTGTATTTGTTGTCAAGCCGCCACGGCACGTCGGGACGGGTCATACGCTTGACCGTCCCGATATAACGCATACGCCACCAGAAGCAAACGACGAGCTACCGCGCATAATGCCTCCTTCCGAGCCTTGCCAGAAGCAATTAAGCGAGAATATACCTCCTTGAAACCAGCACGAGCACGAACCGCGCTCACCGACGCTAAATACAACGCCTGACGTAAGAAGCGGTTCCCG
>BEHS01000073.1 GCA_002898895.1 bacterium HR16 | reverse complement strand
CACGTTCACAGCATCATCCGGCGTCTGCACGGCAAGACCGCTCACTACCTCCTTCCAGAACCGCTTGACCTGTGCCAGCGCATCATGCACGGTGGGCAAGTGGCGATACTTCTCCACCAGCGACAGAGCCTGCTCTTCGTTGTCCGCAGCTCCCAGCACAAAAGCCACCTCTGCCGATTCGCCGGGCGCAATCTCGACGAGCACCTGCAAACTGCCGATGCCATCGCCCCAGCGCCCCTGTGTGCCGGACGACCTGCCTTCCACCACTGCGCTGGGGGCGTCCACATCGCCGTAGTTGCCGAGAAACGCCCGCTTGTCTCCGTCGAAGCCGACAGGCATGGGCGAGGCGCTGTGGAACGCCACGTAATCCCAATCGCTGTTCCAGTGTGTGTTGCCTCTACCCGGGAGGTCCCACATGACGCTGGTAGCGAGCAGTACGCCGTGCGCAGGATTGTATCGCGTTTCGATAAACAACCGTCGGAACTCACGGTGCCAGTCGGGGGCGGTTCCTAACAACCATTCCAGGTACGAGAATATCTGCAGTCGGCGTACGGTATCTCCCTCGTTACGCAGGCGCAACAGCCACACTTCGCAGGGGTCGTTGATGGGCACGAATACCGTCATCTCGCTGGCGATTTGCGCACGTTCGCCTTCAAAGACCGAATAACCCCATCCGTGTCGCACTCGATACGCCTGGAGTTTGCCCGGACAGGGATGCCATGTTGGGCTCCAGAACTCACCGGTTTCCACGTCGCGCAGATAGAGATATTTGCCCCAGCGGTCGCGCACAAGGTCCTGTTCCCAGCGGGTAAGGCGGTTCATACCGGCGTGTGTGCGCCAGCTGTAGCCACTACCCAGCTGGGATACTACCAGACCATAGTCTCCGTTGGAGATAACGTTCACCCAGGGCATGGGTGTATCAGGACGGACAATCACATATTCGTTGCCTGAGTCGGCGAAATAGCCGTAGTCGGTAGCAAACAGGTTCATCACACAAAACACCTCGCCATCAGCGATTATTAACCGGTTCAGCATACGCACAGGTAAAAACAAATTATGTCTGCGGCAGGCGGTTTCCTGCTCGACGCGGGGCGCTGCAGATGCAAAACGGTGGTGCTCGTAGATGAAGATTCTTTATTCTGCCGTGTGGTTTAGGCGCGTGTTATGATGAAAGTACCCGCGCGGGTGTTGGTCACCAGCAGGCGTGGCGCACGGCAGGAAGGGCACTGGCGCAGTTACAGTGTAGCATCCTCTGTAAACCGCGTCAAGACCCCTGCTGAAGACCGCCTCGTAGCAGATTCTGGCATTTTCGCAAAAACACAAGATGTTGTGTGGAGGATGCACGCGGAGCACAACATGTAGTATGGTGGGCGATGGAGGACTTGAACCTCCGACCTCCTCGGTGTGAACGAGGCGCTCTTCCGCTGAGCTAATCGCCCACTGACAGCCTGGTGCCGAGGACGGGACTTGAACCCGTACGCCTTGCGGCACACGCCCCTCAAACGTGCGCGTCTACCAGTTCCGCCACCTCGGCACCGAAAATGGTAGCCCCAGGGGGATTCGAACCCCCGATCTCCTGGCTGAAAACCAGGTGTCCTAGTCCTCTAGACGATGGGGCCATGCCCCTTGCGCTCATATTATACAGTGTGTCCCTTGCCCCTGTCAAGGGAAAGCGGGCAAATCTGCGCAGAACAGGATTTCTATCCTCTCTTCGGGTAATTCTATCCTGTCGCCGAACACGGTAGATGGAGGTGTAGAAAATAGATGCCACGCAAGCTACCCCACTCCCACACCTGCTTCGTGTGTGGGGAGCATAATCCGAAAGGACTGAACGTTCGTTTCTATGCCGACGAACACAGCGCCATCGTGCCGCTATTCTTGCGTGAGGAGCAGATGGGCTATCCGGGCATCGCGCATGGCGGCGTGCTGATGAGCATACTGGACGAACTGATGGGCTGGGCGGCAACCATGCAAACAGGGGAGTTCAGTGTATCGGCGGAAATCAGCACACGCTTCCTGAAGCCGGTACCTCTGCATACCCCCCTGACCGCACGGGCGCAGATGACCCAGAGGCGAGGCAGGGTCTGGTACGCACATGGGGAAATCGTGGATGAAAAGGGTACGGTTTACGTTCGCGCTGTGGGCAAATACGTTTCTATCGGCAAGGAGCGCACCGCCGAGATATTGAAATTGATGATACACGACCCCGATGCGGTCTCGCCCGAAGAGCTGCTGCGAGAATTCGACCGGAAGGAGTAACGAACATGTCGGAACTGCGCCAGGATATCGCCACCAAGCGGTGGGTGATCGTCTCCAAAGAGCGAGCGAAGCGCCCACACCAGTTCCTGAAACAGGTAGTGGTGCAAGAGGAACCCGACCACCGTGATGATTGCCCCTTCTGCGAAGGCAACGAAATGCAGACCCCGCCGGAGCTGTATGCCTTTCGCAACGGCAGTGAGCCGAATCGGCCGGGATGGAAAGTGCGCGTGGTACCCAACAAGTTTGCAGCCCTCTCCCCGGCGGCTAAATGGGAGATAAAGCGCCCCGAGATTTTCACCACCATCAACGGCTACGGCTCGCATGAGGTGATCATCGAAACGCCCCAGCATAACCTGACGCTGGCGACCCTGCCTCAGGAACAGGTGGACCTGGTGCTCCAGGCTGTTCTGCAGAGGATGCGTACCCTGGCGCAAGACCATCGTATCGCCTTCGTGCAGGTATTCCGCAATCACGGGGCGGCGGCAGGCACATCGCTGGTACACCCGCACTCACAGCTTATCGCTACGCCCATCGTGCCGACTAACGTTCGGGAAGAGATCGAGGAAGCACGCCGCTTCTATGACGACCGCGTGACCTGCGTGTACTGCTACATGCTGGAGAAAGAGATGGAGAGCGGCGAGCGAATCGTGCTGAGCACCGAACACTACGTGGTACTGGCTCCATTCGCCTCCCGTTTCCCCTTTGAGCTGATGATACTGCCACGCCGTCACAGCGCGTCTTTCGCCCTTGAGGTGAAGGCAGAAGAGGTAACATCTCTGGCGGAGGTGATGCGGCGAACGCTATTGTTGCTCTATCGCGCGGTAAACAATCCCGATTATAACGCGGTGTTGCACACCGCCCCCCTGCGCGATAGCTGCATGGACTACTATCACTGGCACATCGAAATCGTGCCCCGCCTGACCACACCCGCCGGATTCGAGCTGGGAAGCGGTATCTACATCACGACCGCCATCCCGGAGGAGACCGCCTCTTATCTGCGAGAACAGGCGCAGCAACTGGGGATATAGCACAACGGGGGCAACCCGATGGGTTGCCCCCTCCGACTTATGGCGTTGAACTTCCGGCAGACGGTGCAGGTACCGCAGGAACGGAAGGCGGCGCCTGAGCTTCCTGAAGCTGTTGTTGCAACTGCTTCATGTCCTCCTGCCAGCGACGATTGAAGCGGGGGATTTCGAAAGAGACCTTCGCCTGCGCACGCATCTGCACCAGCTCGCGTCCCAGATTGCGCTTGCTCTTTGCTTGCATCAGTAGCCGACGCAGGTCCTCCTTCACCTCGTCCAGCGGGCGTACCTGGCGATCCTTCTTGTCCAGCACCTTAAAGATAATCCAGCCGTTAACTACCTTACCCGGCGCCGACTGCAGCTTGATAGGCTGTGGTGGAGTAATGCTGCCTACGGGCGTCTTCTGCAGTGTCTGCCACAGATAGGGGAACTGCCGGAACATATCGCTGTTCTCCGGAAGCGATACGCTGGTGACGTTGGCGCTTGCCGGCATATCGGGTGGCCTGTACTGCGTGGCTAACACCAGGAAATCCACTCCCTTTTTGATTTGAGCCTGCACCTGCTCCAGCTTCTTGCGATTATCCACCAGGATCAGCGCTACCTGCACCTGCGCCGGGATGGTGAACTGCTGGATATTCTGCTGGTATGCTCTCTTCACCTCATCGTCGCTGACGGTGATGCCCTTCGTGATGAGCTTGAACGCTGCCAGCTCTACCTTGATGTCCTCTTTCAGGTCGTCCTGGGTGTAGCCGAGCGTTTTCAGGCGTTCGTTGAAATTGGGCAACTTCTTCTGCCGCTCGAGCTCCTTGTTAATCTCTTCCTCGGTGGGCATCACCTTCTCTTTTTCTGCCATATCGAGGATAATCTGGCGGTCTATCAGCATCCGCAGAGCCAGGTACCCCGCCTGTTCGCGCACCAGGCGACCGGTTGCCGGATCGCGTACGGGGTTTTCGCCCTGTGTGAGCGGAACAGCCATCCGCTCCAGCACCTTGTAATATTCTGCCTGGCTAATCGCTTTGTCGTTGACTCTGCCGACGGTCTTCCTGCTACAGCTGGTGGCAACCAGCATCATCGCCACAGGAATCGCTATCCATAACAGTAGCCATCTTCGCATCGTGGTTCGTTCTCCTCTCATTCGTCCGTTCCTTCGTTCTCTCGGGTAAAATTGCCTGAAGATGTCTCTTCGGGATGGGAGCGTGGCTGGTCTCCCCGCTGCGCACGCAACTGCAATACCAGCGACACTTCACCTTCTGCCACACCTGTCAGCCGCGCAATCTCCTTCACATCACAACCGGTATCTGCCAGCGCGAGAATGCGTTCCACGGGAACGCGCTGAGCGGTGCTCTGCGAATCCGGAGGCGTTTCCGCTACATCCGGCATGTGCGCCTCCAGCATATGTAGCACCTGTTCTGCCCGCGTGATGCGCTCCTCCAGCTGCACGATACCTTCGCTTAAGGTTGTGCGCACCTCACGCAGGGTCTGCTGCAGTTCCTCGTGCAGACGCTCTATCTGCTCGCTCCGTTGTTGTGAGGTCGCCTGCCGTACCAGCAACTGCAGCTCTTCACGCACACGCAGCACCATGACGCCCGCCAGAATAAGCAGAGCCGCCTGCGCCAGCAGAAAAAGTAGCTCCATCACACCACCCTCAGCACCGCGCGCACGGGGTGACCGTCCGCCACCTGCACCCCCGACACCACCCACAAACAGGCAGGAGCAGTATCCGGGTGTCCCTTGCGGGGATGTACGTAAAGTACCCCGAGACGCTCGTCTATCTCGATGCGTGCAACGGCGTGCGCGGGCACAGGGTAGTATACGCTCTGGACGCGCGCATATCCTTTTGCGGCTCGCTGCAACGCCTCCCGACACCGGCGGCGGTACTCAGCTGTCAATCCACTAAAGGATACCGCTCGTCGCGCAATGGGCAATCGCCACACCAGCGAGGAACGCACCTCCTGACAACGAAACCGCTCAACAGTTACCTGCTGCGTCCGACAGCGCCACCGCACGTTCGCCCTGATTGCTTTCACCCGCTTTGGCAAAAGGTGCACACGAGCGCGAACGGCGGGCTGATACCTGCATAATAATACGTGATGAGAGAGCGGTAAGGTTGCACGTATCGGTACGAGTTTGTGCGACCGCGCACGAATTCTCAGGGACATCGCTTGCACCCGCGCAACGGAGGAAGGGGCGCAGACCGTATGCACCAGTGTAGTGGGAGGAGAGAGCGTGTATGTTGCACAGCGCTGTACCCGGGCGAAAACGCCCGCAACCCGGCAACGAAGAGGCGAAGGCTGACGAACGGATGGCTTTGCGCACTGCACAGGAATTGTGGTCACCGCAGGGGGAAGAAAAGTCAAATTCCCTCCGTGCACCGCGGGCTTTTCCGCGGTGAAAAACCACGTCAGCACCCGAACCCAGAAACACCCCCACCACGACATCCTCAAGCCGCTTCCTGCTCCTCCCGCACCATGCGCACCGCTTGTTGTAATCGCTCCAGCGGTTCCAGCACATCCATCGTACGCGCCGCCTCGGTCAATGCCTGTATCGCCTGGCGCTGCAGACCGGTATCCTCGTTGCCGAACCGCACGCGCAACGGCGCGCCCGCAAGGGAAAGCTGAACCAGCATCTCCCCGTCTCCTGCAGGCATCGTTGCGCCCAAATCGCTCATCGGCGCCATTTCGGTGGAAAACAACATCACCACCGGAGCCCTCATCGCATCCAGTGGCTCTAACAGCATCTCATCCTGCACCACCCACACCTCGGGACGAGTCTCCATCGCCTGCAACAGGGTAGTGGCAATTACCTCCCGACACAGATAACGATGGAGCGCATTGCCGTACAGGATACGTTGCAACGGCGTCGCGCGCACCGGCTCGGTGTAGCGAAACTCCACCGGCAGACCAAAAGAGTCAGTGCACATCGCCGCGCCGATGAACAACGATGGCTCCACCTCCGCGGCGGTCAGATATCCGATAACGCCCATCGTCTCCTCTATGCTCGCAGGTCTATCAAATGGCTCTCTTCTGCAGTCGGCAGTGTGCTCTCCTCCGCTATCTCCGCCTCTTCGGCTGCTGCCGGTTCGTGCGCGTGGGCGTGTTGCCCTCCTGTGGAGTCACGCGAAGGCGACTCGCGATGCACAGGACGCACTGTATTGCCGGTTATCACCGGTCGGATAGCGATGTCGTCGGGGTTCATCGTTATCCCCCCTTCATACGTACAGGAAAGGCGTCTCGGAATCTATTATCGGCAACTGAAGGCTGGCGCAGGAGGGGCAGGCACAACAGAACGGCAGGCGCGCCCGCGCCTGCCGTTCATGATGACGCCACCGTTAACGAGGAGCCTGCGGTGTTGTTGCCCCTGGCCGAGTGGGTATCTGCGGATAGGGCGTCCACCGCTTCAAAACACCCTCTGTGGGCGGTGAGGTCTGTCGCCACAGGATCGCCGCCACCACTATCAGGATTATCACGATTACACCGATAGCCACCGGTAACGGGATTTCGCGACGTATCATCCTCGTTTCTCCTTTACTGTTGGCGACAGCGTGCGGGCACTAGCGTCTTGTCCGCCTCAACAGTATACTCGTGCGGACAGCCGGTTCCCCACTGTACCGATTTAGCGTGTCCGTCGGCAAAGACCACGTTCATCCTGCGCGCAAACGGAGCCAGCACGTCAGGATTGGGCGGGTTCAGGTTCACCGACCATGGCGCGTTCCCACCGGGGTCGCGGTAAGTCATCATCGTGAAGCCACAGGGCAACTGCCCGTTGTCATCCAGAATGTCCAGGTCGCAACCGCTGATGGCATGATACGACAGCCCGTTGGTCACCACGCGGGTGGCGGCGACCTCCTCAATCGCTGCAAGGCTCACAGGAGTATCACCCTGCGTCCACTGCGGGTAGGAGGCGTACATACCGCCCTTGCCCCCGTAGCCGTTGTTCACCGACACCGTGGTCTGGTGAGGCCAGGTAGACCAGCGCAGGTTCACCGCGGTGTACGAGATGGGAAGCACGCGGTTGGGCGATGCGCCCTGCACCATGGCACCATGCAAGCCGTAGTTCAGCCAGCTGGCAATGCTCTCCGGGTACAGGAAAGCGTACTTGGGCGAGCGGAAAATCTGGTGGTTCTTGGTGTAAGGCAGTACCAGCGCCATCCACGTGACAAACTGCCCGGGGTCTGCCGGCAAATCGGGGCGCCAGCCCTCGGCAGGAGCCATGGTCTCGTCGTAGTCCTGAGCATACATCTGAATAGCGAGACCAATCTGCTTCAAGTTACTGAGGTCCGCGGTTTGCCTCGCCTTGTCACGGGCTTGCGCAAACACCGGGAACAGAATGGCTGCCAGTATCGCGATAATCGCGATAACAACAAGCAGCTCGATGAGCGTAAAAGCGCGTCGTTTGAACATGGAAGTAACCTCCCTCAGGTAGTGATATGCTCACGGTCGTTGCCAACCGATTATCGCCAGAGCAAAGCCCTTTCTTTATCTGAGAATACGTATTCACAGATTGCATAATACCACCCTTTTCACAAAAAGTCAAGCGTTTTCGATGGTTAGCACCACAAAAATTTCGAACCGGCATGCGTACCAGCAGGACTGCTCCGGTCGCTGTCGAAGATGCTTTTTACAGATCAGGAGGTGACAATGCGCACTCCCTTGCTCTTCATCGCGTTTGCGCTACTGTGTGCCGGTACGACGGCACAGAATCTGTTGCCGCCGCTTCCACAGTGGCAGGTGGGTGAAGCATCCGATGTGCCCGCCGACTGGAGCGTACAGCAGAGTGTATTCCGCTCTCAGGCGGACGGTAAGCAGGTGCTGGCGGTGCGGGGTACAGGCGAAGACAGCGCGTACTGGCGCACCTCTTTGCTGAGCCTGCAAGCCGACAAGGCATACGTGTTTCGTTTCCGCGCCCGCGTCGAGGGTAGTGGGGGTACCGTCATCAGCGGGTTAAATACGGTCAATCATGACTTCGGCGTCGGTTCCCGGTGGCAGGATTTCGTGTTCGCCTTTCGCGCTCCCGAGTTACCTGCGCCGTTCGCGCGTCTGGGGCAGTGGCACCTGAAAGGCACCGCTTATTTCGATAGCGCGGAGCTGTATCCCGCACAGGTGGTACATCGCCGCTGGGGCGACCTGACGCTCGGTGAAGGGGAAAGCCTGAAGAGCGGGGAGTACACCGACACACACGCACTGGGATGGCACGGTACCACTATTCACCGCACGCTCTTTCGACAGAAGGCGTACTTCAATACCAACCGCTGGGCTTTCGGCCCGGGCGACGAGGTGGTTTACCGGCATACCCTGCCCTGTGCGATGCGCGAGGCAAGCTTGCAGATAAACGTGAACTATCATACCGGCGGCACGCTGGTCGTCAGCGTGAGCACGGATGGGCAACAGTGGCAACAAGCGATAACCGCCTCCAGAGTGGGGCAGGTGGAGGCGCAACTACCCGAAAGCCTCTTCCCGACAAAACAGCTGTACGTCCGGCTATCGGTGGAGGGTAACGGCGCGTATGCGCAGGTGGACGCCTACCGTCTTCGGGCGAGGGTGGATTACCGCGGTGCGCCTCGCATTGGGCAGACGCTGGTGATAGAGGAGCGTACCGTATCGCCCGGTTTGCAGGTGCAGTGGTCCGCCGAGGGCGACGCATGGCGTGTGCGCTGGGTGAATCGACAACCCTCTCCCCGCCAAATCGAGGTGGCTCTGGGAGTGGACGGTCGCTGGCAATCGCTTGGCAAGCTGTCCCTGAAGCCCAGCGCAGGCGGCGATACCATGCTGAAACTGCCGGGATTATCGGCAGGCAAGCATACGATAGCCCTGCGCGCGACCTCCGGGCGAGCAATGCTGTACGCCGCACAGACCGAGGTGACAACGATGGTTCTGGATGAATCGCACTATGGCTACCCCCTTGCTGCACCGGCGGGCTTCGGCGAGGTATGGTGGTGCGAGGGCGCATGGAAAGTAGGACGCGACCGCCCTGCTCCTTCCGGCAAGCCCAGCTCCGCTATCCACATCGAAGCCGCGCGCGGCGAGTTTGAACCCGCCCAGCTGGTGCTTCGGGCGAGGGAACCGGGCACAGTGCTGCAAAGCGTTTCCGTCAGTGACCTGGTGGGCGCACGGACACGTATTAACGCTTCTCAGGTTCGGATACACGAGGTAGCGACGGTTCGGGTAGAACATCCCAGCGACAGCCTCGGCGTGCCCGGTGAGTATCCCGACCCACTGCCGCCGCTGAAGCCTCCTTTACCACTCCCCTACCAGCGCAATCAGGCTTTGTGGATACTGGTGCACGTGCCGGAGAGCGCGGTAGCGGGCGACTACAAGGGCACTATCACCGTGCATACCAACAGAGGCAAAATCACTGTGCCGCTGAAGCTGACGGTGTTCGATTTCGCCTTGCCGAAGTCTCCCACCCTGCGCAGTGGCTTCGGCGTTAGCGCGTGGAACATCAAGCGGTACCACCACCTGCAGACACCCGAACAGGAGAAGCAGGTGTGGGAAATGTATATGCGCTCCTTCGCAGAGCATCGTATCTCGCCGTACTCGTTCTACGCGCACGCTCCCATTCGTGTGCGTTTCGAGGGCGAAGGAGCGGATAAGAAGGTCATTGTGGACTTTAGCGAGTTCGATCAGGCAGCGAGCTATTATCTGGACAAGATGGGCTTCAACGCCTTCGTTCTGCCACTGGAGGGCATGGGAGGCGGCACGTTCTACGAGCGTTACCCGGGCGAGTTCGGCGGGTTCAAAGCGGGCACGCCCGAATACGAACGCCTCTGGGGCGACTATGTGCGCCAGATCGAAACCCACCTGCGCGAAAAAGGCTGGCTGGAGAAGGCTTACGTCTACTGGTTCGACGAGCCGGAGCCACGCGATTACGATTTTGTCATAGAAGGGATGCAGCGCGTCAAACGCCACGCACCCGGCATCCGCCGAATGCTTACCGAACAACCGGAACCGCCCCTGTACGGACATGTGGACCTGTGGTGCGGGCTTACTCCCGAATGGACACGTGAGAAGGCAGAGGAGCGCAAAAAGGCGGGCGAGGAGGTCTGGTGGTACATCTGCACCGGTCCTCGTGCCCCGTATATCGGGCTGTTTATCGAGCATCCGGGCGTGGAGATGCGTTTGTGGGGTTGGCAGACGTGGCAATACGGTATTCAGGGCATCCTCATCTGGGAGACCACCTGGTGGACCAGCCCAACCGCCTTTCCCGACAGTCTGCAGAACCCATGGGAAGACCCGATGAGCTACGTCAGCGGTTATGGCGTGCCGCCGGGTACCAAACAGTTCTGGGGCAATGGCGACGGACGGTTCCTCTACCCACCGCGGCGCGACCCCAACGCCCAGTACCCTCCCGCCGTCGAGCCGCCTTCCCCGTCGGTACGCTGGGAGAACCTGCGCGACGGCGTAGAGGACTACGAGTACTTCGTCATCCTGCAAAAGCAAATAGAGCGCGTGCGCCACAAAGCACCTGCCTCCCTGATTGCCGAAGCCGAAAGGTTACTGCAGGTGCCGGAACACATCTCGCGCGACCTCACCCACTTCACAACCGACCCGCGTCCCCTGCTGGAACACCGGCGCAAGGTAGCCAGAATGATTGAACGCCTGCAGAAAATGGAGCGCAGGGGCGGGACGATGGCACGGGAGGAATGAACATGGCATTGAAAGCTGCCGTCTGTGAGACAAACATCACCCCACCGATAGGGGTATGGTTAGCAGGCTTTGCGGGTCGTTCCAGCGGATGCATTGGAGTTCATGATGAGCTACACGCTCGTGCACTGGTGCTGGACGACGGTATCAGCCTCGCCTGCATCATCAGCCTGGACCTCATCGCGCTGGATTTTGACCTGGTGGAGACGATACGGGATGGCATCTCCCGCAAGGTGGGCATTCCCGCCGAACGGACACTGCTGAACTGCTCTCATACCCATTCCGGCCCGGGCACACGCACTTTTCGCACCATGGGAGAACGCGATGAGCTGTACTGCAACGTGATGGCGCGTAAAGTGGTAGGAGCGGTGCAGCAGGCGGCGGATATGCTGGAGCCGGTTAGCCTGCGCTGGGGACGCGCTCCGGTTCAAATCGGCATCAACCGACGCGAGCGACGCGGAGAGCAAACGGTCATCGGACAGAACCCTCAACGCCCCGTGCGAGACTACGTAGATGTGCTGCGCGTGGATAACGAGGGTGGCAATCCGCTGGCGGTGCTCTTCGCCTACGCTACACATCCGGTGGTTCTGGGTGGACAAAACCTGTGGGTGAGCGCGGACTACCCGGGCATGGCGTGCGACTTCCTGAGTCGGGTTGGCATGGGCACGCCGATGTTCCTGCAGGGTTGCGCCGGAGACATTAACCCACTGCACACCGGAGCCACCTTCACACACGCCCGCAAACTGGGTGAGATACTGGGCGCGGCAGTGGTAGTGGCATCCCACCAGTCGGAGCCGGTGGGTGGTGTACCGATTTCAGGCAGTTTGCGCACAGTGCATCTGCCCTACCTCTTTCCCTCCCTCGAGCAGGCGCAACGGCATCTGCAGGAGGCAGAGGAGGATTTGCGACGTGCAGAGGAAGAGGTAGCACCCTTAGGTACCCTGATGTGGCGACGCGATATGTTGCGCTGGGCGCAGGACCTTGTGCTCACGGTGGAAAAAGGCGAACCAAAGAGCATGCCCTTCGAGATACAACTGCTACGAATCGGTGATGTGCACCTGCTGGCGTTTCCTGCGGAAATGTTTGTGCAGTACGCGCTGGATTTCGAAAAGCAATCACCGCACAAGCCGACCATTGCGCTGGGCTACAGTAACGGCTGCTGGGGCTATATCCCCACGGCGGCGGATTACGAAATCGGCGGCTACGAGGTGGATATGGCATACCGCTACTACGGCACACTGATGGTCTCCTCCGAGTGCGAACGCCTCATCCGCGAGGAGGTGTACGACCTGCTGGGCGTGCCGTTTGCGGACAGGACGCCGTATGCACAACCTCCCTCTGCATGAATCGTATGCGGTTATCTGGTTCCGCCTCTCGTTGCCCTTCTTTCTGGGGCTGATTGTGGGGCAGTACACCTGCAACGGCTTCTGGCTCATCATGGACTACCTCAGCGGCGCAAAGGGCAATCAGATATTCTGGATATGACAAATTGGTATAATGTTGGGTGGAGGTGACATCGCTTTATGCCCATCTACGAATACCGGTGTAACGCCTGTAAGAGGCGGTTCAGTGTGCTGGTGGGGGTGATTGCCGAGGAGGACCCCTTACAGTGCCCGCGCTGTGGGGGCACGGAGGTGACGCGCCTCATTTCGCGTTTCGCCCGATTGCGCAATGAGGATGACCTGATAGATGATATGCTGGACCCCGACAAAATCGGCGACCCCGAAGACCCCAAAACCATGCGCCGCTGGGTGAAGGAGATGGGTAAAGAGCTGGGTGAGGACTTCACCGACGAGTTCGATGAGATTCTCGCCGAGGAGGAGAAGAAAGCGGCGGGCAGCGGCGGTGAAGAAGGTGAAGAGGAAGGTGGTTCCGACGACTTGCTGTGAGCCTATTCCACCAGCACGCGCACATCCCCCACCCTGCGCGTCAGGCGGATGCTGTCGAAGTACTCCAGCAGGGGCACCGCGAACTTGCGGCTGGAGCCGGTGAGGTCGCGAAACTCCCCGACACTGAGCGAACCTTTCTCCCTGATGGTGCGCCTTACCAGCTCGGCAAGCTGTTCTATCGTCTCACGGTGGAAGAACAGGTCTCCTTCCAGCCTCACCAGCACCCCCTGCTCCAGCAGCACCTGTATCATTGCCCGTACCGCGTCGGGTGGCGCACCCGCTTGCTGAGAGATCACCTCGACCGGCGGAGGGGTGACTCCTGCCTCACGCAGTATCTGCTCCACACGCCCAGCCAGACGTTGTTGACGCTCGTTCAGGCGTATGGTGAAGCTTGCCAGACGCACCAGCGCACCCTGCAGAGCGATTACCCCCTCCTCCTGCCACCGCAACAGCATCGCCTCGAACAAGCGAGCGGGCAACTGCCTGGCTACCGTAGAGCGCAGTTCCTCGCGAGGCATGCCGGCACGCAGAGGGTTCTGCTGATGGTAGCGTTGCAGCGCGCTTTCCGCTTGCCGGCGCAGGTCATCCCAAACGCTGCGGGCGAACCAGACCTCCCCCACATGCACCACCTGCTGCCGCGCTTCCAGCCTGCTCAGGATAACGAGCACGCTTGGCAATTCCATCTCGGCGCGGCGGGCGAGCTCGGCTTCATCCATCCCTGCGGGTGACTGCGCCAGAATCGCCAGCACCCTTTCCTCCGGGTCGCCCCTCAACAACGACTGCAGGCGTTCGATAACGAGGGGGTCAAATCGCTTATGCCGGGGCGCATGTGGCTCCAGTACGGTTCCGCCGCCGACGGTGAACATGGGCGAGTAGGTACGGATGACGAAGCGGTCGCCCCGTGCGGCGACAAGGGGCTTTTCCAGACGCAACTGCACAAAGCCCTGTTGCCCCGGTTCCAGTCGCTCGCTGTTCAGCAGAGAAACCCGCCCGATGACCTCCGCTGTGCCCAGATACAGCCGTATCCGCGCGCGGTGTGCTAACCCTTTCGCCGCATCGGGAAACAGGTTCAGCTGGGCATCGAACGCCAGTGTAGGCTGGAACACGCCCGGCGGCGCACACACCATCCCGCGCTCCAGCTGTTCCTTCTCCACGCCGGGCAGGTTGATGGCGACGCGACTACCGGCCACCGCTTCCTCTACCCTGCGCCCGTGCACCTGTATCTGCCGCGCCCGCGAGCGCAAGCCGGGGGGCAGTATCTCTATCGCATCACCCACGCGCACCCGCCCGCTGACCAGCGTGCCCGTCACCACCGTGCCTGCTCCCGCCAGGGTAAACACGCGGTCAATCGGCAGGCGGAAGGGAGCGTTCACCTCGCGTACGGGCACGCGCGCCACCGCATCCTGCAAAGCGCTCAGCAGTTCCTGTAACCCCTGCCCCGTCACCGCCGACACCGCAATCACCGGCGCGTCCTGAAGCGGCGTATCCTGCAGAAACGTGCGTACCTCGTCGGTGACCAGCTGCAACCACTCTGAATCCACCAGGTCGCACTTGGTGAGCGCGACCACACCCGCCTTCACGTCCAGCAGGCGCAGGATGTCCAGGTGCTCGCGCGTCTGGGGCATGATGCCCTCGTCGGCGGCGATAACCAACAACACCACGTCTACCCCGCCCGCGCCCGCCAGCATGTTCTTCAGGAACCGCTCGTGCCCGGGCACGTCCACAATGCCCACCGTTTGACCGTTGGGCAGGGTCAGCGCGGCGAAGCCGAGGTCAATGGTCATCCCGCGCTCCTGCTCTTCCTTCAGGCGGTCGGGGTTGGTTCCGGTGAGGGCGGTAATCAGCGTGGACTTGCCGTGGTCCACGTGTCCCGCCGTGCCGATGATGACGTGTTTATCGGACATGTTCATCGTCTGGTAAACTCGGGTGGTTTAGCACACAGTGCACATTCGACGCGGATGCGGTAAAACCTCTTCGTGTCTGCGTGACACAAATGGTTCTCCCGCTGCGATACTGTGTGAGGTACAATAATCAGGTGAAAGCAGGAGGTGTCATCATGCAAAGCCTGGTCAGCAGGGATCTACTCACCGACGAATTAGAGGCGCTGGTTCGCGCGGGATACTACCCGTCTACGGAGGAAGCGATCCAACATGCCATCGAGGTACTGTTAACCGCCAATCCACTGTTGAGGCGCGGTGTGGCTGTCGACCTGCTCAGGCGGGGTAAAGTGACCCTGTCACGGGCAGCAGAGATAGCGGGAACGGACATGGAGACTTTTAAGCAATACCTTGCTCAAGCAGAGGTAGTAGTAGAAGTCGATGAACCGACAGAAGAGGTCGTGGCGGGAGCACGGCAAATACAGCAGGTTCGGGATAGCAACGCATGATAGTAGCCGATACTGATGTCCTCTCTGCATTTGCCAAGGTCGGTGCTATCCAATTACTCTTTGACCTGTTTCGCACAGATAACCTGACCATTACCGAAGGAGTTTACAAAGAGATACAGTATAGCGCCGACGCAGGTCACGCCTTCGCAAAAGAACTAACCAGCATGGTAGACGCGGGAAAGATACGCGTAGTCCATTTGACTGCTGAGGAGAAAAAGGAAACTTACACGCTACCCGACACCCTGGGGGCCGGTGAGCGAGAGTCGATTGTCGCTCTGAGGAGACGCTCTGGAATGCTGTTGTCTAACGAGTCACGAGTGAAACATTATTGCGGGCAGTTCGGTATTACCTGCGTGCGGATTCCTGATATCTTGCGAGCTCTATGGCAGGAAGGGCTGGTTTCTAAGGAGGAGGTTATGCGACTGATTAGCGATCTCAAAGACAAGGATCGAATGCGTTTTACCGAGCGCACCTTACAGGCAATCTTTATAGATACTGCATAATACAGTATACTTCACCTCTCTTCAATCTCTGGATATGAGCATTCTGAGCCCAAAGACGTTCAGTCTATTTTATCATGCTGAGCGTCAGCGAAGCGTCTCGTCCTTTCTGTCATGCTGAACGCAGTGAAGCATCTTCTGAGATTCTTCGCTTGCGCTCAGAATGACAGGCAGACGAAGTCGGTTCGCCCATGCCCAAATAATCGTGTGTGGCGAAGTAATCAATAGTGTAATATCCAGACAATCAGGTTTAACACACTTACCCCCCCACAGCTCCGGCAGAGAGGTTGGTGGTGAGAGCAGGAGATTTGACATACGCACGGCGAAGACATATAATGCTGACGAGGCAGCAGGCAACAGGGAACACTGCTGTCCCCGTCGTGAATTCGACAA
>BEHS01000072.1 GCA_002898895.1 bacterium HR16 | reverse complement strand
ATCGCTGCAGGCGGCTGGCAAGCGGCGAGCGTGCTGCTCGCTTTCTTCATTACCTCCAGCGCCCTTAGCCGATGGCGTGCCGAGCGCAAGCGGCGTATGGAATCTCTGACCGCACGGGGAGCACGGCGAGGCGCGGTGCAGGTGTTCGCCAACGGAGGCGTTGCGACGCTGTGTGTCGCTCTTTATGGATTGACTGGCGATGCGCACTGGTGGCTGGCGTTCGCCGGGGCGTACGCCGCTGCCAATGCCGACACGTGGAGCAGTGAAGTCGGTATGCTGTCGCGCACACCGCCGCGTCACATTCTGACAGGTCGCCTGCTGCAAGCGGGCGATTCGGGCGGGGTCACTCCGGTGGGGTTGCTGGCGGGTTGCGCGGGCAGTGTGGTAGTAGCGGGGGCAGCGTGGCTCGTATATCCTGTGCCGTTACAGCAGGCGCTGGTGGTCGCGCTGGGCGGGATAGCGGGGAATCTGCTGGACAGTGTGCTGGGCGGTACACTGCAGGCAAGGTATCGCTGTGTGCGGTGTGGAGAGGCTGTGGAGCGGCGAGAGCATTGCGGATCTCCCACACAGCATATCGCCGGCTGGCGACGGATAAACAACGACGTGGTGAACCTGCTCTGCACGTTAGCCGGGGCACTGGTGGGATTCATTGTAGCAAGGATATAGTAGGCGCACTACCGTGCGCCACTGCAAACCAGTGTCAACCGCTCGGCAGAGCCTCGCCCTCTAAAAGAATGGTCGCTATGTGGTCTCCCGGTAGTATTTCCTGTGCACCGACGACAGGTAGCGCAGCACGTATTGCCCCCATGGCTTGCGGTAGGTGCGACACAGGTAGCGATTTGCCTCCTCATCGCCGATGGCTTTCTCCTGCTTCGCATCCCACTGTATCGCCCGTTTCGTGCGCAGGGCGATATTCGCCAGATGCATCGCGTTGGTAGACCAGTGTCCCCACTCGATGGGTGCGACAGGTTCCCTGCGACTTTCCACACAGTCCAGAAAGTTACGGACGTGTGGTTCGTCTTGCGGGCTACCGCCGCGCTGTACCGGTCGGGTGCGGTCACCCTCGGGATAAATCTCGAACCCCTCGCGCAGCAGGCGCATGGTACCGTTTGTCCCGTAGAAAGCGATGCCATACCAGCTTCCCTCGATCGGGCGGGCGTTAGCGTGGTAGATAGACGCCTGCACGATGAAATCGCCGTAGTCCAGCAGGGCGTCCTGCGTGTCGGGAGTGGTACGGTTATCCCTGAGCGCGTACTTTCCACCTGTAGACACCGCCAGCCGTGGCGCGGTGACGCCCAGCACCCAGTGTACGGTATCGATGTGGTGTATCGCCCATGCCAGCATGTGCCCGCCGGAGTAGTCCCACTGGAACCAGTAACCCGGCGCGTAGCACCGGTTGGGATTAAACGGGCGTTTGGGCGCGGGGCCCAGCCACAGGTCGTAGTCGATATCAGGCGGTGGTTCGGTGTCGGGTGGATTACCGATGCCGTCAGGGGATTCGTTCCACACGTTCCAGATGCGCACGTGCGTGATTTTGCCCAGCACACCGGAACGGATCAGGTCGCGCGCCTCGGCGTAGTGTTGTCCGCTGAGTTGTTGCGTACCGTGCTGCACAACGCGCTTGAATCGTTTTGCAGCGTTGACCGCTGCGCGTCCCTCCGCCACGTTGTGTCCCAGCGGCTTCTCCACATACACGTCTTTACCTGCTTCACACGCCGCGATGGTCATGATGCAATGCCAGTGGTCGGGAGTGGTAACGAACACCGCATCCAGGTCCTTGCGCTCCAGCAAGCGACGGAAGTCTTTGTATGGAGTGGCTTTGCCTCCGGTGATTTGCACCGCCTGCGCCAGCCGCTGCTCCATGACATCGCACACGGCGGCGATTTCTACGTCCGCATTGCCCAGCGCTACGCGCATTAAGTGCTGTCCGCGCCCGCCTGTGCCGATAAAGCCCAGAACAACCCTGTCGTTTGCGCCCACATGGGACATGGTACACACCCTCCTTATCCGTAAGGCCAGACGATGAATGTTTTTGTGCCGGTGAAGATGCTTATCAACATCCATAGGGTACCCATCGTGCACTCTCCCAGTACCAGCCCCAGGAAAAACGGCAGTGCACGCTGGTAGGTACGCAACCCGCCTACCTTCATGATGGTGACTTTGCAAACCCACGCCACCAGCAGAGAAAACCACAGCACGCTCAGGCTCCAGCTGCTGGAGATAGCATAGCCCACCGGGTGCAGGGGGAAGTTGGCGATGTTCATACGGAAGATGCTCAGCACCGCGGTAACCCCAAAGCCCACCATCATCGCCCAGATGACGTTACGCTTCTGCAGAGAAGAGACCGACCCCGACAGCAGAGAGGTGATGCGGTCATACGGTTCCCTGCCGAAGATGGTGCTGACGTAAGGGGTATCCGCTTTGGATGCTGCGCCCCACTGATAGTGCAGATGCACGTTGACGAAGAAGCCGGTGAGTGTGCCCCAAAACACCGCGAACACCAGCACCCAGAACATCGCCCGCATCGAGGAGCGTGTGCGCTCCGCGGCGCGCAGTCCCTCGATGTGCGTGGGCATGGGGTGGGCACGGTAGGCACGGTTGAAACCCTGTATCGGCGCGAACATCACCAGGTCCTGTCGCTTCAGGCTCTCTACCCCGAACAGCAGGGGGATGAGCCGTTGCGGTCCTGAGTCGTGCAGGTCGTGCGCGGGCGGACCGAGCTCGGCACGCATTCGGGTCACCGCCAGCGAGATGGCAAGATAGATGAGCAGGGAGAGAGCGATTACCCAGCCGCTCATGCCGGTAGAGAAGAAAAAGAGGTAAATCGCCGCCAGGCTCGCTAAGAACCCCAGCGCCGCCCAGCGGTAGGGCAGTGCCTCGCTCCTGTCGCTACCATCGGAACCTCGCCATATCGCCGAGAACCCCTGTGCCAATGCCTTTCTTGCGGTGTAGAGTGTGAAGAGCGCGATGCCCATATACGCACCGAAGGATTGCTCGTTCACATAGGGGAAGCCGGGTATCTGGTTCCAGCCGTAGTAAGCAGCGATGATGGGCTGTAACTTCCACAGCCAGAAGAAGAACCAGCATGAGAAGAGCAAGTCGGTGGGCAACAACACCCCGATGCCCACAATCCAGGGGAAAAACGCCAGCGGCAGCCAGCCGATGGCGTTCCATGGCGGCGTGGTGATGTACTGCTCCAGCGTCTGCCAGCGTACGTAGGGCTGCGGAATGGTGGGGAACAACCGGTTCAAACCAAACCAGATGTCGTTTATCGCGGCGATGGCAAAAGCAATCCAGAACAATCGGTTCTGAAACACGGGCACGCGAGGCTGAACCAGCTCCAGTGGCAGCTGCACCAGTGGGTAAGAGAGCCTCTCGCGGTCGGTCCACTGTTTGCGCAACAGCACGTTCAGACAGAACATGCCAAACGCCAGCACGGTAAAGAAACCCGTCCAGATGAGCAGAGGGGGCGTCCAGATGCGCAGGTCGTGCCCGTTCCAGAAGTTCGCGTTGCCGATATAGTATTTATCCACCGCATCGGGGTCGCTGATGAACAGCCATTTGGGGAGATACGGTATCACATCGCTGTCCCAGCGGTTGGCGGGGTTGGCGTACTTGAAGGGGTAGGTGAGAATAGGCGTGATGACCTCAATCAGGTCGTGCGATGCCATCACTGCGGTCATCAGGGTAAAGAAGTAGACGACCATCAGTTCCGCCGGAGAGAAGCGCCACCTCGGCACAACACGTCCGACTACTGCGTTGACCGCGATCAAGCACAGAAGCACAAACAGGATATGCGGAAACAGCGAGATGGTGGTCGGCTGTCCTGCATAGCGGATGGCTTCGATAGAGATGTTGAACCATGCGACCAAGGGTGCAAGAATAACACCGATCACCACAGCACGAAGGGTCACACCGCGTTGCGCAGGAATCGCCTCTTCGCGGACCTCCGCTTCTGCGCGTATCCTCTGCCAGATGGTTGTTGCCATGCACCTTTACCTGCGATGGATTTGGTTGCAAACCGTGACAGGCTTTAGCCTGCGCAAACAAACAGCGCAGCATGTTTTGGTCTATTTTGTCATGCTGAGCGTCAGCGAAGCATCTCGTCCTTTTTGTCATGCTGAACACTGTGAAGCATCTCTGAGATTCTTCGCTTCGCTCAGAATGACAATCGTTTGCTGTCATGCTGAGCGTCAGCGAAGCATCTGAGCCTATCACTACACCCAGATTCTTCGCTTCGCTCAGAATGACATGTTTATGCGTTTTTTCGCTCAGAATGACAGGCTTATGCGTTTTTTGTCGTCAGGCAAGCGGAAATATTCCGCCCATATCCAAATACTCACGTGTGGTCAGGGTAATAGCAAGCCCTTAGACCTTAAGAAATCGAGACTGAGTTTCGCGCTCTCCAGCGGTGGGCGTTTGCACACGTCTTGCTCCACCGCCATCCACTTCACTCCGCTTTGCTCTGCCGCTTTGAAGATGGCATCCCAATCCAGAATGCCATGCCCTACCTCGGCGAAGCTACCGTCCTCCGCCATATCCTTCAGGTGCAGCAGAGGCACTCGCCCTGCGTATTTGCGGATGTACTCGGCGGGGTCTTCACCACCGTGCTTCACCCAGTAGGTGTCCAGCTCCGCCTGCACCAGTTGGGGGTCGGAGTTCTCGTAGAAGATGTCCAGCCCGTACTTGCCGTCGAATTTCTGGAACTCGAACGAGTGGTTGTGGTAACAGAAGGTAAATCCTGCCGCTACCACCTTCTCGCCGATGGCGTTCATACGCTTAGCAACGCTCTTCCATCCTTCCGCGTCCCTGCGCAGCTCTTCGGGCATCCAGGGTACTACGATGTACTCCATACCAAGCCCCCGAGCCAGCTCCAGCACGCTATCCAGGTCCTTTTCCAGCTGTTCGATGCCGAAGTGTCCGCCGAATACCTTCAAGCCCAGGCTATCCAGAAACTGTCTTGCCTCTTGAACGCTCATCCCGCCGGTGCTGGAAAGCTGCACCGCCGGATAGCCCATTTCCGCTACTTTTTGCAGCGTTCCCTTAAAATCACGCGCCATGTCGTCGCGCACCGTATAGGTCTGCAAGGCAACACCGAACTTTCCCATCTCTGACGCCTCCTCCAAGATAACCACGCTATCCATTTCGCTACCGCTGGTGTTTTTCCCTGTGTAATCCCCTACTTCAATCGTCCCTCTCGAAGCACATCCATTACGCGATGCACACCATCTCTCGCCCTTTCGTCGGCGGCATTCGTCGCTACCAGAAAACCCGCGCCGGCATAAGGTACCAGCAGAATCTGGGCAAACCACATCGTGTTGCTTCCCGCATGTTGCAGCACCCGCCCCCGCGCCCATTCTGGTTGCGTTACTCCCCAACCCATCGCGTACGCGCCTGCGTCAGGAGGAGTATGCAGCCTGGCAAACGAGGTTTTGCAGAGCAGCGGAGGGTTTTCGTCCGTAGCGCCTCTCAGGTGCAGAATAGCGTAGCGCGCCCAGTCGGGCATGGAGAGGTGTACTGTGCCCGCAGGACCGAGAACTGGCGGATTATCCGCGAAGGGTGAGGGGGGTACCGGCAGGTATCCGCCCGTACCGGAGCGATGACCCCATACCCCGTCGGTAGGGGCACCGAACCCTGCGCTCTTTATCCCCAGAGGACGAAACAGGTGCTCCTGCATCAATTCCTCCCACGTCTTGCCTGTCACCACCTCAGCCATTGTGCCCGCCACCACGTAACCGCCGTTAGAATAAATGGTCTTCTCACCCGGCTGAGCGACAGGTTCTTGCTGCAGGATAACCTCCGCTGCCTGTAATCGCTGTTTTGCAGACAGGCTCCAGAGTTTGGTAAACACCTGTGGATGCGGAGTGCGGTCATCAGGCAGACCGGAGCGGTGCGTGAGTAATTGTTCCAGGGTAACCTTCCAGTAATCGCGACGGATGCCCTTGCGGATGTCCAGTAACACCTCTGCCACCATGCTTCCCCAATCCAGCCTACCCATCTCTACCAGCCGCGCAATCAGGGTGGCAGTCATGGATTTGGTGCAAGAGCCGATATGGAAGCGATCCTCTCGTCGTACGGGATCGTCTCTATCCACCCGACGTTTACCCACTGCCCCCAGCGCGACCAGCTTGTTCTTTTCTATCACTGCTGCCGCCAGCGCTGGCAACCCCATCTCGGCGCGTATCGGCTCAAGAAGGTTGTTCAGGTTACGCATCTGCTCCCCTCTGTCGGCTTGATTTTCAAAGCAGCACCGTGTATGCTGTAGAGGGATATTCTCTGTTTGCTGGAGGTTGTCATGCATCGTCCGGTGGATTTGCGCAGCGATACCGTCACGGTACCCACGCCCGAGATGCGTCGTGCGATGGCAAACGCCGAAGTTGGCGATGACGTATACGGGGAAGACCCAACCATCAACCGCCTGCAGGAACGGGCAGCGGAACTGCTTGGCAAGGAAGCCGCGCTGTTCGTGCCCTCCGGTACCATGGGCAACGAAATCGCTATCAAGGTGCACACGCGCCCCGGCGACGAGGTGCTCATCGACGAGGATTGTCACATTGTCAAGTGGGAGCTGGGGGCGGCGGCGTTCATCAGCAACGTGCAACTGCACACACTGCCCAACCGGCGGGGTATCGTGCCGGTGGAAGAGTACGCCAGGCGGATTCACCCCGGCGATGACCATGTCCCCCCCACCCGCCTGCTCTGTCTGGAGAACACTCACAACGCAGCGGGTGGTGTGGTGTTACCTCTGGAGTACATGCGCGAGGTATGGAGGCTTGCTCAACATCACGGGGTGGCGGTGCATCTGGACGGCGCACGCATCTTCAACGCGGCGGTTGCGCTGGGCATACCCGCGAGAGAACTGGCGTCCTGCGCCGACTCGGTGATGTTCTGCCTGTCGAAGGGATTGGCATGTCCGGTTGGCTCCATGTTGTGCGGTTCACGCGCTTTTATCGAGGAAGCACGGCGAGTGCGCAAAATACTGGGTGGCGCCATGCGGCAGGCTGGCATCCTTGCGGCGGCAGGTCTGGTCGCACTGGATACCATGATAGACCGCCTCGCCCAGGACCACGCCCGCGCCCGCAGGCTGGCAGAAGCGGTGGCGAATATGCCCGGCTTCTCGGTGGACATGGAAACCGTACAGACCAATATGGTGTATGTACAGACCGAGCAACCCGCTCGACGCATTGTGCAGCAGCTGGAGACGCTGGGCGTGCTGTGTCTGGACGTGTTTCCACATACTATCCGGCTGGTTACTCACAAGGATGTAAACGACGAGGATGTTACCCGTGCTATAGACGCTTTCTCAAAGGTAGCTGGGTGAAAAGCCGGTAGGCATATCTCACTACGTCGTCGATGATATGTCCTCTCCCTTCAGGCGTTTCAACTCCGCCTCCATCTCTCGCAATCGCCTCTCCAGCTCTGCCCGCACACGCGCTTCTTCTTCCGCTCGCCGGGCCTCTTCTTCCGCTCGCCGGGCTTCTTCTTCGGCGCGATACCGCGCTTCTTGAAGCTGGTCCCATAGTGCGAGGAACCCCTCGGTGGCTTCGTGTGGAGAGGGCAAGAATATCTGAGCAACAGGGTCCCACAGACGTATCACGTATCCTGTGTCTTCGGCGCGAACCATGATGCGCAAACCCAGCTGTTCGCTGTCCGCCCACCATTCGCGGTCGTTGGGTCGCTCGTTGGGCACCAGTACGTACTCACGCCCTGTCAAACGGTGCAGCAACAGGGGCTGTGCCAGATACTCGCGCGTCACATCGATCAGGATGTACTCTTTGACACCCAGGCGCTGGTACAGGCGGAACTTTCGGTACAGGTCCTCGCCTGCAGTCGAGCGGGAAGAGAGTGCAAAAATAACGTCAGGCGCTTTGCCCTCCTCCCATATCTTCCATGTAGGACGCGGAGGATACTTGGGCACGCCGAACACCACATACACATCGGGAGCTACGCGCTGAGCCGGGTTGCCCTCCACCCAGTACATGAACTGATTACCGGCGACGTACACGTCATCCCGTTTGGCGAAGTACGCCTGCAGGGCGGTAATCAGGTAAATCATCGCTTCCAGGTGTTCAGGGCTTTCCGCCATTGGTTTCCCATCCGAGTGAGGGTATTCCACCACACGTGGCGCCTGCGAGATAGACATGTTCACTCACCTCGCCTTTATTATATCCTCCGCAGGAGGAAGAAGGGAAGCGCCATGCTCTTCGCGGATATTGCTACCGACCGCCCACCTGTTGCGACAGGAGATGTTTCGTGAGCCATTCGTCTACCTTACGTAGCACCGCGTCTGGCTGGGGCATGTGACCGCCATCCAGCCACACGATCTCCTTTGGCTCCTTCGCGGCGGCGAAGAGACGCTCGGTGCACTCTTTGGGCACAATCTGGTCGTCCTTACCGTTAATCATCAGCAGCGGACGAGGAGAGATGCGCGCTACCCAGTTCACCGGGTCTATGGGTCCCACTATTTCGTTGATTTTTCGTGGGTCTTTGAACAGCTCGGGGTTCTTTTCGCGCAGTTGCACGGCGGTAGGATGCTGGCTGTTGCTGAAAAGGTAACCCCAGTCGCCTCCCGCCACAACAAGGATGGACGCCTGCACGCGCTCGTCCACCCCCGCCAGAATACCGCCGAGAATACCGCCCATGCTCAGCCCGATGTAACCGATGCGTTTGCCGTCGATCTCCTGGCGGCTCTGCAAGAAATCGATGGCGCGACGCAGGTCAATCACCGTCTGCACGAAGGCATCGCGGTTGCGGTAGATGTAGGGGCTGAGGATGTCGCTCCCTGGCTGCTTGCGGTCGCCGTGGTACTCGGCGTCAATAGCCAGTGTGGAGATGCCTCGCATCGCGAACGCGGGCGCCAGCATCTGCAGACCGTTTTTGTCGCCGCCGTAGCCGTGCATGATGATCACACAGGGGTAAGGGGGCGTTCCGGTTGTGGGCACGCACCACCAGGCAGGCACGCGCTTGTCGTGCACACTATTGTATTGCACGCGATATATTACATAGTTGTTGCCACGTTGCTGTTCTTTGACCTCCGCGTTGAGAAGCAGCTCTTTGTCGTAAGCATACAGCTGTTCGTATGGCAGCACACGGGCAGACTCCGCATTTTGTGTACGAGCACACCCTGTAGCAATCGTGAGCAGTGTGAGCATCATCACGCAGTGAGTCAGCAACTGCCACAACCGCTCAAGTTTGCAGCATGGAAGATTCATTTGCTTGCTCCTTTCCTTCTCTGGGGATTTCGATGCCTTCTCGTGTCATGAACAGATGCAGAGCGATACTTGCAAGGATGTGCGCGACCCCGGTGTGGTGGAAGGGACGGTCTGGTCGCTCCTTCAATTCGCGCCACACCGCCTTGAGCCACACTGCACTCTCGCGATCGCCTCCGAGCAGTACAATACTACCGCAAAGGGGCAGCGTAAATAGCAAACTCTCACGCAACTCTTCATCGGGGAACAGCAGCTGCAGAGTCCTCTTAAACGCCTGTTCTCTGCGCTCCTCTTCTGTTTGGGGTGTAAGCACGATGTGCGTATCGAACTCCTCCGTCACCTTTTGCACCACGATACCAAAATCCTCAGGATGCGGGACGTAAGGCAACAGCAGCATCACTGCCCTGGATGTTGGCTTGGCAGGAGAGGGAGCAACCAACGAGCTGACCAGCCACCCCGTCTCGGCATCGGAGATGGAGTCGATGGGGTGAGGAATCGGCTCCTCAGGTGGTGCAGGAAGCCTTCCCCAGTAAAAAGCCGCATGGGCAGGCATACGTACATGGTTGCGCAAATTGCGCTCGCGCGCTGCATAGGCAACCTGCACTGCCCAGTCTATCGGCACGCGCACGAACTCGTTGTAAATGTTGCCGAAACCCCTCTGCGGTTTCGGCACAAGCGGGTGGTCCAGGCACTCGCGGTATAGTTCATCTACGGCTTCATCGACCAGCCTTGCGCCACCCAAATAGCCATCCGAATCGATGTTCAAAAGGAAGGCGGCTCTCTGACCAGAGGCATGGCGCATAAAGAAGCGCATGTGCACCATCGCTGCATAATCTGCTGCATAAGGAGATGCCGCAAAAGATTCCTCTACTACCCATGCTTGGGAAAGAGCAGAGGGTTCAACCACGGAGCGCTCCTCCTGTTCTTGAGGCAGAGCGACCTGCACACCCCGGCGGCGTAACTCGAACAACGCCTGCTTCACCGCCCGTCGTAGTGCGCCCGTCACGCCTGCTCTGGCAGCCAGATACGCCAGCACACCGGCGTATTCGGGCTGTGTGCCCATCCACTGTAGCACGGCAATCTGCTCTGCCTGCGGAAGCGTAAGAATCTGGCTTACTACCTCTGCGATGCGCTCGTCATACACGTTAGAAACGCCTCGTGCCGGCTCCAGCAGGCTGAGGATTGTCTCAGATGGTGTGGCAATAGATTCGCTCTTGCGCTTTGGCATGGGTGTTTGCCTGTCCTCCCCTGTCTATTGCTTCCTCATTTTACTCTTGCAGGGATAAATTTCCTGCATGTTTTTCACCTGCCGGTAAGTGTCAGTATGCTGCGGGGAGGCACTGCTATCTCTTCTGTACTCTTCACTACCTGCAGGCGGGCGAGACCATGCTTGCAACGGTGTCACCCCTGCTGATATAATCAGAGCGTACCGCTAGCCGAGGAGGGGAGTAAACGTGATACTTCGGCGTACAGGTGTATGGCTCTGGGTTCTGCTTCTGGCGCTTGCTGCCTTTGCAGACGAAGCAGACGACCTGCTTGCTGCGGCGGTAAAGCAATATCAGGCAGGCAACGCGACGCAGGCGATAGAAACGCTGGAGGGGGCAAGGCAGAAATCCCCCAACCATAAAGGGGTGCTGCAGTGGCTGGGCTTTTTGTATCTGCGTGTGGGCAGAGCGGCAGATGCTGTGCCGGTGTTGGAACAGCTGATACAGCTTGCTCCTAACGATGCGCAGGCGCATAACAACCTGGGCAACGCCTACCTGCACACAGGACAGCCTGATAAAGCGCTCGCCGAGTACCGTACGGTGCTGAAGCTCAAGCCCGACTTCGCGGACGCCCACTATAATCTGGCGAACATTCTGATGAAGCAGGGCAAACTGAACGAGGCAATAGTCGCTTTCCAGACTGCTGCACGGCTGAGTCCACAGGACGCTTATACATGGAACAACCTCGGAGTGGCGCTGATGCAGGCAAACCGCCCTAAAGAGGCAGTAGAAGCGTACCGCAAAGCCGCTGCTCTGGAGCCAAGAAACGCGCAGATGTGGACGAACCTCGGGTTAGCGTTGCACGCGGTGGGCAACCTGCGTGATGCCGAATCGGCGTTCGTCAAAGCGCTGACGATAGATGCCCGGTTTTTCTCTGCAGTGCTTGGGTTGGCACAAACGTACGCCTCGCAAGGGCAGGACGCCAAAGCGATTCAGCTCTTCCAGCGTGCCGCTTCGATGCAACCCGACTCATTCGTAGCACACTACAACCTGGGGGTGCTGTACGCCCGCGCAAACAACTCTGCCGAGGCGGAAAAGGCGTTCCGCCGTGCGCTGGAGCTGCAGCCAAACCATCACGATACCCTGATGGCGCTTGCTTCGCTCTACCAGAAAGACAAACGCCTGCCGGAGGCGGAAAACGCCTATCGTGCGCTGGTAGAAGCGTACCCCAAAGACACCGAAGGCTGGTGGCAGATTGGCGGAGTGCTGGTGTTGCAGAACAAGAACGACGAGGCGGTGCAGGCGTGGGAGAAACTGCTCGCGCTGGCACCGCAACATCTGAGAGGACGCATCGCCCTGGCGAACCTGCTGTACCGTCTAAACCGCGATTCCGAGGCGGAAGAACACTACAAACTGGCGCTCAAGCAGGACCCGCGCAACGTGGAAGCCCTTAACGGGTTGGGGCTGGTGTGCGACCGACAGGGCAGGCTGGAAGAAGCGGAAACTTACCTGAAACAAGCCATCGCGGTGAATCCGAACTACGCTTATGCCCACAACAATCTGGGCGTGGTGTACGAGAAGATGGGCAAAAAGAATGAAGCCATCGAATGCTATCGACGAGCGTTGCGCATCAACCCCAACTATACCGATGCACGCAATAACCTGCAACGCTTCACCAGAAGCACCACCCCGTGAGTCAGATGATGATACAGCGCGTTGGTCTCATAGTGCATACCGACAAGCCCGATGCCCTGCGCTTCACCCGCGAGGCGGTGGAATGGCTACAGGAGCGCGGACTGCAGGTAAACATCGAGGCGGACATCGCGCGTGCTCTGGGTATGCCCGAATACCAGTGCGACGAGGCAGCGCTCTGCGAAAGCGACCTGCTCCTCGCGGTGGGAGGCGACGGTACTATCCTGCGCGCCAGCCGTCTCGCCGCGCCACGCGAAATCCCCATCCTCGGTGTGCATCTGGGGCGGTTCGGTTTCATCGCGCAGATTAAACCCCAGGATTTACACACCGCTATCGCGCGGGTGCAGGCAGGCGACTTCACTATCGAGAAGCGACTGATGGTGCGGGCAGTTGCCTATCGTAATGGCGAACCGATATGCGACGCGCTTGCACTCAACGATGTGGTGGTGACCAAAGGGGCGGTAGCCCGGATGATTACGCTTCAGACCTTCGTCAACGACACGTTCCTTGCTACCTATTCCGCCGACGGGCTGGTAGTGGCGACGCCAACAGGCTCCACTGCCTACTCGCTCTCGGCGGGAGGGGCGATTGTAGACCCCGCCTGCGAGGTGTTATTGTTGACGCCGATATGCGCCCATACGCTCAGCGCACGCCCGCTGATACTGCCCGCAGAGAAGCAGGTGAAGGTGGCGGTGACCGCCGACGACGGTGATTTCCAGCTACAAGCCGATGGCGGAGAGACCGTGCGCCTGCGCTCCGGCGATGCGGTGCATGTGTTCCGTGCTCAGGAACGCACTCATCTGATTGTGTTTGACCCTGACGAGTTCTACACCAAGCTGCGCGACCGCCTGCTTTGGGGAGAGAGGGTCAACGTATAGCCATGCTGGTGGAACTTGCTGTTGAACAGATTGCCATCATCGACCGGCTGAACCTGCGCTTCGAACCGGGCTTAAACGTGCTCACCGGCGAGACGGGCGCAGGCAAGTCCATCCTGATTGATGCGCTCAGCCTCGCGCTGGGCGAACGAGCAGAAGCGGAGATGTTACGTGCGGGAGCAGAACATGCACAGGTCACCGCCGTGTTTGATGTATCGAGCTCCTCTCGCCTGCTGGAACGCCTGCAAGAGCTTGGCATTACTCCCGAGGATGGGTTGCTCTACCTGACGCGCGATCTGTTTGCGGGCGGTCGCTCACAAGCGAGGATCAACGGCCGCCCGGTGCCCATTGCCACCCTCAAAGCGGTGGGCGACCTGCTGGTAGACCTGCACGGACAGCACCAACACCAGTCGCTGTTCAACGCCGGCGAGCAGATGCGCTTTCTGGACGAGTGGTGCGGTGAGAAGGTGTTATCGTTAAAGGCGGAGCTGAGCGAGTGTGTGCGCGAAATGCGCGCTCTACAGCGCGAACTGAGCAGTTTGCAGGCGGACGCCCGCGAGCGAGCGCACCTGCTGGACCTGTACACCTTTCAGAAGCAGGAGATCGAGCAGGCGCATCTGACGCACGGCGAAGAGGAGGAACTGCTGGCAGAGGAACGTCGCCTCGCGCACGCCGAGAAGCTATTTGCCACCGCCGAGACCGCGTACGAGCTGCTGACGGCAGGAGAACCGGCGGCGGTAGACCTGCTGGCACAGGCGGTGCGCGCTCTCGAAGAGATACTGCCTATCGACGCCGAGCTGCAGCCGCTGGTGGAAAATCTGCAAAACGCCATGTACGCAGTGCAGGACGCCTCCGCTGAACTGCGTGCCTATCGCGACCGCGTGGAGTTCAATCCTGAACGCCTGAATGAGGTGCAGGACCGCCTGCATCTTATCCGCACGCTGAAGCGTAAGTATGGCGATACGATAGAGGCGGTGCTGGAGTACCTGCGCGAAGTGACGGAGAAGATGGAGCGCTTGCAGGGCGGCGAGGAGCGCGCGGAAGAGCTGGCGGCTGCGCTGAGGCGAACCGAAGAGAGGGCACAGCAGCTGGCGACGGAGCTCAGCCGACTGCGTCGCGAGGGGGCGCGCCGCTTCGAGCAGGCGGTAGCACAGGAACTGAGCGAACTGGCGATGCCCCGCGCCCGGTTTGAGGTGAAGCTGACGCCTAAGCCGCTGGAAAGCGACGGCGTGGACGCTGTAGAGTTCTTGATTGCGCCCAACCCGGGCGAACCTCCGCGTCCGTTGTCTAAAATCGCCTCAGGTGGGGAGCTGTCGCGCGTGATGCTGGCGATTAAGGGCGTGCTGGCAGGGGTGGAAGATGTTCCTACCCTGGTATTTGACGAGATTGATATCGGCATCGGCGGACGCACGGCGGGCGTTGTGGGTGAGAAACTGCACTCCCTCAGCCGCCAGCGACAGATACTGTGCATCACGCATCTGCCCCAGATTGCCAGCCGGGCGCGACTACACCTGCTGATTGAAAAGCGCGAGGCGGAGGGGCGTACGGTTACCGCCGTTACCCCCGTGGAAGGCGATGCCCGGGTGCGCGAGATTGCGCGGATGCTGGGCGACACGGGCGAAAGCGCGTTGCGCCACGCGCGCGAGATGCTGGAAGCGGTGCATTAGCAGCTTGCAACCGCTCCGAAAATGGTGTATACTATGTGGCGGTTGGGGCAGTAGCTCAGCTGGGAGAGCGCTACAATCGCAATGTAGAGGTCGGGGGTTCGAATCCCCCCTGCTCCACCATTTTTATTGCCCCACGCTTTGCCGTTCGCCGGATGGTACTACCTGTACACCCCGTACTTTCGCACCAAATCTATCACCTGCGCGTAGCGTGCCATGCTGACAGTCGGCGGGATGGAGTGGTCGCTATGGTACATGTAGCCGCCGCCTTCCATCGCCACCGCGAGCTTGCTGCGTATCTCCTCCTCCAGCTCCTCGTCGGTTCCGTAAGCCATCACATCCGCGCTGATATTGCCAAAGAAGACAATCTGCGTGCCGTAGAGTCTCTTCAGCTCGCGCACGTCGTTGCCCGCTCGTGCCTCCAGAGGCTGGATGGCGTCGAAACCCGCCTCGATGAGCAGAGGGATGAATTTGCGCACATCGCCGTCACAGTGCAGCAGCATCGGTATCCCCTGCGCCTCACACCACGCCTTCACCTTGCGATGGCAGGGCATCAGCAGCTCGCGGTAGGTGCGCGGCGAGAAGAGCATCCCGTTCTTGTAGCACAGGTCAGAGAAGAACCACAGCCCGTCGAAGGTGATGCCCCTTTCCACGCACAGCTGGCACATCCCCAGCAGGAAATCGGTATAGGTGTTCAGGATGTCGGCGATGAGGTCGGGTTGTTCGGCAATCAGGGGCAGGGCGTTCTGGAAGCCCATCAGGTGGTCCAGTACATACCACATCGGCTCTACCGGCTCCGCCACCACAAACCAGTCCTGCTCGCGCCAGTGACGGTAGCTCTCCAGCATCCAGTCAGGGATGCGGTCGGGAGTGACCTGCAGGCGCGGCTTCACTTTCAACCATTCATCCCAGCTCTGTATGGTGCACTCCAGGCGGGCAGGGGGCGCATACGAATCTTTCCACTCTTTGACTACCAGCCCGTTGGCGTTGCGGTAGATACGCCAGCGGTCGGTTTCTTCTATCATCTCCACCGGCAGCTGCAGCGAGCCGTCAAAACTGAAACGCTCAATCCTGTCCAGCCCGAAGTAGTCCACCGGGTCTGCGTCTTTGGGAAAGCCCTCTTTCTGCCAGCGCACGAGGGTGTCGGGCCAGAAGGTGATATCGAGCATGGGCACGCGGTCGGGGATGCCACGCGCCAGCGTGATTCGAATGCGTTCGCGTGAGTTCATGCGTCCAACCCGTATTCGGCAGGAATGTACAGCGAGCCGTAATTCATATCCACCCGTCGGCGGAGTGCGTCGGCGTCTTCGGGCAAGTCGGTGAGGGCGTCTTCTATCATGCCCAGCCATCGCTCCTCCCGCTGCTCCAAAACGATGCTTCCCTCACGAACCGCGCGGCGTATCTCCTCTGTGGCGTAGCGCGCCATCGCCAGAGTGCGAGCGTAATGGTCTTCTCCCGCTTCCACGATACGCTTGCCCGCCTCATGCACCACGCGCAGGTCAAGCATCAACGCCTGCGGGTCG
>BEHS01000071.1 GCA_002898895.1 bacterium HR16 | reverse complement strand
GGATAATCATGATGCCGCTGGCAATCAGCAGTTCTACCAGCGTGATGGCTCGGCAGGTTGTGCTTTTCCTGCGCTTATCAATAAACATCGGAGAGCCTCCTCTCGTCTTAGCATATCCTGACCTCTCCTGTTCCAACCTCACCCCCGACCCCTCTCCTCACAGGAGAGGGGAGCCTCTCGCCGAATGCCCCTTCCTTTGTCGGAAAGGAGGACGGGGGTCAGGTTTCCCCCTCACAAATTGGTAATCAGCGTCCGCAGCTCCACTTGCTTTGTTTGCCCGTTCAGGTCACGCCAGCTGACGCGCACCGTCACTCGCTTCACATCCCATGCCACGTCCTCTACCACAATCTGCCCTTGACCGTTGGGCAACATCCGTGCCGGGCTTTCGCGACTGGCATCGTCGGTGTTGGTGAACGAGAAGGGCGATGTGTTCGGACTGGCGTCTATCAGCCCGTACGCCCGCAAGCCATCGTAGGTGAGGTTGCCGTAGCCGATGAACTTGATGGCTTCCATACGCCGCTCCGCCAGAGCCAATGCCGTCGCGCGCCATTTTGCACTACCGCTCACCCGCTGGCTGACGGGAAACAGCGCACCGAACACCACCGCCACCACGCCCAGCAGGAAGATAGACAGAACTATCTCCGCCAGCGTGAACCCTCGTGCTCGCCGTCGCATAGTGCGCCTCCTTACCACAGCTTATGCCCCGCCGTCGTTTCCAGCGAGCACTGTGGGGGTGTGCTGACGTCGTTCATGGTGTAGGTGCCACCGGAACGGCAGGTGCTGGTGGGGAAGGTCGTCGGGTCGCCTTTGATGTACTTGTCCGGTCCGACGATGTCGCTCCAGTCGGGCGTGTCGGTGGGTTCCTTGTTGTTGTCCATCGCCCACTGCTGTTTGGCGATATCCACGCGCAGGAGACTGCCGATACACGACTTGCGCCGGCTGGTCTCACGCGCCTGTACGTAGTTGGGCACGGCGATAGCCAGCAAGATGCCGATAATCAACACCACTATCATGATTTCCACTAACGTAAAGCCTTGATGCCCTGCATGGCGCATGGTGTATCACCTCCGTTTGCGGTCATGCCCCCTTCCCTACCCCTCTCCCACAGCGTTGGGAGAGGGGTAAAGGGTGAGGGCTAAAACCAAAGCCGATGGGAAATCGCAGGGTGAGATATAACCCCATCGGCTTGCCAACAAACTGCTCGCGTAGCGAAATCCACACTATAGGGTGTGCGTGCCACCAATGCTGCAGGTTGGGTTCGTACCAACGCTGCCCACTGTATAGGTGCCGCCCGACGGGCACGAAGGCGTGGACTTCAAGTAAGTGGGAACCAAGTCTGTCATCGCGCAAGCGTCGCCGTTCGACTTGTTGTTGTCCATCGCCCACTGCTCTTTCGCGGCGTCGATCTGCTTCAGATTGGAAACACATGCCTTGGCGCGGCTGCTCTCACGTGCCCGCACGAAGTTCGGCACCGCAATGGCGAGCAGGATGCCGATGATGAGCACGACGATCATAATCTCCACGAGGGTGAAGCCTCGCTCGGCGCGTGCCTTTCGGATCAGGTTCAACATTCTCAGAAGCACCTCCTGAAAGGGATTTCATAGGGGTTCTTCCATCTTGCAGGGGTAGTTTTCACATCAAAAATGCGGGTTTTGGGCGTTCTCTTATTGGGTACAGGTTTGGCTGTGTATGGATTTGCGTCAGGCATTTGATAGAACCCCACCCAGCCTCCCCGCAAGCGGGGAGGAGACGTCTCGCCGCACCTTATAGCACGTGGGGAGGAACACTACGTCCCCCCGCTTGCGGGGGGACTACAGGGGGGCTGGCACTGATCCCCGCTTGCGGGGGGACTACAGGGGGGCTGGCACTGATCCCCGCTTGCGGGGGGACTACAGGGGGGCTGGCACTGATCCCCGCTTGCGGGAGGACTACAGGGGGGCTGGCACTGATCCCCGCTTGCGGGAGGACTACAAGGGGGGCATACATCCTCAGCAGGAGCCTCGCCTCCCAGCACGAAAAGGATAAAGGTAAACATTCGGCGAGCGAGGTGTTCTATGAAGGTAGAGGTTGTTCCCTACAGCGGATGGCAAAAATGTCTGCGCATGGTCAACGATGAGGTAGAGGTCATCGTTACCGCAGAGGTAGGTCCGCGCGTGATTCGCTTTGGCTTTATCGGGGGCGTTAACGAGTTCGTAGAGTATCCCGAGCAGATGGGCTTGACCGGCGGAGAGGAGTACCGTGCCTATGGCGGACATCGGCTGTGGATTGCGCCCGAAGTGGTGGAGCGCACCAAGCATCCTGACAACTTGCCCGTCGAGTGGGCACAGGAGGGCGAAGGGTTGCGCGTCACCGCTCCCGTGGAAAAGGGCACAGGCATCCAGAAGTCGCTGCGCCTCTGGTTGAACCCGCAACGCAACCATGTGCACGTGATACATCGCATCACCAACCATAACATCTGGCCCGTCACGCTGGCTCCCTGGGCGCTGACGGTGATGGCGCCGGGCGGACGGGTCATCGTGCCGCAGGAACCCTATCGTCCCCATCCTGACTTTCTGCTGCCGGTGCGTCCGCTGGTGCTGTGGGGCTATACCGACATGAGCGACCCGCGCTGGCGATGGGGCAGGCGGTATGTGCAGCTGCGGCAGGATAGCCAAGCAAAGTATCCCCAGAAGTTCGGCGCGCTGAACACACTGGGCTGGGCAGCTTACGTGAACGGCGAGCGTGTGTTCCTCAAACGCTTCCCGTACGACCCCCAGGCGCAGTATCCTGACTTCGGCTGTAACTGTGAGTTCTTCACCAACAACCGGATGCTGGAGGTGGAGAGCCTGGGCGGATTGGTGACGCTGGAGCCGGGCGAGTCGGTAACGCACGAGGAGCACTGGTACCTGTGGCGTGGGGTTCAGGTAGGCGATAGCGATGAGCAGATAGAGGCGGCGATAACGCCCCTGCTGGCGCAGACACAGGAGGTGTAGCAGGGTGTGCCATTCGGGGTACAATAAGAGCAGTGAGCTAATCGGTCGGGGATAATAGATGTCGCCAACCGTATTAAGGATAGGCTCTTTTCGCTTCTTTTTCTACTCTGGTGACAGGAGTGCACCGCCTCATGTCCATATTGAACGCGACGACAAGATAGCCAAAGTATGGCTTGACCCTGTGCGCTTGCAACGTAACAGTGGCTTTCGCCCAGCAGAGATACGAGAGATTCTACAACTGGCATGGTATCCCCGCCTGATGCACGCCACCAATGAAGAACGCCAAAACTGGAGGCTTATTGGCAAGGGGGAAGGAATTCACTGGGAAGACCTAGACGAGGACATCAGTGTGGAACACCTGCTGTTAGGTATCCCTTCAGGGGAGAGCCAGTCCTCCTTGCAACGCTGGCTAGAAGGGCGAAAGAAGTAGACGATGCACATCCCTGATGCCTATCTGAGCCCGGCCACACACGCAGTAACCGCCGGGGTGATGATACCCCTGTGGGCGGTGGCGGTCCGCCGTACCGCCCGGCATCTTTCCACACAACAGGTTCCCCTGCTCTCGCTGGGCGCGGCGTTCTGCTTCGCGATACAGATGTTCAACATCCCCGCGATAGGGGGCACTACCGCACATGCCGTCGGCGCTACCTTGCTGGCGATACTGCTGGGTCCGTGGACGGCTTTGCTGGCGGTGACGCTTACGCTGGGCATTCAGGCGATATTCTTCGGCGACGGCGGCGTGCTCGCACTGGGTGCAAACTCCTTCAACATGGGCTTTATCACCGCGTTCGTGGGCTATGGGGTATATCGCCTGCTGGCAGGCAGGGCGAAAGCAGGTAGTGGGCGCACACTGATTGCCGCAGGAGCGGGCGCGTTCGCGGGTTCGGTACTTTCCGCCGCCAGCGCGGGCGTCATGCTGGGTATTCAACCGCTTATCGCCCACGACTCCGCAGGGCGCGCGCTCTACTTCCCCTTCGGCATGAACGTCTCCGTGCCTGCGATGGTACATATTCATTTGCTGGTGGCTGTGCCGGTAGAGGCAGTGGTCACCATGACCGCGCTGGCTTACCTGTGGCGTAACTTCCCCGAACTGGTTCATCGCCGTCAGGTAGTGCGGGCGGATAAGCCGATACGTCTGTGGACTATCTTCGCGCTGGTGCTCCTGCTGACGCCGTTGGGGTTAATTGCTACCGGCTCCGCGTGGGGCGAGTGGGATAAGGAGACACTGCGTCAGCTGGTGGGCTATGTTCCGGCAGGCATTCTGCGGTTTGGCGAAGGCTTGCTGAAACCGTTGATACCGGACTACACTCTGCCCGGGCGAGAGGGTACAGGGTGGGAAGTGGTTGGGTACATCCTTTCCGCCATTATCGGCACTACCCTTACCGCGCTGGTTACTCGCAGTCTGATTCGCAAGCCTGTCCCCTCTCCCGCGGAACTCATCGCACCGGGCAAGCCGAGCAGCGCGCTCCCCGCATGGTTAACGCAACGCGAGGAGTCAGCGGTGGCAGTAACCGCCCAAGCACCGCGCGGTCGGTGGCTGGAGCGCACCCTGCTACATCTACGCGAAGCGGTAGCAAACGCCATCGCGGCGGAGGAATGGGCGCGCCAACCGGGTTACCTGCAGCAGGTACATCCTCTGGCGAAGACGCTGGCGCTTTCAGCAGCGCTGGTTGCGGTGTCCGTTTCGCGCTCTCCGGTAGTGCCTTTCGCGGTGCTGGCAGGTAGCATCTTTTTGGCAACTGTATCACGCCTGCCTCTGCGCAGTCTGGTCGCACGCGCCCTGCTACCGATACTGCTCTTCGGCGCGCTGCTGGCTTTGCCTCTGGTATTCCATGGGGTTACACCCGGACGAGTGCTCTGGCAACCGTTTGGCTGGCAGGCGCTGGCTATCAGCGATACGGGTCTCCTCTCGGCGCTGATGTTGTTGTTGCGCATGGGAGCGGCAATCACCGCCACTTTACTCTGGAGCCTCACCACCCGCTGGTACCTGCTGCTACATAGCCTGCGCACTCTGCGCGTGCCGAAGCTGATGGTCACAGCGCTTACCCTTGCCTATCGATACCTCTTCACGCTGGTAGACACGCTCGCCGAGATGATTCTGGCGCGACGCAGTCGTCAGTCAGGCGTCTTGACCGCGCATCAGGCGCGAGCATACGCAGGAACAGGCGCGGCGGTGTTGTTCGCCAAGAGCCTCGCCCTGAACGAGGAGGTGCACATGGCGATGCGCGCACGGGGGTTCGACGGCGACCTGCGAGGAGCATATCCGCGACGCTGGGCATGGCGTGACACACTGTGGCTGTTACTCGCCGCTATATGGCTGGCAGGCGCGAGCTGGATGGGAGGATAACATGCAGGCTAAGGAGCTCCTGTACGAATGCGAGAATGTGCGTTTTGTGTATCCCGATGGCACGCCTGCGCTGATGGAGGCGTCTTTCCGCATCTGGCGAGGCGACCGGGTGGCACTGCTGGGCGTCAACGGCAGCGGCAAGTCCACGCTTCTGCGCCTGCTGGACGGGCTGATGGAGCCGACAGGCGGCGAGATACGGTTCATGGGAACACCGCTCACCGAGCGCAACCTGCAGAACCCTTCTTTTCAGAGAATATTCCGCCAGCGGGTGGGTTTCGTGTTTCAGGATGCGGACGCGCAGCTGTTCAACGCCACCGTGTGGGACGAGGTTGCCTTCGCTCCACGCCAGCTGGATTTGCCCGAAGAAGAGGTGCGCACCCGCGTTACCGATACACTTAACCTGCTGGGCATCGCCCATCTGGCGGAGCGCGCGCCATTTCGCTTGAGCGGTGGTGAAAAGCGCAAGGTAGCAATCGCCTGCGTGCTGAGCATGAACCCCGACGTGTTGCTTCTGGATGAACCCATTGCGGGGCTGGACCCCCGGATGCAGAGCTGGCTGGTGAACACGCTTCGGTTGCTCCATGAGGCGGGCAAGACACTGATTCTCGCCACACACAACCTGCACCTGCTGCCGGAGGTTGCGGATAGAGTGCTTATCCTTTCCGAAGAGCATACCTTGCTAGCGGATATGCCTCTGCAGGATGCGATAGAGAACACGCAACTGCTGGTCTCGGCAGGGTTGCTCCACGAGCACCTGCACGCGCATGGGGATACAATGCACTCACACCTGCATGGGCACGAGCATCATCACTGAGAGACATGCATTCTGCCCCGCGCCAGCGAAGCAAAAACCCCAAGCAGACTGAGCACAGTGGAGACGCCAAACGCCACGCGCATACTGCGGAATAATGCGTCCCCATGCGCCGGCGAGAGGGGCACATCCTGCATGGTTACTGAGAAGATAAGCAAAATCAGCGCCATGCTGAAACTCTGCCCCAGCATCCGTGCTGTGCTGACTATCGAAGACGCCACACCGTAGCGCGAGCTGGGCACTGCGCTCATGATAGCGTTGACGTTCGGAGAGGAAAACAGGGCAAACCCCAGCCCCGCCGCCGCCAGCACGCCGACCAGAAAGCCGATGCTTGCCCGATAGGGCATGAACGTGTACGCCAGCAAGCATAACGTGGTCAACAGCATCCCTGTTGAGGCGACCACACGCGGCTCCCGACGGTCGGAAAGCGCGCCTGCCAGCGGTGAAAACGCCGCCTGCACTACCGGCTGCACCAGCAACAGCGTGCCCGCCGACTGTGGTGTAAATCCCCGTACCGTCTGCAGATACAGTGAAAGCAGATAACCAACGCTGAAAGTCGCGCCGTAGTTCAACAGCGCGGCAAGGGTGGAGAAGGTGAACACGGTACTCTCACGAAACATCCGCAGGTCCAACAAAGGATGCGTTTGCCGCCCTGTATGCAAACCGAAGGCTATGAGCAGCACAACCGCGATAACAGCCAGAACGATACCGGATTGCTTCAGGCTCACCGCGCTCATCAACAACGTCAGCGCAAGGCAATAGAGCACCGCACCGGTCGTGTCAAACTGTTCTCCCTTCGCAGGCGACCACTCGCTTCGGATGCGCCGGGCATACAGCCACGTCACCCCGGCAAGCACTGCCACCACTAAAAATATCGTCCGCCAGCTCACCGTTTGGGTGAGAAAACCGCCGGTCACCGGTCCAAACGATAGCCCGAGGTATACGGTTGCGGTGTTATAGCCCAGTGCCCTGCCTCGCTCACCGGGAGGAAGCGCGGAGGTGATAAGCGATACAGAGGTGCCAAACACCATCGCGCTGGCAACCCCCTGCACTACACGTGCGGCAATGAGTGCGCCGATAGAAGGGCTCATCATGCAAAACAGTGAGGAGACGCCGAACAACGCGATGCCTGCCAGAAATATCTTTTTTCTGCCCAGCATATCCGCCAGTCGCCCAAACGGCAGGAGAAACATCGCCGAGGTAATCAGGTAGGCAGAAACGACCCAGCTTATCGCTACGGCAGTGGCGTGCATCTGCTTGCCCATCACAGGAATTGCTACATTGAGCGCGCTGCCCATAAACGGGGTTAAGAAAGAGGACAGGCTGGCGGCAATCAACACCGCTCGCTTTTCGTTCCGCATCACCTGCTTCCCCCACAGCGTGTAGTTGAGAACTTTATTGGCGTTGGCGTGCCGATTTCCTGTATCCGGCCACTCAGCTCACGAACTGGTAAACGGGCACGTTCAGGATAACCGCCATCACCGACCACAACGTTTGAGTGAGAATATCCCCCACGATAACCCCGAACACCAGCGGTAACGCTCGCTGGTATAGCCTCATTCCGCCAAAGCGCAGCACCAGCGCCTTCAGCACCCACGCTATCCCGTAGTGCGACCAGAAAGAAAGCCCTGTCCCCGTATGCGCCAGCACGTATCCCACCGGATGCAGAGGGAACCACAGGAACTGCTGGCGAAGCCATGCCAGCGCAACCACGACCAGCGCACCAATGCCCGCCCATTGTAAACCCACCGTGTCTACCGGCATTGGATTGCGGAACCAGTCGTCCGCACGGCGCGACAAGCCGATGGAGCTGGCGGTAATGGCGTAGTACACCTTTGCGGTAGACCAGCCCAGCGCGTACGACCAGTACAGGATAATCACACTGCCGACCACAATGCCCAGCAGAGTGGCGAGCACCAGAACCCCTGCGGTTCGCCTGCGGCTCCATCCTGCGCTGTCTGCCATCTTGAAGGCTTCGAAGTGGAAGGGCATGGGTAGAAAGCGCAGGTCGGCCGCATACCACTGCGAAACTCCCAGCGCGGCGATACTCTGTTGCGAGAAACTGCCGCTGCCCAGCAGAGAGACCATGTTGCCGTGTGCTCCACCGAACGACCCGAACGCCCACGCTGCCCCCGACTCTGCCCTTACTCTGCTGAGCGCAATAGCATACATGAGGATTGTCCCGATGAGCAGCAAGCCCGTCCACCACGCCATTCCCAGCAGGTGGAAGAACACCGCGAGCAGTACCACCCCCGTCACTGCCACTGCGAGCGCCCCTGTCTCCCACCGCTCGTGCGCGCGCTGTCGGTAACGCCTCAGCCACCGCCACAGCACCAGTCCCCCAAACGCCATAAACGCACCCACGTTCTGCTGGGCGAGGTAGGGCATCCGTCGTGCATATGAACCCGCCGAAGGCAGGTCCCACCCCAGATACGCGGCGAGTACCAGCGCCAGCCGGTCGCCGATTCCGAACAGGAACACCGAGAAGCTGATGTCCGCCGGAGCCAGAAACGCAAAGCCTATCACGAACGGCGTGAAGCCAATCAGCCAGGGCGCGCCCGCGCTCCAGGGACGGTCGGGGAAGAGGAAGGTGGTGAAGTCCACATGTTTTAGCTGGATGGCGGGCACAGAAGGGAAGTAGAAATTCAGCGCAAGCAGGCTCTCCAGCACCGCAGGCACGGCAAAGCCGAACCAGAACAGCCCACTGCGCCACAGCGGGGTACGTGGCTGACACATCTCCAGAGGTAGCATCACTATCGGAAAGGTGAGCTTCTCCTCCCGAATCCATGACTGACTCATCAGCAGAGCCAGCGCAATCATCACCACCGCAAACACAAAGCTCATCCCACCCCACGCCAGCATGGTGGGCAGCCACACCCGCAGGTCGGGCACGCTGTTGCCGTAGAACAGCCCCCGTAGCACATCGCGGTCCGTCGGCGCTACCCAGTCAGGCAAAAGCGCCATTATGCGCGACCAGCTCGGATAGGTGCTGTAGTAGCGCATCCACGACACCGCAGGGAACATCAACTGCAACGCACCATAACCGACAAGGCAGGCGGTTGCGCTCAGGCAGGTGTAGACCAGCAACATCGCGTGCGAGTTGGTAAAACGAGGAAACCATCGCCGCACCAGCGCCAGCAGAGCCAGCAGAAAGATGCCCGGCATCACAATAGACCACGAGCTGATAAACACCTTGCCGGGCACCTCGGAAGCCACAATCCAGAAGATAACCAGCACTTCACATAACAGGGCAAGAACCAGCGCGCTCCTCAACGCGGGCTGACGAGCAGGCGGTTCCGGGGAGACTCCCTCTTCGGAGAGGCGTTCCTCAAGTTGTACTCGTGATGACGACATATACCTACCGGTCGAAACGAGATGGTGTATCTAAAGGTTCGCTTTTACACGATAAATTTCTTGCTCCAGCCGTTGTTGCGCCAGCTGGTAATATTCCGGCACAACCTCAAACCCAACATATCTCCTGCCCATCTCCTTCGCTATGACAGCAACCTGCCCCGAGCCGAGAAACGGGTCCAGCACCAAATCTCCTTCCACCGATGAGTACTGCAGAATCTTGCGAACGAGCTCCGCAGGCAGTTTGGTTGGGGTCTTCACATCACCGTTCCAGTACTCACGAGGAATCACCCATACATCTTCCATATCGCGATAACGGGGGTTGCCCTCCTTCGTGCGGGTAGCGGGAAATCGGCTGTCAGGATAGAACCTGCGCAGCCTGTCGTCCTTGCATACGTACAGGCAATGATAGTGCGAGGTCACAAACCGCCGCTTCGTATACACGCCGAACTGGTACTTCCAGATGATGTGGTTGACGGTGATAAAGCCAATCTCTTCCAGTGCGTTCAGGATGTCGCGCAGGTTGTTCCAGCCCGAGAACACATACATACTCCCCGAATCTTTCAGCACGCGGTACGCCTCACGCATCCAGGAGAGGGTGAAAGGGTAGTATTCCTCTGCGGGGATTTCGGTGTAGCCTTCCAGCACCCGCTCCTGTGTGCGGTTGTAGTTAGAGCGTTTGGCGCGGAACTCAATCGCAAACGGCGGGTCGGTCACAATCAGGTCTACACAGCCCGCAGGCATCTGCTTCATGCCTTCCCGACAGTCCATCAGGTAGATACGATTCACCTGCACAGGTACATGCCTCCGTTACCGGATTACCCCAGTGGTTCCTTAAACCTCATTCTCGAAGGAGCGCGAGGCTCCTGCCGAGCCGTGTGGAGAAATGCGCCCGCCGCATCTTGAAGGTAGCGTACACAGGAAGACACGCAGGTACTGTGGAACAACGGGTACCAATACGAGCGGAAGGAGCAGAGACGATGGCGATCAAACCGATGGAAGCGTGGCAATTTCGACATCGCGGTTTCATTATCGGCGCATGGTGGGGACCGTCCGCGACCGATGCGGAACTACGCCTTTATAGAGAAGCAGGCTTCAACGTGGTGATGGCGGGGCGATACATGCAGCTGGACAACTACGCCGATGCCGACAAAGGTGTACGCGAGCTGGACATGGCACGCAAGCACCGTCTATGGGTGATGTTCGATACGTACACGAAAAACGACCGCCCGTGGGGTGGCAAGCGCTCCGAAGAGCCTTACGAGCACCCTTCCCACCACCCTGCCAGCCTGGCGGAACTGCAGTGGCTTTACGAGCGGATCGGCAAACATCCCGCCCTGCTGGGCTTCATGATCGGCGACGACCAGGGTGAGGTCACGTCTCGCTCCGCACAATGCACACGCTTCCTGTTCGAACAGCCCAGGCCGCACCTGATGCCCTGGCTGTGCGGGTGGATACCTCCTGAAAACCTCGCCCGACACAACAACCCGATAGCTAACCCGCAGATATACCCTACCCTCTACGAGTGGCAACTATCCGCCGAGCAGCTGGCTCTGCGCACCGTGAACGCATACGCTGCATACTGGCGCCAGTGCCGGCAGCATGGCGTCATCTTCTGGCCCATGTTCAACGTAACGCATCCCGACAACGGTAAGACCGACAAAGACAGCTTCGGCTACCTGCCCAGCGACTCGCTGGTGCGTTTCCCAGCGTACCTCGCGCTAGCGTACGGCGCACAGGGTATCTGGTACTTTACCTATAACGGCGGTGCCATCCAGCACTATGGGCAGTACGAGACCCTCGTGGAAGCGCAGAAGGCGTTGACCCCACTCTATCCGGTGGCGAAGGAGACCAACCTGCGCATCTCAGCATGGGGTGACAAGGTTATCGGACGAGAATGCACCGGTGTGTTCGCCACAGCCTTCCGGCAAGAGAAGCTGCCCGCAGATAATCCGCCTTTCGTGCGCCCTGCGGAAGGACAAATCGTGCAGGCGATGGACGACGACCTGCTGGTGGGCGTTCTGGCTCAGAAGGGCAAGCCCCCGCTGGCGATGGTGGTAGACTGCCGCGTAAGCAAAGGCTGGAACGACATCCCCCCGCGCGAGGTGGAAATTCGCTTCGCCCGTGAGGTAGAAGGTATTACGCTGTACGAGGGCAGGCGAGTGCGTTCTGTAAAGGGTAATGTCGTCCGCCTTCGCCTGCAGGCTGGCGGTGGGCAGATGGTACAGATTGACGTTTGATGCGCCAGGAGTTATCATGTGGGTAGAAACAGTAATTTAGCTGAAGCAGGTTCACCCGGAGGCGAGAAAGGTGTCCAGGCGAATGGTCGGGACGCTTATCACCTTGCTGGTGTGGGGAGGGGTTGTTTATCTTGCCTTGCCTCACGTGTTCGCTGGGAAAACGTACTACTGGTGCGCTGGCTATCTCTTGCTGCTGGTATCGTTCGTCCTCTCACTGGCGTTGACCCGCGCCCTGAAGCGAGAGATTGAACGCTTTGCGCTGCCCCCAGCGGTCGCATTCGGCAGGCTGGCAACTCAAGTATTCTTTATCGGCACGGTCGCCAGTTATCCCACACTGGGGCTTGGTGACCTCAGCGATTTGGCAGCGTTGACGCTGTTTTTCCCGTACATGACGGCTGTTTTTGTCGAGACCATCTTGCGGTGGAATTCGCATCGAGAGACAACGCAACCCTTAGTGTTCACATCCAGCCTAATGCCCCGTCTGGTCGCCTCTGGGTTACTGGTGCTTGCCATGTGGAAATGGCGGGAGTTACGACACGATACGGCTGTCTTCCTCATAACTGCGGCGGGCGCGAGCCTACTTGGTGGTAGAAACATCCCCTCTCGCCAGAGGGTCGAGGGAATGGAGAGCGGGTTAGGTTAAACCTCGCCGAATCAGGCTACGCGGGGGTGCAACTATGAACACTGCGGAACTCTTCCTCACATGGGTTATGCCCATCGTGGGGTTCGCGCTGGCGTTACAGATTCTGCTACTGCCCGCCGACCCACACGGCAGGCTCTGGTCTGCTATGTATACCCGCTTTGGTGCACACAGGGTTCGAGTAATCTGCAGAGGTATCGCTTTGACACTGACAGCCGGCATACCGCTTGCCATTATCATCCAATGGCTCAGCACTTCTCCTTCCGTCGCCAATGTGGAGATGCTGATGGTGCTGGTATATTTTGCTAATCTCGCTGCCTTGTCCCTGCTCTACGTGGATAAAGAACTGTGGAACGCGCTAATGAACCGTCCAGAGCAACTTCCCAAGGTCACACGGAACGCCTGGATTATCCTTGCCACATGCATGGTGCTGCTTGGGGCCATGCTGTGGCTGGCGTGGTCTGAGGAGGTGAGGAGAGACCAGGAACTCAGGCGGTTAGAGGAATCGCTGGATTTACGTCCGCCTATCTGGAAAGTGACCCAGCGTACCGCAGCCAGCCTTCGCGCGAATGCGCAATATGACCTCCGCATGGTTGGGGAGCACCTCAACGACCTTTTCCGCGCTTCCAGCACCTCTGACGACTTGCTCATCGAAGTACCAAATAGCCATATCGTCTGGCAGAGGTGGTCCGTTCTGGATGATTTGGTCTATACACTGTGCAGACATGCAGCGTTGGCTGCCGAGCGGCGAGATTGGCTGCGCTGCAGGCAATCGCTGAGCCTGGCTCTGCTGGCAATGAAGCGCATCGCAGAGTTGCCATTACCCAAAGAACTCAGGAAGTCGCCCTTGCCCAAGCAGGCATCAGCACGTCTGGATGCCGTGAGCCACGTCGTCGCTCAGCAACAAATCCTGCAATTGCAGCTGTATCGGATTGCCTCTATCTCACCTGCTCACAGGCAATCTTTGGCAGGTGCGCTGCAACAGGGTGAGCACGTACGTGTTCTGCTCACAGCATGGACGACGAAAACACAACAGATTTTGCGACGCCCCTCCCAGAGCAGCCAGCAGCAAATAACGCAGTTGCTGCATCATAGCCTGCCGCAGCTGCTTACTGAGTTCGACCGGTGGCAACGGTATATAGACGAGGGCATTGAATCAATCGGGACAACACCATCTGCAGACCGACGAATCGAGCCACTGCCAAGAGGAGGCGTGCTGGGAACCAAACACGCCAGACAGTGGTACGTGCATCATGCACGTGAGCCACGGACAAAACGTCCGTGCCGCGGTGAAAACCTTATAGTTACCCGTTAATATCTCCCGAACTCCTCGAACGCCTCGTACATCGCCACGATGTTCTCCCAAGGCACATCGGGACCGATTTCGCCGTGCAGAATCAGCCCGCCGTTGAATCTGCCGAAAAGCTCCACCGTCTCCTTTACATGCTGGCGCACCTGCTCCGGCGTGCCGAAGGGGATAATGTACTGGCGGTCCAGGTCGGAGCGCACGCACACTTTGCCCGCGAGCTTCTCCTCCAGCAGCTGGCGCGGCATCAGCGGATGTTGTGGGTTCAGCACGTCTACGCCGATCTCTATGAGGTCGTCCCAGATGTCCACTGTCCACCCGTCGGTGTGGAAGAATATCTTCTTGCCCGCATTCTTAATCGGCTCAAACATGCGGGCGTAGCGCGGCTTGAAGAATGAACGCCACTGGCGCGGACTGATCAGCAATCTGTCCTGTGCACCCCAGTCGTCGGCGAAGGTGATGCCGTCCACGCCTGCCTTCAGCCACCCGTAAATATGCCGCAGGTTCCAGTCCACGAGGCGGTCGGCGAGCTCATGCAGGGGTTCCGGCTCCTCTGCGAGGTCCATAAACAACTGCTCGCTGGTGCGCAGCCACTGCATCTGTTCGAACAGTGTGCCTCCCCCTCCGGTGCGGAACCAGTCACACTCCGGGGATTGCAGGCGTCGGGCGATGTCCTCAAACACGCTGTCGTCGGGCACAGGTGGAAACTGATAGTCGCGCAGCTGGTCCCAGCTTTTGAGAGGAGCCTCTTTCACCTCGCCCGCGCTATAGCCCTTGCGCCTCAGCCACCGACTGCCCCACTGGTCTACGTACTCCTCGATATCGCCTTCTACCTGAGGCTCCGGCGGGATAGAGAAGTTTCGCGCCCCGAAATCGTCCGGACGAGCGTTCAAAAAGTCTACCAGCTTCTGCCCATGACGCCAGAACGCGCCGGGGAACACCGCGTGCTGGAAGGGTACGCGGTCGGGACCGCGAAACTCAATAGCAGCAAGCACCCGTTCACGAGAGGTCATCGCTATCTCCTGTAACAACAGTTTGTCATGACAAGCGATTCGCGGTAGAGAGGGATTTTCCTGTGGAGCAAAAGGTCAGAGAGGAGTTTGCACATACCCTGGTAATCTACTGCTCCGATGGGCGGTTTGCCCCCGCCTGCGAGCATTTCATCCGGCAGACTCTTGGTGAAGAGTGGTATGACCGCTTCATCGTGCCGGGTGGAGCGGCATGGTTGTGTCTGGATGTGCTCACCGTGTGGGAGCACGAGATGGCACGCAGACATATCTCCTTTCTGGTAGACGCGCACAGGATACAGCGTGTCATCCTTATTGCCCACCAGAGTTGCGGTTTTTATGAGCGGTATCGCCTGTCGCCGGAGCGAACGGTGCAGAAGCAAACGGCAGATCTGCAAGCAGCGGCACGCATCTTGCACGAGCGGTTCACGGGCATTGCGGTAGAGGCGTACTACCTGCGAATTGTCGACGGGCAACCCTGCTTCGAGCCGGTTACTCTCCAAACACCTGACGAGCCACTTCCATCGTCCGCGCCGCGAGCGTAGCGCCCGGCTCCCTGGTGAGTCGTTGCTGAAAAATCTCCATCAGCGTGGTATAGTACCAGCGTTGTGCGGGTAGTGGCGCTTTGAAGCGCTCCCATACCTCCACACCATGTGTCCGCATCCCCTCGCGAATCATTTGCAGGTTGTCCAGCTTATCCGCACAGGCGATCAGCAACACGTCTTCGTCTTGCACACGCCGCAGGTGTTCCACAGTATGTCGCTTACGCACTTCCCAAGGTTGCGACTTGTCTGGCTCCGTCACCTGCTGTACCAGCCAGGCTACCCGCTCGCCGAACCGCTCACGCAGTTCCTCCACCGTTGTCACGGTGTCCTCGAGCGTGTCGTGCAAAAATCCCGCCACCGCTACCTCATCCGGACAGCCATGCTGTAACAGCAAGTAGCCCACGTTGAGCGGATGTAGCACGTAGGGAACCTTCGTGCCCTTGCGCCACTGCCCGCGATGTCGCTCTACTGCAAACTCGATGGCTTCCAGAAGCACCTCGTCCCTCCTTGTGATAAGCCGTCCATTCACCCTCTTCTGCCCTCTCGCTGCCTCCTGCAGGGCGGGCAGAGTGCGATCCCTGCTCCCCCGTTAGCACGATTCTACCACACATCGTTCAACAAGCAGGTGGATTCCTCTCAGCATCTATCGAATGAGGTATCAACACCCAGAAGAAAAAGGAGAGAAAAAGCCATGCCAGAGGTCAAGAAAGCGCGTATCGCTTTTGTGGGTTGCGGAGGACATGCTACCCATTCGCTCTTCCCTGCCGTACCGTTTATCCCCGAAATAGAGCTGGTGGCGGTGTGCGACCTGCGCGAGGAACTGGCGCAACGTAACGCCCGCTGGTTCGGCGCACTATGCGACGTCGCAGCGGTAGAGCCCCTCGCGCTCCAAGAGTTCTATATCCGTACCGTCGCCGTGGAAGACCAAAGTGTTTGGGAGATTTTCGGCGAGCCA
>BEHS01000070.1 GCA_002898895.1 bacterium HR16 | reverse complement strand
CCGGAGGCGCACCCATCATCTACGGTGGGATGTACCTGCTCACAGGGCTTTTTCTCAGCGAGGGTTTCCACCAGGCGGTGCAGGTGTTCCCTATGCCCATTCTGGGCGTGGTGTTGCTGTTCGAGGGGCTGGGACTGATGGTGCTATTGCGCGACCGGATGTCGCAACCGGCGGAACTGTGGCTCGCCTTACTGGTGGCGATGGCGGTGGTAGGTCTGCCCTACGGTTACGTGGTGGGTATCGTTGGGGGAACGCTATTGTACGTCGCCGGTCAGCGTCGGTGGTTCAACCTGCCCGGCTCGGAGAAGTAGCATTTTCCCAAAAATTCCCTCTCCAGCAAACAAAACCTAGAGGAATCTCTCAACTTCACCGATAATTTTGCCAACGAAAATGTACGGCAGCTCTCCCGGCAGAGCATCCATGTTCTCACTTACAACATGTGAGGAGGGGATCGTCATGGTGCGCTGTTTACTGCTCGGATTGGTGCTGTTAGCGAGTACGGTTTCTGCACAAAACGAGGTTTTTCGCGCATGGAGCGTACGCCTCAGCGCTCAGGCAGGCGTTTATCAAGATACGGATAACCTCTTCGGACAGAGCAAAGTCTCCCGCGCTTTCATAGACCCACCACCTGCCCCGGGTAATCCGGCACGGGTTCGCCTTATCTTCGCACACGGCGGTTCGGTAGACGTTCGCGCCTTCAGCCGGGCGCGTACCCGCTGGGAGTTCACGGTGGAGACGGATGTCGAGGACACCGATGTGGTGTTGCGCTGGGAGAACGTGGCGAAGGTTCCTCGGCATGTGAACCTGAGACTGCTGGATGTGGAAACGGGCCGTCGTCTGTGGATGCGCACCGCCCCCTCCTACACCTTCCGCAGCGGCAGAGGCGTCACGCGCCGCCAGTTCGTGGTGGAGATGGATACCGATGCCCAGCTGCCCCTGCGCATCACGCAGGTAAAAGCGCAGCAAACACGCGGTGGAGCCATTAGTCTGCAGTTCGTGCTCAGCAAAGCCGCCAGCACGCGAGTGCAGGTACTCTCTGCGAGTGGCAAGCCGGTACGAGAAATAGAAAGGGCGGCATCCCGTAGCGCGGGGCTACAAAGCGTGCAGTGGGACGGCAGAGACGCCTCGGGGGCAGCTCTGCCTGCTGGAGCCTATCTGATAGAAGTAACCGCTGTTACAGATGAACTGGAGCAAACACGAGCGGTCGTGCCGATCGTCCTCAAACGATAGAGCCAGCAAAGCTTTTGTCTGGAGGAGGATGGAAAGTATGAGAGCCACATTCCTTGCGTTTGCCTGGGTGAGCATCTGGCTGCTGAGTGCAGCAAACATCTTCGCGCAGGAGAAGCCTGACCTCGATACGCGCGGGCTGGATGGGCAGGACTTCGTGGCGCAGAACGACCTGCTGAATATCCGCGTAGGTCCTCGCAGCAGTAACACGTGGATTTTCCGCTATGCGGAGGGGCGCACGGCAGACGCCGTGTACCTGGAACATTACGGCGTGTGGACGCCCGATTGGAACGGCATCGTGCCATCCGAGAACATGACGGTAGAGCAGGGCTTCCGCGAACTGCAGCCCGACCGCCTGGCGGAAGCTATCATCTCGCACAGCGCGAACGGGCGTTCCCTGCGCATTATTCGGCGGGTGCAGTTTTACCCGGGCGCATCGCGCCAGTTCAACATCACCTACGTGCTCACCAACACCGGCTCTCAGCCTATTCAGGATGTTCGCTTCTTCCAGACCATCGACTTCGATATCGCGGGCGCAGGCGGTGACTACGCCTGGTACAACGCTGGCTCCGATTCGGTGTTCATGAACGATGATAGCTATTATCGGGTCGGTTTCACCGGCAGTATCCGCTCCTCAAGGCATGGTGTAGGGCAATGGAGCTACATGCTTCACGACGACTGGGACGACGGCGAACTGAACAACCAGACGCGCTATCCCACCTCCGGTACTGCTGACGCAGGCGTGGGACTGCAGTGGAACATCGGCGACCTTGCGCCGGGGCAAACATGGGAGGTTACCCTCACCTTCTTCTTCGGTGGCGCGGCTGGTATTCAAGCACTCATTCCCGATCGCACCGTAGGGCGTGGACGCGAGGTGATTCTGGACGCCTCCGCTTCCAACTCGGTGGATCAGATTGTCTCCTACGAGTGGGATTTAGACAACGATGGTCAGTTCGACGACGCTACCGGCGTGCAGGTACCCTACCGATGGGATGTACTGGGGCAGTACCTCATCTCCTTGCGCGTACGCGACAGCGCAGGGCGCGTGGATGAAGATAGCGCAACGATTACGGTCGTGCCCGACCGGGACCTGCAGGTGGCGAACGTTACAATCACCCCCTCTGAGAATCTCAAAGATGGACAGGTGGTCACCGCGAACGTGCGCGTTCGCAACGAAGGTACGGATGCGGCGTCGCAAGCGTTCAGGATAGTGCTGTTTGCCTCAGCGGGTGGTGCGAACGAACGGGTGGTAGGCTCTCAGGACATACCCAGCCTGGGCGCAAACTCCGTAACCGACATTGCTCTGCCTGTACGCCTGCGCGGCAACGACTCACGCCTGCGGGTAGTGGCAGACTACTACAACTGGGTGAGCGAAACCAGCGAGAGCAACAACGGACAGGTGCTGGAGTTCCCACCTGTGCCCGCCCCTGATCTTGTGATAAGCGGAGTACGCATCCAGCCTGCGGAGGGGCTGGTAGACGGGCAGCGCATCGAAGCGGTAGTCAGCGTAACGAACAACGGAGCAGATACCCTGAACGACTTCCGAGTGCTTCTGCTGCCAGGTGCTACCGGGAACCCGATGCCCGTGAGCGGTAGCGCGCGTGTACAGGGAGGTCTGGCACAGGGAGCCAGCGCGGAGGTGGTCATCCCCTTCGAGGTGCGAGGCGGTGTCAATCAGACAATCGGCGCGCAGGTGGACGACCTGGACGAGGCAGGCGAAAGCGATGAGACCAACAACGGCATCCGTTCGAGCGACCCGACGGTGCGCGAGCGCGCCGAGGCGCGTATCCCCGACATCGCCCAACCCGACGTGGTGGTGGAATCGCTATCGCACGTGCCCTCTGCCGACATCGCCTATGGTCAGCAGGTAAACCTGCAGGCGGTGGTGCGCAATGCGGGTGGCACTACCCTGCGCCAGATTGCGGTGCAGTTCCTGATAGACAACAACTCGGTGACGCTGCTCACACTGAACGGGCTTGCAGAGGGCGCATCTCAGCCCGTCTCCGCACAGTGGACGGCTGTTACAGGCACGCACACGATGCGCGTGGTGGCGGACCCCTATTTCCGCCTGCCCGACGCCAACACCGACAACAACCGCGCCTCACTAGACCTGCCGGAGGTCATTCCGCCGGACCTGGAAATAACCAACCTCACCTTCTCGCCGGATTCGTTCGTCATGAGGCAGAGGGTGAGTATAGCGGTGGAGGTACGTAATGCGGGACAGGGGCGTATTAACGTGCCTGTACCGATAGAGTTTCGGCTGAGCGACACCGTGCTGACAACAGTTAACCTGGTACCGCCCATTCCGCCTGGCGCCAGCCAGATAGTGCGCATCGACTACACAGCGCGAGCGGGGCAACACCGCCTGCAGGCAATTGTGGACCCCAATCGGACATTGGGAGAGGCAAATACCGCCAACAACGTGCGCGAAGTAGCCCTGCCCGAGGTGCTCGCACCCGATATCGCGCTGTCGGACATGGAGCTCCTTCCCACCAACCCGCAGGTTGGACAGCAATTCGTCACCACCGTGCGCGTGCGCAATCTGGGTGGGCAGGTAGCAGGGAGTGGAACCCTCTCGCTGGAGCATCTGGACGGCGAGGGGCGCGTGCTGGCGCGAGCTTCCGCCAGTGTGCCGAGCCTGATACAGGGGCTGGACCAGCGTATCAATATCGCATCCGAGCGGCCGATGGGCGCAGTGCGTCTGCGCGTGCGCCTGGCGCCCGAAGAGATTGAGGATACCCAACCGGATAATAACACGGTGGAAACCGACCTGCCGGTAGTTCCTCCCCCCGATTTCGTGCTGTCGCAGATGTCGGTGGTGGTGCCGGGCGACCTGCGATTCGGCAGCGTTGTGCGTGTGAACACAAGTATTCGTAACGAAGGAGGCAACTTCCGCCTGCCGATAGGCTATCCGCAGGGCATCCCCGTACGTCTCTTCGTGAACGGACAGGGCGTAGCACAAGCGTTGATCGGTGGACTGGACTCTGGCGTGAGCACGGACGTCAGCATCCTGTGGACAATTGACCGCCCGCTGGACAACCCGCAGGTGCGGGTCGTCGTAGACCCCGAAAACGTGGTGTCTGAAAGCAGCGAGGACAATAACGCCTCCGAACAGCAGCTGGCGGTAACCGTCGCGCCGGTGGACTTCACCGTGGACGCTATCGTCATCCTGCCGGTGGGCAAAGCAGCGGGCGACACCGCCAACGTGGTGGTGCGCGTGCGCAGTTCGGGAGCATATCAGGGACGCCTCAGCGTGGCAGCAGAAGTGGACGGCGTGCGCCTGACGCCGGTGGAAGCGAGCGTGAACATCTCCGAAGGTGGAACCACAGACATCCCGCTTCGGTGGACGGTGACTCCTGGCGGTACGAGAGCCATCCGCGCGGAGGTTGACCCCAGCAACACTATCGCCGAGGGCGACGAGAATAACAACGTGCTCAACCACGTGGTGGACTATCCCGCCGGAGCTCCCGATTTCCAGTTCGGCGATCTGCAGTACGAACCCACCGAGGGCGTGCGTCAGGGCGATGTGGTGCGTGTGCGGATGCAGGTGCTGAACAATGGCGCCGCCTATCAGGGCAACGTGCCGGTGCGTATCAGCATCGGTGGGGTGTTCCAGCGCAATCTCGCTGTGCTCGCGCCGGAGCCGGGCGGCAGCAGGCAAATCGTGGTGGAATGGCCCGCCATCCAGGGCAATAACCACCCGCTGACGGCGGTGATTGACCCCGATAACCTCGTTCCCGAAAGCAGTGAGGAGAACAACTCGCTGGCGCAGGTGCTGGCAATTAACGTGACGCCTCGCCCTGCTCTGGAGCTGGTTTCGGTCTCGGAGCCGCCTGTGCCCGTCGCGCCCGGACAGACGGTGGACATCGATATTGTGCTGCGCAACAACGGACAACTGGAGCTGACTCCGGTGTTGCAGGTCACCGGACTGCCCGAAGGCTGGGGCGACTTGAGTGAACTGAGCCTGCGGTTGGTACCCGGCCAGCAGACACAGCAACGTCTGCGCATCCGCGTGCCGTCCAACGTTACCAGCTGTGACGTGGTGTTTACGGTGACCGCCACCGCCAGCGCGTACAGCCTGCAGGTCTCTGCCCAGCGCACCCTGCGCATCATCGCCGAGCCCATTATTACGAACCTGACGCCCGGCAGCGGCGCCGTCATAGGGACGACCGACCTCACCATCCGCTGGAACACGCACGTGTCCGCCACCACCGAGGTGCTGTACCGCAGCACGTCGGACGTTGAATGGACGACGGTTACGGGTGAAGCGGGCACGCAACACAGCGTCACCCTGCGCAACCTGAGAAGGAACGCCCGCTATGTTTTCATCGCGCGAAGCACCAACGCCTACGGCACCTCCCAGAGCGAGGAGCGCACTGTCACCGTCACGAAGGGCATAGCGTTTGTCGACGGTCAAATACGATTTGAGGCTCGCAGGGACTATGATCAGCGGTTCATGGTCTCCTTGCGCAACAACGACAGCCGTCCCCATCAGGTGCAGGTGAGCGTGCTGAACGCCTACGATGATGCACCTGCGGGCTTTATCGGCGAGGGTAGCTTCGACGAGCCGATTATCATTCAGCCGAATAGCACGGTGAATCTCACCTTCGCCTGCCATTTCCAGAACGCACAGAGCAGCAGCTACAGCTGGCGGTTTGTCGCGCGAACCGTCGGCGAGCCTGAAGAGATGGCCGACGAGGCGCAGGCAACGGTGCAGGTGCGCCCCTCTCAGGCGCAGCTGGTGGTGGACCTGATTAGCGAGAACCCCACCACTCGCGTGCAGACCTATCGCATCCGCAACATTGGCACGGAGCCTGCGGTAGATGTGAACGTGGCTCCAGATGATGCGGTCAATGGGCAGGTGGGTATCGAGCCGCAGATAAGCCACGCCTATCTTGCGCCCGGGCAGGAAATCGTCTTCAAGGTGTTCCCGCTCTACTCGGGTGGAGCAGGCATCGGTGGCATGCAGTTCGAGAATATCGAGCAGGCGATGATGGAGTTCGACAACAGCATCCAGGTGACGTACAATCTCGTGCCTTTTGATATGTATATCTCCTACAACGGCGTCGAGATCGGCGCACTACAGAACCGGATACCGCTGGGGGTGCAAGTGTTCAATATACCGCCTGCAGTGTTTGGATTAAGCAACACGCGCTCCGCACGTGTTCCCCCCGGCACAGCACGGTTGTTATCGCCCGAGGAGGTTGCTCGCATCCGTGCTGCTTCGCGCGCAGTGGGTAACCTGCGCATCTGGGATGGCAACCAGCCCCCACTGCGCATCACCGTCAATACCGACTGCCCGCCCGACTCGCAGCTGTATGAGGTGAACCTCGGTCCGAAGGTGCTGGTGCGAGAGATTAAAGCGCGACACTGTGCCAACCAGCCGCGCGTGGTCGTTCCGGTCGCCTCACCGCCCGGAGGCAGTATCGATATCCGAAAGAGCAACTTCAACGACGGGCACTTCTGGAACATCTCGGACATCAAGCTCAAGCTGTGCATGCGCGATGTGATTGTCACGGTATGTGCCCGTAGCGCAGACGAGGCGCTGGCTATTGCGCAGGAGCGACTGCAGGAACTGTACAAACAGGTTCCTCGCAACCTGCGTATCGAGGACGTGACGTTCCTCAAACCGGGCATCATCGATTACGAACCCATTCAGGAGCCTGTGAACATGCCCTGGCGTGGCGCCATCCGCGTACGCATCAGCGGCGAGGGTGACCTGAGCCAGGCGCTGGTGAAGGTGGACTTCGACAACGGAGACCAAACAGTGGTGCTCAAACCGCTGGGTGGGACAGGCTTCTTCTTAGGTGGGGTTACCCTGCGCAACACACCTCGCGCCACCATGACAACTCCGGAGGGCACGGTAGGCATCGTTCGTTCCACGGTGACCGTAACCGGCTGTGAGGGCACAATAACGCAATCGCGTGACCTGCAGGTCAAGAGCGCACCCTTGCTCATCCGCTTCACCCATCCGGAGATGACCGAGACAGGGCAGTTCGTTAACCCGATTCGCATCCCCTTCAAGGGCACGGCGACGGTGATGATTAAAGGCGTGGTGCTGGATGCCGAAACACAGGAGCCGGTATCCAACGCCATCGTACGGCTGAGCGGTACACTGCGTAAGCTCCTGCCAACCTTCTTATCACCGACGGTGAACTACAACGAGGACTGGAGAGCGGTTGGACGCAACGGGCAGTTCGTTTTCATTCTGCTGGTCGAGGAGCCGGGCGAACTGGAGGCAGTTGTCGAGGCGCGTTACGCTGAGGTATTGACCGCGCCCGGCACACCCATCGAAACCGCGCGCAAAGCCTTCACCGCTCTGGCGGTCACCACCGTCCGCTATCATGTGGAGGCAGATGGCTTCCGACAGATCGAACCAGAAGGCGATGTGGAGGTGGAGCTGCGCAAAGGACTGAAGGAGCTGAGCGGTACGGTGCTGGCGTGGCAGCTGGAAGGCTCCGAGCTGCGGTTGAAACCCCTGCGCAACGCCAACGTGGTCATCGAGAACGGCGGTGTTATCCGCACCGATGGAGAAGGCAGGTATTCGTTGACCGTAGACAGCCGGGGTACGGATGTAGAGACACGTGACTTCAAGATGCTACCTGAAGACCTGCGGCTGCAGGTGTACGCCATACCGGAGAGCATGATAGGACGTTCCGACTTCAACGGTGCGGTGGGCGCGGCGCTGGGCAAAGACTTGCAGATACGGGTGCGACCGCAAACGGGCTTGCCGGCGGTGGAAACAGGAACGATTGTGAGCGGACGCCGTTTCCGCATCGAGGTCAGCGCAGGAAACGTCGGGGAGCAGATTCAGGAGCTGCCTCTGGCGGTGCGCTACAACCCGCCTCAAGATTTCTCTGAGCCGTTTATCCACGTGGAGGTCACCGCCACCGACGAGGAGATACCGCAGTTCACAGCGACCCGTCGTTTCCTCGTCTACAAGAACGCTTTCCTGCGCTACAGCAAGATAGGCTTTGAGGATGTGAGCGCACCGATACCTCTTCAGGGAACCCCTGTGGCACAGATGCCAGGCGCGGTGCGAGGTGGGGTCATTGAGCGTCAGTTCTCCAAGCCGTCTGCCCCCATTGCCGATGTGCAAGTTCGGGCAGTGATTCAGGACGACGACACTGACCCACGTGTGTATACAAACGATCTCGGTACCTACGACCTTGCCATTCTGTCGCCACCGGAGCCTGCGGTAGAATTGAACGACCAGATGATGCGATACGAAGAGCGTGTTGTGGAACTGATCAGGGCGGTTAGCCGACTGGAAGACAAGTATCGTCTGGGGTTTGTGCCGGAGACGGGCTTGCCGATGTTCCCGCTCGTTCGTTACCTGCGAGAGTGGCCTCAGCAAACCGGCGAAGACAAGCAGAAACTGCGCAGCTTGCTGAGCGCGGCGGCGCGCCTCGAGGTCGCCTTCCCCTACCTGAAGGAGCTTTACGACGCGCAGAAACAGTATACTGAAGAGACGGTGAAGGCGCTGGTAGACCTTGCGCTCTTCTTTGCCAGCGAGCTCAAGCTGTTTGAAAAGGCGACCGATTCGTTTACCGTCGTTAAGGGATGGAAGATGAATCAAAAGCTGGTGCAGGGCGCGCTGGACGATACCATGCGTCTGGTAAACCTGGACCCAAGAACCTTCCCCCAATTCTATGACGACACGCTCAACATCCTGAAGGGGGGCATGAGCGATGCCAACCTCGAACTGGTGAAAGCACGTTATCTGCAGGAGTTTCCCGGCTCGGTGGGGTCTGCGGAAGCCTTCGTGGCCGCGCTGAAGATGCAACGCTCCCGCATTCAGGCAGCGCTGGAAGGTATACTGGCTACCGTGCGTGGTGAGATTACCGGACTCTTGCAGAAGATACCCATCACCTTCGGTTCATATCAGACGGTGGAAAGGGGTGTCTTCAAGTCGGACAACCAGTTAGTGGAGAGGGTGCTGGGAAGCGTGTTCGGCAGCATAGATAGTTTGATTCAACAGGCGATACAGAGCAACTTCGAGATATCTATCACGGGGCTCTACGACTCGGTGGTATCGCTTATCTCGTCGTTGGTCGTGGAGCCTTGGTGGCAATCAGGAAAGTTTTTAGTCGCCGAAGACTATCTGCCAGAACTAGACCACACAATTCAGCAAACGGGCACGCTTCCGGGAGATGACGCAAGTATGCGCGCTCGTATCCTGGAAGTGCGCAATACCATCCAGAACGACCGTCAGTGGAGGCAGGCAGTCGGACAGCCGTTTGGCTTATTAACCGGCTGGCTAAACGATACCCTCCGCAGCTCACGCGACGTGCTGCTGGGCAATGTGCCGTGGTGGGCGCATGTGCTGAATTTCATTGGCTCGGTGGCGGATGGACTGCTGCCGGTAGGCAAGGTCTTCCAGGCTGCCACAACCCCGGTCGTCTCGATGCGCGCCAACGCAGGGCTCGACGCGATATGGGGCTTCGACTTGCTTGGGAAACCCGAACCCGCAGCTATCCAGTATCTCGTTAGCCCCAGCCTGCTGAACGAGATTACCAGCTGGCTCACCGGAACCGGCGGACGAGGTGTCTACGGCGGGCGCACGCGCCAGTCTGCGCAGTTCGAAACCGCCGCACGACGTGTTGCAACCCTGTTGAACAGCGCCCAGGTCACTCCAGAGCAGCTTCAGACCGCGGTAAACGAACTGGTCGCCGCCACTGCCACCGTGAACGAACGCATCCGCGCCCGCGAGCAGGTGCTCAACCAGAACTGGCTGGACGGTTCCGCGAAGGATGCGAACTTTGCGGCGCAAGCAGGCGCGGCGGTAGACACTGTGGATCGTGGCACCGCCCGACGGATGCAGCTGCTGGCGGCGGTGGCAGGGTTCATCGAATCCTCCGACCCCGCGCAGGCGGCAAGCGCAGTGCAGACGTACAACAACGCCCTCGAGGAAGCCATCGCGCTCACCGCCGCCTCCGAAGGGCAAGTAGAGCAGGCTATCGGGCGGATGCAAACGCTGGGCGTGCAGATACCTGCGGTGCTCTACGTCACCGGCTTGGCGACGCCCCAGCCCGATGGTACCCAGCAGGTGCAGGTGCTGGTGCGCAACGAGGGCGCAGCCCTTTCCTCGCCGGTGAACGTACAGGTGCAGGTGTCCGGCGCGTTTGACCTTGTATCGGCAGGAGCGACGACAGTGCCTGCGCTTGCGCCGTCGCAGGAGTTCACCTTCACCGCCCTTGTGCGCCCGGTTCCCACTCGCGGCTCGACGGGTATGATGACGGTCAGCCTGCAGGAGAACGGCACGCCGGTCTCCACCGGCTGGATACCGCTGAGCAGTGTGGATACCATACCCCCGCAGGTGTCTCCGGTAGCCCCTGTTTCGGGAGAAACCGTTCGCTCTGCACAACCGCTGATTATTGCGCGGGTGGTGGATAGCGGTGTTATCAATCCCAACTCCCCGCAGATGGAAATAGATGGTAATGCGGTTACCGCCACATACGATGCAAACACCGCTACCCTGCGCTACCAGCCGACCGCCGCGCTGAGCGAGGGCGAACACCGCGTGCGTGTATCCGCAAGCGACCTGGCGGGCAATGTGGGCAGCGCAGAGTGGACGTTTACGGTGAACCTCTCCGCGTCTGCAGAGATAAAAGATATACAGGCAGCGCCGAACCCCTTCAGTCCGAACGGCGACGGCATAGATGACGTGCTCAGCGTACAGTTCCGCCTGACGGGTGAAGTGCCCGTTCAGGTGCAGGTGTTGAGTGAAGCAGGGCAGGTGGTGCGTACGCTACACGCGCTGGCTTCACTCCCTGCAGCTGCTCACCGGTTCGTATGGGATGGCAAGGACGACGCCGACCAGCCCGCGCCTGCAGGAACCTACATCGTGCGCGTGCATATCCCCGCACAAGGCACGCAGAGCGAACAGACGGTAGAAAGGTCTGTGCAACTGGTAGAGGGCGCGCTGACAGTGACCGGCGTTTCCCTCTCGCGCGAGCAGTTCAAGATTGGGCGCGAAGGCGTGACCCTGCGCTTCAACGTGTCGCAGACCGCCAACGTGAGCGTGAACGTGTTCGCCGGAACCGACACCAGCGACACCGGAGCCATTGTACGACGATACAGTCTTGACCCGCGCAGTGGGCAGTTCAGCATTACGTGGAACGGCACGGGAGATAACCGTGTGTTCGTTGCGAAGGGCGTTTATACCTTCCAGATAGTCGCCGAGTCGGGGCTGGAGCGGGTGACGCTGGACAAAGCAGCGCAGGTAACCGCACTCGGCTTGCCCGACCTGACGCCGATGCAACTGCTTGCCGCGGAAGAGGATGGGCGCACCCGACTGAGCGTTACCGTGCGCAACGGAGGCGACGAACCGGCAAACGGCGTGCTGGTACGCCTGCTGTACGGTTCGCAAAATATCGGTGAGGCGAACATCGACGTCCTGCAACCGAAACAGACGCAGACGGTATCGCTACTGTGGGATGCGCACCGGGGACTGTTGACACGGGACATCACCGTGGTGGTAGACCCCGGTGACACCGTTGAGGAGATGAACGAATACGACAACACTCTCCTGCAGAGCGTGGAGGTGGCTCCGCTTCGGCTGGGCAGCACCTTCCCGGCGGGTCTGTCCATCATCTCCCTGCCGATGCTTCCGCTGGATGCCAACCCGGCCAGCGTACTGGGCATCGACCCCGCACAATTGCGCATCGCGTGGTGGGACCCTGTTGCGGGAGCCTACCGTACAGCGAACGACATCACTGCGCTGGAGCCGGGCAAGGCGTACTGGGTGCGCTTGCCTGCTGCGGTAGAGCGTCTGCTGTCGGGCGTCAAAGCCCCCAGCATCATTCGCCTGCAGCCCGGATGGAACCTGTTCGGCGTCACGCAGGCGCAGGGCGCGGTCGTGTGGGATGTACAGCAAATCCGCGTGCGCAAAGACCAGCAGATACTCACGCTGGCGGAGGCACAGCAGGCGGGATGGATAGAGGACTACGCCTGGGGCTGGCAGCAAGACGCCAACGATCCGAACAGGGGTTCGTATGTGCTGATTTACGACGCCAACCTGATACCCGGCATCCGCAACACACTGGAGCCGTGGAAAGGTTACTGGATCAAGGCGAACGTGGAGTGCGAATTGATACTACCTTAACGGGAGGAGCGGGATGAGACGACGCATTCTGATGGCGCCGTTCGCGCTGGCTTTATCTCTGAGCCTGGGCGGGTGTGGCATGTTCCTGTCGGGAGCACAGCCGATGACACCTCCCAGTATCGGCTCCCTGCAGATAGAACCCTCACGGATGCGCTTTACGGGGGGACAGGCAACAGCCAGCGTGGAAGTGCGAGATGATAACGGTGTGCGTGCGGTAATACTGGTCGTTGTCGCGCCCGATGGCTCTCGCTCCTCCCTGACGATGGACTCCGCAGGGCAGGATATTTACCGTGCCACCATCACGCTGTCCCCAAACCTCTCTGGTACCCCCCAGCAATACCGGGTTTCAGTAGAAGCGGAGGACATCTTCGGAGTACGGGCGCAAAGTAGTCCGCAGTTGCTGGAGGTAGAGGCGCTTTCCATGCCTCCGGGCGAACCGCCAATCTAACCGTGGCGAAGCACCGATGGGAGATCACGCTCCGTTGTGACCGATTTTGACGGAATGGTCACGTTTACCAGACCATCCATGAAGAGCTGGCTTTTTGCGCTTCGAAGATGTATCATAACAGTCAGAAACATCACCACCCGTTTTGAGGTATATCCACAGTGAACGAAGATATCGACGGTCTGTCGTTTGAGGAGATATGTATTCACTGGGGCGAGGACCCCGAGCGATACATGGGCTCGGTGGTGCCGCCCATCTTTCAGAACAGTCTGTTCACCGCGCCCAGCGTGGAGGCTCGGTCACGCAAAGCAGGGCGATATATCTACACCCGTGAGTCCAACCCGACCACGGACATCCTGAACGCCAAGATTGCTGCGCTGGAGGGCGCAGAAGAAGCCCGGTGTTTCGCATCGGGTATGGCAGCTATCAGCGCGGCGGTGATGTCGCAACTGCGTAGCGGCGACCATGTGGTATGTGTCAAGAACGTTTACTATCCGGCGCGGGTACTGCTACAGGATTATCTTAACCGCTTCGGCGTGGAAGTGAGCTTTGTGCGGGGGACGAGTGTGGAGGATTTCGAGCAGGCGTTGCGCCCCAACACGCGCCTCTTCTATCTGGAAAGCCCTACCAGCATCAACCTGTGGTTGCAGCCGCTGGAGGAGGTGTGTGCGTTCGCCAGGGCACATGGCATCACCACTATTATCGATAACACCTGGGCGACGCCCGTTTTCCAGCGTCCGATACAGATGGGCGTGGACATCGTGGTGCATTCGGCGAGCAAGTACCTTGGCGGGCACAGCGACGTGATTGCAGGCGTGGTGTGTACCTCGCGCCAGCATATCGAGGCGATTCACCGCGAGATGACGCTCATAGGCGGCATCCTGGACCCCTTCGCAGCGTGGTTGATTCTGCGTGGTCTACGCACCCTGCCTGCGCGCCTGCGCCAGCACCAGCAAAGCGCGCTGAGAGTGGCACAATGGCTTTCCGAGCATCCCGCCGTGCATCGCGTGCTGTATCCGGGCTTGCCCTCTCATCCGCAATACGAGCTGGCATGTCGTCAGATGAGCGGATTCAGCGGATTGTTCTCGTTCACCCTCAAACACAACTCGCGCGAGGCGGCAGTAGGGGTGGTCGACGCGCTGAAGACGTTTCACATCGGCGTTAGCTGGGGAGGCTACGAGAGTCTGGCGCTACCCATGCTTATTGAGGATTACGATGGGGAACAGCGCTGGGGACTGAGGGTGCATATTGGGCTGGAACAGCCGGAGAGCCTGATAGCAGACCTTGAGCAGGCGTTACGCCATGCGGAAGACAAGGGGCATTAACTCTTCTCGCCTTTCAGTCCGCTGATGAACTTTTCGAAGAAGCTCTTCTCTTCTTCGGGCACGTCCGTGAAACGTTCGCCACACGCCGCGGCGAACTGGCGCAGGAGCCCGCGTTGCACCTCGTTCAGGTGGGTAGGAACGTGAATGTTGATGTGCACCAGCAGGTCGCCCCTGCCCTGTCGACGGTTGGGCAGTCCTTTCCCCTGCAGGCGAATGACACTGCCGGGCTGGGTGCCGGGTGGGATCTCCAGCGCGATATCTTCATCCAGTCCACGCACCTTCACCGTTGCCCCCAGCGCAGCCTGCGCAAAGGAGATGGTTAACTTCGTGTGCAGGTTGGAGCCGTCTCGCTCGAAACGCTCGTGCGGACGCACGTGAAATACCACATAGAGATCGCCCGCCTCACCGCCGCGCCTGCCCGAGTCGCCCTCGCCGAGAAATTGCACGGCGGTTCCGTCCTCCACGCCCAGAGGCACGCGGATGGTGCGCTCCACCATCTGGCGCACCCGTCCCTCGCCGCGACACTGGGTGCACGGACGCGCGATGACCCTGCCCTCTCCATGACAGTTGGGACAGGTAACAACGGTAGAAATAGTTCCCAGCAGGGTATGCTGTGTGTGGCGCACGCGCCCGCTACCGCGACAGGTGGAACAGGTGGTGGGGCTTTCGCCCGGCTCCGCGCCGCTGCCTTCACAGCGCGTGCAGGTCTGAAAGCGGGCGTACTGGATGGTTTTGGGTGCACCGGAAGCAATCTCCTCGAGGGTGACCTCCACATCCACGCGCAGGTCGTTGCCGCGCTGTGCACGAGGCGTCTCGGTGCGCGCGCCTCCGGAACCGAAGAACAGGTCAAACAGGTCGCCGATGTTGCCGAAGTCGCCGAAACCGAAATCGGGTTCCGCCGTGCCCCCACGCACCCCTGCGCGTCCAAACAGGTCGTAAGCGCGGCGTTTCTCGGGGTCGCTTAACACCTCGTACGCTTCGTTGATGGCTTTGAACTTCTCTTCGGCTTGTTTATCGCCGGGGTTCACATCGGGGTGGTACTGACGCGCGAGGCGCCGGTAGGCACGCTTGATCTCCTCCTGCGTCGCGTCCCTGCTAACCCCTAACGTCTCGTAGTAGTCTACTTCGCCCGGCATAGGAACACCCCGTGTCTCGGCTACTCAGCAGGCTCCTGCTCGTCTTCGAAGAGAGTGCGTTGCTCGTCGTCCTCTTCCAACAGGTCGCCCGTGTCCGGCTCGTCCTCATCCAGACCGAGCACCTCGTCTATCTCCTCTGAAAGAAGCACAGGTTCCTCTTCCTCATCCATCTCCAGATCTTCGTCGGCTTCCTCTTCTGGCTCCGCCACATCCGGTGCGGCATCAGATGCCTCATGACCATTATCGGAAGCCTTAAGGTTTGCCTCGACAACCTTCGCCATTGCCTCTTCGAACTCTTCAGCGGTCAGCACCGCTTCCGGCGCTTCGGGTTCCATCAGCTCGGGCAAAGGTTCAGGATTGAAGCTGGGTATTAACCGCCCGGCAGCAATCTCTTCCAGTGCGATGGTCAATGGGTTGCTGGAAGAGCTTTTTACCAGCGCACGGCGAGCGATGCCCTGTTCCTGCAGCTGGCGTGCACGCTTCGCCGCCAGCATGACCAGCGCATACTTATTGAACCGATTTAACATATCGGGATTGGGCAGAATCATGGTTGCGCCACCTCTTTTGCTTTTTCACACCCATGAATTATACCGCCTCTGGGGGCAATCGTCAACGCAGTGCGAGGGTGTTCGAAAAATGGAGAGCGACAGGGTATCCTCTATGACATGAAACACCGTTACCCAACCAATCCGACCTTGAGCACACTCCGCGCGACGGTCATCTGTGCGCTCGTTCAACGCTTCTGCCAAAGCCACCCCCTGCCTCGCACGCGAGGCAGACCTCCCCTGTATCCTGAAGCGCTCACCCTCACCCTTTCCCTGCTGCGCACCCGCGACCACACTTCCTTTCGTCGCTTGCTGTATGCTATCGCCCCTGAAACCTTGCCACCTTCCCGTGGCTGTTCAAAGAAAGGCTATGCAAGACAAAAATAACCGCGAAAACACACCTCGTCCCCTTTCCCCAACAACGCTACCGCACCACCAACCTTAAGTC